>JASHOZ010000033.1 GCA_030038395.1 Nitrososphaerales archaeon
CAGCTCCACGGGCATCCCCGCCTCCTTCACGAGCGACTGGAGGATCTTGTTCGCGTTGAACTCCTCCATGGTCTGGTGAGATGTCCTGACGTAGAGCTTCCCGCTCTCCACGAGCGACTGCTCTTCGATCTGGCGCGTCAGGTTGAGGACGAGCCTACCCAGGTTCGTGACGGTGTACTTCCTCTCCTGCCTGTTCAGCTGGATGAGGAGCTGCTTCACCAGCTTCCGGAGATGGTAGGCGAACTTCCCCGACTCCTTCTTCGACTTGAACCCCGCGAGGGTCTTCAGGGCGCTGTAGGTGAGGGGACCCTTGATGTTCAGGATCCTTAGAATCTCCAGCCTCTGCGGGGAAGCTATCACGCTGTAGATCGTCTTCACTCTACGAGGAGCAGCCTGCAAAATCCGCTCGCCAGGTTGTTGTCAATTGTATTTAACATTATGACGATTCGATTTCAGCGATGCGGCGGGTTGAGACTCACCCTGCACCCGACTCGCCCAGCCTCCCAGTCCCCTCGGTCCGTGACGTGAGGGTGCAGAGCGCGAGCGGGTCAACTTGTTTGGCGTACAACTTCATCAGCCAACATGCGTGGCACCGATGCTCAGTTAAGTCCGAGAGGTCGGCAGGGTGGCACACACCAAACCGGCTCGACGAAGGGGCTGTGCCTACCCCAGCCCGAGTTTCGTTGCGAGGTCGAGGTACCTTGGGTCCGCGCGGACCGAGTCCAGTTCAGGGTCCGACTTGGACCAAAGGATGGAGACCACTTTCTTCGAATATGACCGTTCCAGCCACTCAAACCCTTCGTCGACTTCACCAAGGAAGAAGTGTAAGGAGGCAGCCTCGTATTCGTCAACCCCGGTGTCGTGAAGGTTGGCCTCGAGCTGAGGCAAGAGTTCTCTGACCGTCCGCCTATCGCCCCGGCGTCGTGCGAGCTCCGCCTGGACTCCTTTACCTATCATGGGGCGAGTCTTCCGACCCTCTTCGACCACGGCTGCCAGCTCACGCTCCACGTCTTCGTGCATGTTCAACACTCCGTAAACGCGTGCCAGCCTGGAATGGAAGGCGAACATTGCAGGGTCGAGGGTGCCGGCCCTGCTGTAAATCTCGAGCGCCTTGTGGTAGTCCCTCTTGTTGAGGAAGTAGTCCCCGTAGTTCAAATTGATGATCGGAGAAAGCGGGTCGAGTTCGACTGCCTTTTCGATTTGTTGCAGAGCTTCGCTCCACCTCTGCTGTGGGTAGAGCACCCAGAAGGCGTACCACTGGTGTGCGGTCGGGTACCCGGGCTTCAGGTCGATGGCCCTCTTGAATTCGGCCTCGGCCCCTCTGAGGTCGAACTGCTGACCCAGCGACGACCCTTTCGCGACGTGCGCCTCGGCCAGGTCTGGGTCGAGCTCGAGCGCCCTGGCAACCATCTCGTTGGCCCTCGCGAGGTTCGTCTCGGGGTCGACTCCCTCGTTCACGCGGAGCAGGGAGTAGCAGTCCGCTAGTCCGACGTATCCAAGTGCGAAGTTAGAGTCTTCCCTCACCGCCTGCTCGAAGGTTTCGAGAGCGCGCGTGATGTTATCCAACCCCCTCCTGTTCCACAGGTACCTCCCCTTCAGGTAGAGGGCGTAGGCGGCCGTGTTCTCGGTGGGCTTCCTCGCAATCCGCTCCTTCTCATCAGAAAGTATCTTGACCCTGAGAGCGTCGGCCACCTGTCTCGCGACGTCGCTCTGGACCTCGAAGACATCATCCAGGTTACGGTCGTAGTTCTGTGCCCAAAGGTGTCGGTCCTTCGCCACCTCGATTAGCTGGGTGGTGACCCTGATTTTGTTTCCAGCCTTCCTGAAGCTCCCCTCCAGGACGGAGCCGACTTTGAGTTCCCTCCCGATGTCTTCGATTCGCTTGGTCGTCCCTTTGTAGCTCATCACCGAGGTTCTGGAAATCACATCGAGGCCGCTTATTCCCGCGACGGTCGATATGATCTCCTCGGTAATCCCTTCCGCGAAGTACTCGTCGTTCGGGTCTGGGCTCATGTTTCTGAACGGGAGGATGGCGATTCTGCTTGTCGCGAACTCATGAGACTCGGGGACAAACTGCTCCCAGGGCATCCTTGCCATATACACCGTCACCGGGATGTTCACGTTCTTCAGAGCCTTCTCTCCAAGAGATACGAACTGAAGGTTTGACTTGTTCCTGATCTGGTCGTAGACCTGGCCTGAGATGCAGATGCCTCCGACCTCGGCCAGCGGCTCAATCCGCGCCGCTATGTTGACAGCGTCTCCAAGGATGTCGCCGCCGCTCTCCACCACGTCGCCTGAGTGGACGCCAATTCGAAGGGTGACCGTTTCGCCCCTCGCGACCTTCCTATCATGCATCATCTGCTGGATGGAAACCGCACATAGAACCGCATCGAGAGCGCTGCCAAACTCAACAAGGAACGCGTCCCCCATCGTCTTGATCTCGCGTCCTCCGTGGCTGGCAAACAACGGACGAAGAAGACTTCGATGTCTCTCCAGCTCCTGAAGAGTGGCGGTCTCGTCCCTTTGGGCAAGGGAAGTGTAGCCTACGATGTCCGTAAACATGATAGCTGCAAGGCGGCGTTGGCCTTCAGTCAAGGCACCAAGCGAAGGTTTCCGTGGTCATTTAAACAGGCCAAGTCTCGACGTGGTGAATGGCACCGGCTCAGACGAACTTTCCCTTCTGGAGCATCGTCCGCCCGTCCACCTTGACCGTCGCTCCAGTCATCGAGTCCAAGATGAAGGACCCCGGCCTATTCTTGCCTCCCAAAGGCCCGTTCCCTCCAACACCGATGGACACTGCGCCATACGCCACATTGTTGATGGTGTAACCGGCTTCAGCCTTCGGATTGAAGCCGATCCCAAACAAGCCGATGTTGTCCTTGTCCCCAGTGCCTGCTTCCCAGTTCTTCCGTACTGCCTCCGTGCTCGAGTTTCCTTTGAACTCCGTCACCTTCCCGTCCTCGAAGGTCAATTGAAGGCCCTTCACCTGACGCCCCATGCGAGGGGTGCCCGCGTTAAAGGTGATGTGCCCCCCAGCCGTGTCCTCCAGCGGCGCGACGGTGAGCGAGCCCGCAGGTAGCTGGTCGTTGAAGTCTCCGTTCTCGATGTCTTCTTCATCGACTACCCCATCCGAGAGGAACCACTTCCTCCCTGAGACGTCGAAACTCAGATTGGTTTGTCCGGGCCCTGTGACCTCTATGGTCCGCGCGTCCTTCAGGGTATCCCTCAATGCTCTGCCTGTTCTCGCAAGCTTCTGGTAGTCGACCGAGGCAGCAGCCTGCATCATCTTGCTCCACTTCGCGAAATTGAATCCGTACACCTTCGCCCTAGGCTTCGTCACCAATGCAAGCCCGAGGTCGAGCGTTCTGATCTTCCTTTCTCTGCTAAGAGGGAAGTGAGCGGCGGTCTCCCCTTCATCGTTCGCCGCGAGCTTCTTCGGCTCTATCCTCCTGAGATTGGCAGGGTCGTAGGTGGCGGCCATGGTTATCTGCGCGGTGGACTTCTCCGTCAAGCCCCTGCAGAAGGCAGAGGGTTCCCTCAGTTGCTCCTCTGAGAGGTACTGGTAGTTCGCCAGCATGAACTCGTCCGTGTAAAGGGACATGATTACATCTGCGCCCTTCTTCACGCACGCCAACGCAATTTCCTCGGCCAAGGGGAGATTGTGAGGATAGAGATTGATTGCGACGTTGTCATCGTCAGAGATGCGTAGGCAGTCGTTAACCACCGACTGGGCTAGAGACACGCTGCTTTAGACTTAGGGCTGGTTATAAGGTTGAAGCCACATTCCATTCATGTCCGCCCACTCACCGCGACTAAACCCAAACACATTGAGGCTGGGCTCGCCCTGTGTCGATGGGTTTGCCTTGCAAATTCAACCAGCCAGCAGGTGGAACATCGTCAGGTTCCGATAGGGCTCAAGGTTCGCCTGGCCCATCGACTCATCCTTTCCTCGAGGGAGGCCGAGGTTGAGCATCGTGCGAATTGTCCCGACTGTGGGGAGGCGAAGTGGAGCTACGCATCGTTGGGCTCCTCTCCGAATCTTCATAACGCTCGGTTGACACGACGGACGCGGAGGGGGCAAGGATGGGCAATGTCCAGGTTCATCGTGCGTGGGGCCAGTCACCGAGATGCCCCTGCTCTCGAAAGACTCCTTCATGAATGGTTGATCTGGGATCCCGCTCCCAGTCGAATCAGTTCAGTCAAACGGGCGATACGGAAAAAGGAGTTCCTTGTTGCTGAGACGCGATTTCATGTCGTCGGTTTCATCCATTACGTCATACACGAAGACGTCGTTGACGGTGCACCCAACGCATTCATCACCGCATTCTACGTCAAGGGGGAACACAGGCGCAAGGGTATAGGGACCGGGTTGCTGCATGAGGCCGTGTCCTCAGCCGCGAGCCGCGGGGCCACCTTTGTCGAAACGTCGACAATTCACTCTAATGCCAGGGCCTTCTATGAAAACCACGGTTTCAAGCAGTCGAAGGGCGAAATCGGCGAAGTCTTCCTCGAGCTGGATGTCAAGAAATTCATGGAGGCGAAGTGAAGCCGGAGTACAGAGTTCCTGAACTGGGGCTCTCCGCGACGGCGAAGGCGGAGAGAGCCAACGGGACAGGTTGGCCTCGGAACCCAACTTCAAGCAATTGAGGGGCCACGGACCTGACGCGGCCTTTGTGTCAAAGTTGAATTATCCGGCTCACGCCGAAGCGGTCCCGTGAGTTCAGAGAGAATCGTCGAGGTCGGATACGACCGAATCTGCCAACTCTATCACAAACGCCGCATCGATAGGTTCTGGTCGGTGGTCCAAGATCTCAGCGCCTTTACAAGTCGACTTCCGACGGCGGGTTCCGTCCTTGACGTCGGTTGCGGAAGCGGATTCATCGCGTCAAAATTGGAGGAGCGCGGATTCACTGTGACGGGGATCGACATATCGACAAAGATGCTTGAGATGGCAAGAGAGAACGCGCCCCAGTCGACTTTCCTCAGGATGAACATGCGAAGCTTGAATTTCCCCAAGGAGTCGTTCGATGGCGTGCTCTGTCTCTACTCGATAATCCACGTCCCAAGGCGTCATCATCTTGCAGTCCTCAAACGCTTCCACAGGGTCCTGAAGTCTAGGGGAGTCCTGGCAATCCACATGGGGTGGAGGGACTGGGCAGGAATCGAAGAGAACTGGCTGGGAGGGGGAGCTCCGATGTATTGGAGCCACTTCGGCCGGGGAAAGAGCATCGAACTGATTGAGAATTCAAGATTCGACATCATCCTGTCTAGGGCGTCGAAGCAGAAGGATGGCACACACCTGTTCGTACTCGCCCAGAAATCGTAGGAAGCGCCGCCCGCCGGAGGCGCACCAAGCAGGTCAAGTCCACGACCTCGTTCAGCAACACGCTCACGGCGTCCAACGACACAAATTGACTACAGGGGATTGCGAACAAATACCCAGAGTCAAGCTTGTCTCACTAAACGAAAGGCGTTGCGAGCACATTAGAGCTGGTCTCACCCGGAGTCGATGGGTCTACCATCCAAGCCCATCCGGAAGCCACGCCTGGTCAGGTCAGTCAGGCTAACGCTCCCGTAACGCGCCGTACGAATCCGCTATTCATCAGGAGACTGTCGCTGAACTTCATGCTGTAGTGTCGAAGGGCGAACTCCCCGTTTTGGCCCTCGGAGGCGGTGGAGAAGGGAGACCGAAACTTGAATGTTCGCTGGTTGTAGGATGAGAGTCCTGGCAGTAATCAAAAACCGGCATCCATACTGACAATCAATTCCCCCTGGCCTATACTGATGCACCACGCGTAAAGGGGAGTGTTATAGCCAGTGGTCTCATAGGCACAGTTGGTTTCACTCGGTCCAGGAGGGAGGTACGTGTCGGGATACCACAATGTGATGTTGTAGTCGTACGTGGGACTCGGGCTAGTGACCTCGAGTCTGCATCCTCCAGAACCAGAAGCCAAGCCTCCACAGTCAAATATGGTTGCGTCGTCGATGTTGTACGTCGAGCAAGGCGATCCGGAGAACCCTGTCGTGGGGGATGAGACGGAGCAGTCGCCTGCTGGGCTCCAAGCTGGGCCGAGAAACTCGACGTACTGAAAGGGAGGAGGATTCTCGAGATTGAGCGCGGTGGGGTTAGCTCCTCCGACCTGAGAATAGTAGGAGTCGTTGTTGTAGCCACCAGTGCAGTAGACATACCCGCTGCTGGACACGCACTGAGCGGGGGATCCCGACTCCGGGTAGTTGGTGGTCGTTCCCCAGGAGAGGAGCCCGTCACTTGATATGCCAGTGAAGTAGGCAGGGACACTGAGGTAATACAGGTAAGAACCCGCAAGGACGTACACGGCCGATCCATCAGTAGGGAGGTCTGTTGTCCTGGTCCAGCTTCCTATCCCCTCTGAAGACAACCCGGCGTAGTAGGCATAGCTTGGACTCGGTGGACAGAGATCCGTGCAGGTGTTGACGGGATTACCGAAGCAGAAGATTCTCCCGTCCGCGGAAACACACCCCTGAACGTAGAACTGGGGGTAGCCGTTGGTGGCGCTCCAATTGCCGACTCCATCGGCGCCTATCGGCGCATAGTATCCCACCGACTGATAAGGCGGGAGGGACCATATCGAGGAGGCATTCCCTTGGACAAGGACGTCCACGCAGTAGATGTACCCCGAGCTTATGACGCAGTCTGGCGTGCGAGAGATCGGGAAAGAGGTGGTCTCCCTCCACGAGCCGACTCCGTTCTGTGAGAGCGGTGCGTAATACGAGGCATTGGTATCGTGCCCGTTGGGCGAGCTGACGTATCCGCCGATGCAGTAAATGTACCCAGAGTCAGCCAAGCAAGTTTCATCTTGAATGCCTACGGGGTAGTCGGTGGTGCTGGTCCATGCGCCAATCCCTGAGGGTGTCAAGCGAGCATAGTAAGTCCTGTTGATATCGCCTTGACCACTCGTTGGGGTAGTCCCATCGTAGCCGCCTACGCAGAAGATGTACCCATCATCTGTCACGCAGCTCAGGTCGTTGGCGGGGAAGGGGTAGCCGGGTGCGGGACTCCACGCTCCTAACTCTTCGGCTTGGACTGTGGTTGTGGTTTCGGTTTGGGTGGCAGTGGTCCCGGTCTGGGTGTGCGGGAAAGCGAGGGAGACCGTGGCTATCGCGCCCGCTGTTATGAGCAAAATAGAGATGAAAGCTGCACCCGCTGCCGAGCCTCCTCGTCGATGGCGCTCCATCGGGTATGTCCCTGACGGATGAGGACTCACTCTCAGACCTGTATAATTCTAATGGTCAGAACGAGATGCCCGCGAAGAGGTCGAAATGGCTCTCGAGAATTCGGAAGCCATACTCACGCCTGCATGCTAGCGATTAGTTTGCTCGCATCTCCCCATGCACGTGGTCCAAGTCGTCTCACGTCAGAACGCCAAGCCCCTCTGTGTACTGAGTGTCACTCCGAGCTAATCTGAGCTGGGGTCGCCCGGATTTGAACCGGGGATCTTCAGCGGACTCGGCCGACAGGAACTACGATCCATGTGGGCTCCCAAGGCTGAAAGCCTAGACCAGACTGGCCCCAATCAAGCGCTCGGTTTGCGTTGTGGCCTAGCCGACGACCCCACGGGTCGGTCTGCGCGGGGCGTTAGTTATAGATTCCGCGGCAGCGAAGGCCTCCTCCTCGACACAAATTCACTGCCTTGGATGAAGAAGCGCCACCCGAGGCCCGTGCCCCGGCTGACCCCCACCCGCGTGCTCGTGCCGACTGTCCCCTGCAAGTGCCCACTCTCGAAGAAGAGCCTTTCCGAGGTCACCATGTCCTCCCCGTTCAGGGACCCGTCGACCCCCAGCGCGCGGGTCAGTTTCCCGGGACCGTCGGCAAGATGGTGGTCGTGGCGCGTGCTCCGTCTCTCGCGCATCGACGCGACTCCCTCGACGGGTTCTATCGCTCTGATGAGGACCGCGCCCGCGTGGCCTCGCGTCTCGGTAGTAACGTTCAGGCACCAGTGGTTCCCATACGAGAAGTAGATGTACGCGCGTCCGCCCTCTCCGAACATGACGCGGTTCCGAGCTGTGAGGCCACGGTACGCGTGGCTGGCTGGGTCGTCGGCCCCTCTGTATGCCTCCGTCTCGACCACCCTTCCGGAGAGGCGTTCGCTTTCGACGACCCGGACTAGCAGGCTCCCAAGAAGGCCCTTTGCCACGTCGGGGGTGTACCGCTCGAAGAAACGCCTACCGAGCCTGGGCATCAGTTGAACCCCCCCGTTGCCGGAGGTGGGCATTAAATCGGCCCTCCTTCCGAGTTGCCGTCACGTCCGCCCTTCTCGTGGTTAAGTAGACATCGGGTGCCGACGAGCCAGATGCGTGTCGTCGCAGACCTCCAGCTCCACTCGAAGCATGCGTTGGCAACAAGCAAGAACATGGACCTCGAACACATCGCTGAAGGGGCGAGGGCCAAGGGCCTCGACCTCCTCGGGACGGGAGACTTCACGCATCCTGAATGGCTCGCCGAGCTGAAAGCGAAGCTCGAGCCTATCCCAGGGACGGGACTGTTCTCCTTCGGCGGTGTGACATGGATGCTCGCCGGCGAGGTGAGCAACGTCTACCAGGAGGGCGGGAGGGTGCGCAAAGTGCACCACCTGCTCTACGCCCCAGACTTCGATGCGGTTGACCAAGTCAACGATGCTCTCTCGGGCTTCGGCGACCTGGCTTCGGACGGCAGACCGGTACTCAAGGGGCTCGGCTCCGCCGAGCTCGTGGAACGCGTCGTCTCAGCATGTCAGGAGGCCGTCGTCATCCCTGCTCACGCATGGACGCCCTGGTTCGGTCTGTTCGGTAGCAAGTCGGGGTTCGACTCATTGCGGGAGTGCTATCAAGACCAGACCCAGAGGATCTTCGCAGTAGAAACGGGTCTGAGTTCCTCTCCGCCTATGAACTGGCGGCTGTCCTCTCTCGATGGCGTCGCGCTTGTATCGAACTCTGACGCGCACTCCCCCAACCCGTGGAGGCTCGGCAGGGAGGCTAGCGTCTTCGATATGGAGAAGCCGAGCTACCGCGAAGTCTTCGACGCGATCAGGCAGCGTGACAGGCGCCGTTTCCTCTATACGATTGAGGTCGACCCAGCATACGGGAAGTATCACCTCACTGGGCACAAGAAGTGTGGCGTCTCCGCAGCTCCAGAGGAGGCAAAGCGGCTGAGGAACATATGTCCGAAGTGCGGGCGGCCCATGACAGTCGGCGTACTCCAGAGGGTCGACGAGCTGGCCGACCGTCCCGACGGCTTCACTCCCGAGGGCGCAATTCCCTTCAAGACCCTTCTTCCACTTTACGAGGTCATATCACTCGCGGCGGGAGTGAACCGTCTTTATGCCGCGAGCGTACTGGAAGAGCAAGACAGGCTGATTCGCGCGTTTGGCAGCGAACTCTCGGTACTTCTTGAGGCCCCTCCAGAGAGTCTCGCACGCCATACCAAGCCTGAGATAGCGCGCGCGATCACTGCCGTTCGGGATGGCCGTCTAGCCTTCAAACCGGGCTATGACGGAGTGTACGGAGTCCCGTCACTTGGCTAGCCCGCGGCGCGGTCCCTAGGAGGGTTTCCGCTTGTTGAGCATGTGCTCGACTTTGGGATACAGGTGCTCTGCCATCGCGGAGCGGGGGATTCTAGCTGCCAGATAGACTTCGTGCTTCTTGCTGTACATCAGCATGATTTTGGCCCGTTTGTACGCGAGGAGGATGAAGTCGATTTTCCCATACCACCTTTCCGCCTGGGCAGTTGCCTCGAGGAAAACAGTGTCCAGCACGCCGAGCCTCTCCCGCGTCTGGTTCTCAATCCGCACTCTTGCTTCGTACTTCTCGGAGAAGGCGTGGGAGAGCGTCTCTCCCTTCTGATTGAGCACCACGACCCATAGGAAGGATGGGTCTGCCGCCAGGACCTCCTTCCCCAAGGCCTCGGGGGTCTGCAAGTCGAGGCATCCGTTCTGCGCCGCTACAAAAACGCTTGGCGCGGCGCTCCCCGTCGCTGGCGCCACCGCTCCCCGGCCTTCTATCCGAGCCTGGTCCCATACACTTGGTGCGCTCGGTCTCGCGAGCACGTCCTCGGAGGCTCGCGGGGCGTGGATTCCCTGTGTGGGGACGGTCGGATTCGAACCGACGGTATACAGGTCTCTGCAGCTCCAATGCCTAATCATCCACGCTGCCGTGTCATCAAACTTGTGCGTTTGACCACTGGAGCCTGTCGCCTTGCCTGTCCAAGGAGGACCCCTCCACGGGGCATCCTGTCTGGGCTACGTCCCCGCACGCTCTGCGAGGGCGCTTCGCGGTGGCTTTATGGATTCTTCAGATTCTGCCTTCCAGCATCTGACTGATGAGTCTCGCGAGCGCGGGCCTCCCGACCTCGGCGGCCTCAAACCTGACTCGGGCGACGGGCCTTTTGATTCTGATCATCTTCGTCAGGTCCGAAGGCGTTCCCAGGACCACGGCGTCGCACTCCACCCGATCAATGCTTCTTTCCAGTTCCTTGAGCTGCGCGTCGCTGTACCCGAGGGCAGGGAGGACTTTGCCGAGCTTGGGGAATCTATCGTAGGCGGTCCGTATCGAGCCGACCGCTTTGCTCCTAGGGTCGACCAGAGTGGCGCCGACGGACTTCGCGGCCACGGCGCCGGCGCCGATCGAAAGACCGCCATGCGTCACCGACGGTCCGTCCTCCACGGCGAGCACCCTCTTCCTCCTCACGAGCTCCGGCCTATCGAGTACGGCTTCGGAGCGCGTCTTGACGATGACGGCTGTCGGGTTGAGGGCCCTGCAGTTAGACGCGAGTCGCTCGACCGCTTCCTTCGAGGCGATGTTGACCTTGTTGATGACGATGACGTCGGCCAGTCTCAGGTTGGTCTGTCCCGGGTAGTAGCCCGACTCGTCTCCTACTCGCAGGGGGTCTGTCACCACGACCGTGAGATCCGGGATGTAGAAGCTGAAGTCGTTGTTTCCGCCGTCCCAAAGGATAACGTCCCCTTCCCTCTCGGCCCTCTCGAGAATCGCCCGGTAGTCGACCCCCGCGTAGACCACGAGGCCATTGTCGATGTGACCCTCGTACTCCTCCCTCTCCTCGATTGTCGCATGGAACCTGTCCAGATCTGCGTGCGTCGCGAACCTCTCTACCGCGACCGTGAGGTCCCCATATGGCATGGGGTGACGAACTACGACGGGCTTGAGGCCCTCCTTCATGATGATGCTCGCCACCTTGCGGCTCATGGTGCTCTTCCCCGCCCCCGTCCTCGTGGCCACGACCGCGACCACGGGCTTCTTCGATCTGATCATCGTGTCGCCGGGGCCGAGCAGGTGATAGCTCGCGCCCGCGGATTGGACGAGCGCGGCCTTGTCCATGACGTACTGGCTCGAGACGTCGCTATACGAGAAGTAGACGTCGCTCGCGCGGTTGGACTCGATCAGCCGCTTGAGTTCCTCCTCTGGCCTTATCGGGATTCCGTTCGGGTAGAGCTTTCCCGCGAGCGACGCGGGAAAGGTCCTGTCGGATATGAACGGAATCTGAGTCGCGGTAAAGGCGACCACCTGGTACTCCTCGTTGTCTTTGAAGAATACCAAGAAGTTATGGAAGTCGCGGCCCGCGGCCCCCATGATGATCACCCTGCGTGCCATGGAGTTCAGGTGCTAGCCCCGACTCGGCGCTAAAAAGGGTCTTCGGCATGAGCGTCAGACCTTCCGCCTTCTGCGTGGTAACGAAGCGCTAGGTTCACAGACTCCACGGCTTTCCACCGTGGACCACGTTCTCGGGGAGACGGCTCTGCCACTTTTCCAAGAAGGCTAGGTCATCTTTCTTGTTCCGAAGGCTGTCAGGGAGCATGACGGGTATCTCCTCGACTATCGGGTAGTAGCGGCTGCACTGGGAGCAGATCAGGACCCCGTCCACAATCACCTCCCCGTTGACGTTGAATTCCAACATCTCGAGGGGATAGTGCTTGTCAATCGGACAGGCGAGAATGTCGAAGAGTTTCCGCTGCACGCCGCCCGGACGGGAGGAGAACCGTATAAAACTCTCTGAGCGGCTTAGAAACGTTAATCTACCATGAACCCGGCTCTCAGACTCAGCCGGCCATAGCGCGCGGGTCCTACCCAGACTCGTTCCGACCCTGGAAGTAAAACCGCGTGTCGTCACCGTGTTACTGAGTTCCGAGAGGACTCGGGAAGGGGTGATGCCGGCGCTCATTCATCAGCTGCTATTTTCTTCTTGCCCCCCATTTTCGGTAGGAACGTTTAAGTCCGAGTCGCAGTTGCCGATTTCCAAGAGTTCTTGTCTCTCATCTCAAGCATCGGCCTTCAGGGGCTGACAGGTCTCTCTTCGGGAGACACCGTGACGATCATCTACATCATATTCTTCATGGGCCTATTCGTGTTCCAGTTCGCCTTCGGGACCAGAATCCAGGTCTACTTCGCGCTGAACGACATCGGAAGGGGCCTGAGCAAGCTCAAGGTGATGAAGGAGAAGTCAAGGAAGGAGGCGATAGACTACCTCGTCAACGTCGGCAAGGCGGCGAATGACCCTTCACAGAGAGTGGACCAGTTCCTAGACTACGTGACGATAATGCCTGTGGGCATCGACCCGCAGGGCCTGGTCAACAAAATCGACCATGTAGTCACCACGAACAACGACAGGGTGAGGGCAGAGGTGGGCGCGCTGGTGACCCAGAACAACCCGGTGACTGTCTCCATCTCAGAGAACCTCCTCGAGGTCGCGACCGCACTGAACATGATCCACAAGGTCGTCAGGCACTACTACATCCTCGGGAAGAAGACGAACTCATACTTCACGCTTATCCAGCTGCAGATGCTGATGCCCATGATCATCCAGGAGTCCGACGCCCTCCTGAACGCGGTCGATTCGTTCAAGGTGGGCCAGCCCGTGGGAGACGGCATCGGGCCGGTATCTGTCTCGAAGTTCATGGTGGGAAAGGAGAAGCGTGCGATCGCGAAGGACACCGTCATGGCGATCAGCGAGTACAAGGGGAGAAAGCTCTACATCGTAAAGGCCGATGGGCCAATGGCATACGTCGGGCAGCCAGGCGTTGCGATAAAGAAGATCGTGGAAGAGATGGGAGTGAAGCCCAGCGCAATCGTGATGATAGATGCAGCCCTGAAGCTGGAAGGGGAGAAGACAGGAGAGATAGCGGAGGGCGTCGGCGCCGCGATAGGAGGAATCGGGGTCGAGAAGTTCCAGATCGAAGAGGTCGCGACCACTCACAAGGTGCCCCTCTACGCCATACTCGTCAAACAGAGCATCCTTGAGGCGATAACGGTGATGAGGAAGGAGATCGCGGAGGCTTCGGAACGCGTGGTCCAGACCCTCCAGCGCGTCATCGAAGAGAAGACCAAGGAAGGCGACGACGTCGTTGTGGCAGGGATCGGGAACACGCTTGGTGTGGCCCAATGATGAGCTCTGTGCCGGCTACCGATAGGAAGTCCAAGCTTCTGGTCTATTCAATCGAAGAGTGCCCTGTCTGCGGCCAGAAGACCAAGAGGGCCTTCGCGGTCGGCGACTACGTCACGAAGGAAGCGGCGAAGTGCACGAAGTGCGGCAACCAGACCAGGGTGAGTCTGGTCTACGCCGAAAGCACCAAGCCGTCAGGTTAGGATGACCAGCCCGTCCTCATCTAGCGCCATCGTGTGCTCGAACTGCGCTACCGGGTTGCCGGAAGCTTCGACTAGGGTAGGATAGGACCTCACGAGCCTCTTCTTGACCAGCTGCTTGAGCATCTCGTTGACCTTCGCGACGCCGAACCTCTCTGAATACCAGCGCGGCGTGAACGGCAGTGTCTTGCGCTCGTTCCAGATGGCGTCTGCGAACTCGTCGAGCTCGCGGGCACCGGTCCTCTTCCTCACGACGACGGAGAAAATCGTCTGGGCGGGCCCGTCGACAACGTACCCGGCAGCAGACTTTGGGGTCAGGAATGGCTCTATCGCGAAGACGTCCCCCCTCTTCAACGACTGCATGCCAGGGACATAGATGTTAGGAATGCTCTTCCCCGCGTGGACGACATACCGGTCTAACGTGTGCCCGGTGAGGTTCTCGATTGTCCTGAAGCCTCGCTGGGACGCCTCTCTGTAGACGAGCCTCCCAATCTCGCCCGTCCGCGTCTCCCGCTTCGCGGCTCCGATGGCCACTTCAAGGGCGCTCTCCGTCGCGTCGAGGAGATCCCGGTAGCCGGGGTTGAACGTGACGGTGGCGGCGGTATCGGTGACGTACCCGTCAATGTGGACCCCGAAGTCCACTTTGATCAGATCGTCTTCCTTGAAGGTCAGGCGGTCGTCGCCCTGGGGCGCATAGTGAGCCGTGACGTCCCCGACGCCGATGCCTGTCGGAAAGGCGGGTCTCCCTCCCCGCGCGGCGATTTCCTTCTCGACGTAAACGCAGGTCTCCAGGTAGCCTACCCCTGGCTTGACGAACGACTTGACGAGGGTTCGGACGTCGTTAGTTATCCTCCCAGCTCTCCTATACTGCTCCGGAACAAGCGTCACTCTCTCACGAATCCTTTATCCAGTTGGGCGTCCCGGCGACCTTCGAGGTATTTCAACTGATTCGACGGGTGAGTAGCGACGGATGAGATACAACACAGTCGCTACAGGGGGGACGTTCGACCACATCCACAGAGGTCACATAGCGCTTCTGGAGAGGAGTTTCGCGGTGGGCGACACCGTGGTCATAGGCCTGACATCAGACGCCTTCGCCGCCAAAGAGGGGAAGTCCCCCGACCAGACATACGAAGAGAGGCTGGCGGCCCTCGAGCGCTTGATTCACGCGAAGTTCCCCGGTAGGAGATACGTTGTTGCGAAGCTGGAGGACAACTTCGGGCCGGGGATAGCCTCGAAGGAAGTGGAAGCAATCGTCGTCACGAAAGAAACTGCGGCGAAGATTCCTATCGCGAACGCCCTGAGAGCGGAGAAGGGGTTCCCGCCACTCGAGGTCGAGGTGGTCGAACACATCCTAGCTCAAGACGGGAAGCCAGTCTCCTCCACGCGCATAAGAAGGGGGGAGATCGACCCCGAAGGGAATGTCCTGAACCGTACGCGATAGCTGGCGGGCCTGAGCCCTCGAAAGGGATAATATCCAAACTGAGAAAGGCGACCGCGTTGTGGGCAAGGGAGAGCTCGACCCCTGGGGCTCGGACACCGTCAAGGACTACTCCAGGCTCCTCTCGGAGTTCGGAATCGAACCTGTCGCCCCTCTTCTCCCTCGCTTCAAGAAGCTGAGCCCCCACCTCAGCCGTGGGATAGACTTCGGACAGCGGGACCTCTCGCGGGTTCTGGACGCGATAGACGGCAACAAGCCGTACGCGGTGATGAGCGGGATAAAGCCGTCGGGGGACTATCACCTCGGGACAAAGATGACCGCCGACGACATCATCTACTTCCAGTCGCTTTCGAAGAGAGCGACCGCCTACTATTCCATCGCCGACGTGGAGGCTTACAGCGACAACGGGCTATCCTTCAGGGAGACCGAGAAGACGGCCGTCCGACACGTTGCGGACATCCTCGCCCTTGGACTGGACCCTGACCGGGCCGTAGTGTACTTCCAGAGCCAGGAGATCAGGGTCATGCGGCTCTCGTCGATATTCTCTCGCGCCGTCACCATGAATATGCTGAAGGCAATCTACGGCGAGCGCCCGATAGGCCTGTACATGGCGGCACTTGTTCAGGCAGGAGACATCCTGATGCCGCAACTGCAGGAATTGGGCGGGCCGAAGCCTGTCCTCGTTCCTGTCGGCGCGGACCAGGACCCGCACATCAGGCTCGCCCGCGACTTGGCGGCGAGATACCACGACGAGTTCGGGTTCATCTCTCCTTCTGCGGTCTATCACAAACTGATGCTCAGCCTTGCGGGCGACGCGAAGATGTCGAAGAGGTCGGAGACGACGCTCCTCACGCTATCAGACACGCCGTCCGCCGCGTCGAAGAAGATCCTCAGTGCCTTCACGGGCGGGAGAGACACGGTTGAAGAGCAGCGGGAGAAGGGCGGGAGGCCGGAGATCTGTCCTGTCTACGACCTCTACAGGTTCCACTTCGCCCACGACGACGAACACCTGCAGCGCGTCTTCCACGAATGCACGAAGGGGATCAGGCTTTGCGGGGACTGCAAGCAGGAGGCTGCGAGCTTAGTCAAGTCTTTTCTCGTCGACCAACAAAAGCGCAGAGAGGCAATGACATCCGACGCGAAGGAACTTCTGGCCAGGAGCGCCAAGCATCTGGCGTCGGCAGGGAGGTGAAGCGGCTCGTCATCCTCGCTGCATCCGATCGAACGAAGAGTCCTAGCCTCGCTACTCGGCTCCTCCGGGCTTGAGTTCGGCGCACTCGTCGCGAGCTCTGGGCTCAAGGCAGACCAGGTCAGAAGGTCCCTCCAATGGCTCTCCTCGAAGGGGATGGTGGTCATCAGCGAGGCGGAGACATCGGCGCTGCTGGTAGAGGGGACACCGGCGGAGCTCGTCCTCGTCCGCGCTCTCGAGTCTGAGGGGCAGCTAACGATAAGCGAGCTGAAGTCGAGGTTCAGATCCGATGGCGAGTTCTCCGCCGCTTTCGGGAGGGCTAGAGCAGCCGGCTGGATCAGCCTCGACAACTCGCGTTCGCCTCCCTCAGTCAGGGTTGCCGACAGGAAGGGCGCCGAAGCGCTCGCAAGCGTAGTTGACTCCGCATCCCGCGGTGCCGCCGAGTCGGCCTTCACGGAGGAGGAGCGGAAGGTGATTGCGGAGCTTGTCAGGCGCGGAATCGTCAAGAAGCTGACCACGAAGTCGGTGACCGTTTCAATCACAGAGGCGGGAAGAAGCGCCGTCGCTGAAAGGGAGGCCGAGCGAGCGCTCGACAGGCTGTCACCCGAAGTCCTCGCCTCCGGCGAGTGGAAGGGGAAGCAGCTCAGGCCCATCGACGTCGAAGCAAGAGCGCCAGTCTTCTTCCCCGGCCGACGGCACCCGGTCAGGGACTTCATACGGGAGGTGAGGGAGACGTACGTATCGATGGGCTTCACCGAGCTTGAGGGGGGGAGCGTCCATCCTGCCTTCTGGAACTTCGACGCGCTCTTCATCCCGCAGGACCATCCCGGCAGGGAGATGCAGGACACGTTCTATCTCGAAGGCCTCTCCGACCGGACGCTCGCGAGGAAGGGAGTCGTCGCGAACGTGGCAGCGGCCCACGAGAACGGCTGGCAGACAGGGAGCAGAGGCTGGGGATATCGGTGGCAGATCGAGGAGGCCAGGCGCCTGGTCCTGCGGACGCACAACACGGTGCTCACTGTACGGGCTCTGTCCGAGTCGCGAGAGAAGGACGCCAGGGTATTCGCCGTCAGCAAGGTCTACAGGAACGAGAGCCTCGACTACAAGCACCTCGCGGAGTTCCACCAGATGGACGGCATCATCGTCGGCGAGGGGCTCAACGTGAGGCACCTCATCGGATTCCTACAGGCGTTCTACAAGAAGCTCGGAATGCGAGACATCAAAGTCTGGCCCACATACTTCCCGTATACCGAGCCATCCCTCGAGGTCGTGGGTTACTCCGAGGCCGCAAAGGCTTGGATAGAGCTGAGCGGCTCAGGAGTCTTCAGGCCCGAGGTGACGGAGCCACTCGGAGTGAAGGTGCCCGTCCTCGCGTGGGGCCCTGGAGTCGAACGCCTGATGCTCATGCGCTTTGGCATCGACGACATGCGCGAACTGTATGGGAGCGACCTTGGCTGGCTGAGGAGAAGGGTGGAGCTTGCCGGTAGTTAGGATAGGCCTCCGGCGTTTCCAGCGGATGGTCGGGGCAAGCAGGTCGGAGATACTCGACAAGCTCCCCTTCATCGGACTCGACATCGAGAGCTCCGACGGAGAAGCCGTCAGGGTCGAGTATAGCCCGAACAGGCCGGACCTTGGGACTGACATCGGGATCGCAAGGTCGCTGAAGGGCCTCCTAGGGAGGGAGACCGGGATGCCTGTCTATGTTGTGAAGCCCTCAGGCATATCGGTGTCGGTGGACGGCAGACTCTCCTCCGTGAGGCCATGCATCGGGGCCGCCGCGGTGACGGGGTTGCGGCTCGATGCTGAGGACGTCAGGCAAATCATGTCGCTCCAGGAGGACCTCCACAACGGCCTCGGCAGGAAGAGGAGGGTCTTCGCGATAGGACTCCACGACTTGGAGCGTGTGGCACCGCCGCTTTCCTACATGGTGGTCGGGCCAGACTGCAGCTTCGTCCCGCTTGGCTCGCGTGCGCCCGCAACAGTCGGGAGCATCCTCACGGATACTCCGGAGGGGCGCTCGTACGGGGCTATCATCCCGGGAAGGGGCAAGTACCCGATCATCAAGGACTCGCGTGGCTCCGTCTTGTCCTTTCCCCCAGTGATCAACGGAGACGCCACGAGGGTCACGGAGAAGACGAGAGCTGTGCTGGTCGAAGTCACCGGGACCGGGCAGGGCGCGGTCGACGACGCGCTCGCGGTCGCGACGACCACCCTCGCCGAAGCCGGAGGGAGAATAATGAGCGTGCGAGTCGAACGACGGGGCTCGGTTCGCGAGACACCCGACCTCTCGCCTGTGCAACTCCCGCTGGACACTGATCTGATCAGGAGGGTACTCGGCCTTCAACTGACAGGACAGGAGATGGTCGAAGCGCTGGAAAGGAGCCGTCTCTCGGTCCGAAGGACGACCGTGTTCGCCGCCAGGTACAGGGTCGACCTGATGCACCGCGTCGACCTAGCGGAGGAGGTGGCGCTGGGCTACGGCATCTGGCGGATCGGTCCACTCTACCCGCCAAGCAATCAACCAGGGTCCTTCCATCCCTTCGAACAGTTCCTCGACGCCGCTTCGACGGTGATGGCGGGAGCTGGGATGTTAGAGATGATGACGTTCGAGCTCGTCGACGAGGGCTCGATGTACGCGAGGTTCGGCAGGTCGGGCGCGGCCAAGGTGGCTGTCCACCAGCCCCGAAGCCTGGAGCACTCCGTCCTCAGGGACAGCTTGATCCCCAGCCTGATGACCGCGCTGTCGGAGAACGTCAGGTCAGACTACCCGCAGCGCATATTCGAGATCGGCAGGGTCTACTCTCGCGTCGCAGACGGGGTCTCCGAGTCGTGGCATCTCGGGTGTCTAGTGGCGCACTCCCAGACTTCCTTCTCCGAAGCGAAGATGTTTCTGGAGGCTGTGTGCCGGACATTGGCAGGCGCGGAAATATCGGCGCATGAGGCGGAACATTGGGCATTCGCTCACGGTAGATGCGCGTCAGTCGGCATCAGTGGACGCATGGTCGGGCATGTAGGAGAGCTGAGTGCGGAAGCTGTGGACGCGTTCGGGCTCCGGGTCCCCGTGGCAGGGTTCGAGGTAGACCTAAGAGAACTCCGCAAACAGCTAAAATAGCCGGGCGCCTTCCAGGCTCAAGACGGCTTTCGTTCAAAAGCGCGCAAAACGGCCACCTGCGAAGGCGGAGACGCTTTGATGAGCGGATGGTTTACCCAGTCGCGCGACAGCCGAAGGCCGTTTGCCCGTTGAAGAGGCTTGGTGACAACCCCTGCTAAGAGCCGGGAGGTGATCCGGGCCCGTCAGAGACGGGCAACAATCAAACTCTCATGGGGATGGCCATGATAGACAAGCATCAGCGAGCCATCGACGCGTTCGGCGCCTTCGCCGAGGGTCTCGTACGCGACCTCGACCAGATGTCTGCCGAGGGCTGGGCAGTCTTGGTCGAAGGGCGGCGCGACGCAAAGGCCCTACGGGCGCTGGGGTTCAGCGGGCGCATCGCCGAGACCTCTGCGTACAATAAGAAGGGCACTAGGGCGTTTGGGGGGAAGTCGAGGGTAGTCATCCTTACCGACCTTGACCGAGAGGGAAGCGTCCTCGCGGCGCGGTACGTGAAGGCTCTCACCCACGACGGCCTCGTGGTCTCCCTCGCGGAGAGGAGAAGGTTGAAGCACGCCTCGAAAGGCCTCTTCCTCCACATAGAGAACCTCGCCCGCTTCGGTCACTCGGCCATGATCGAGCCGACCTGACGCGAACCCCCCTCTAGAAGGAGCCGCTCGTCCCCGAAATCCATACCACGAAGTTTATATTCACGATTTTTGCCCCGCAATTCTAGTTACGCTAACACCGTTAGGTACGAGTTAGAGCAAAATGAACGAAACAGGTGTGAAAGAAATTGCCAGAGTCGGGTATAGTAAAGTATCTAGTAAGACTGAAATTTGAAGTCGATGGGGTCGTAGAAAGAGCCGACGTCATCGGGGCTATCTTCGGCCAGACCGAAGGTCTCTTCGGCCCGGAAATGAATCTCAACGAGCTGCAGAAGAGCTGGAAAGTCGGCAGAATAGAGATCAACCTCGAGTCGAAGAACGACAAGACGAAGGGCGAGGTCATCGTCCCCATGTCGACCGACATCGGAACCGCGGCGCTGATTGCCGCGGCGGTAGAGAGCGTCGACAAAGTGGGGCCATGCAGTGCGCGCTTCAACCTGAGCGCCATAGAAGACGTGAGAGCTACCAAGCGCAAGCAGATCGTCGACAGGGCGAAGCTCATCGTGCGCGACTGGAGTTCGAAGACCTCCAGCGAAGGCGAAAACGTGCTGAAGGACGTCACCGAGTCCACCAAGAGGGCGAGGGTGATCAACTACGGCATCGAAAACCTGCCAGCGGGGCCGGGAGTCTACTCGTCCGATCTCGTCTATCTGGTGGAAGGGAGGGCGGACGTCGTGCTGTTCCTGCGGGCGGGCATTGAGAACGTGGTCGCGCTTGAAGGGACCAGCGTTCCCGACTCGATTATCGAACTTGGAAAGAAGAAGCGCCTGATCGCAGTGCTCGATGGCGACAGAGGGGGAGACCTCATCGAGAAAGAGCTCGCTCAGGTGGTCAGGGTGGAGAAGGTGCTTAGGGCGCCCGCAGGGAAGGAAGTCGAGGACCTGACGCCGATTGACGTGATCAACATGCTGAGAGCCGAGAAGATAGAAGTGGGCCCGGGAGGGGCCAGAAGAGAGAGGGCTCAGGAAAGGCCGCAGGAGAGGCCCCCTGACGAGCAAGACGAGCCAGTAGTGGTGAAGACGCGCGAGCTCTACCCAAGTCTTAACGGAACCCTCGAGGCGATACTCCTCGACGCGGGGCTTCAAGAGGTCGGGAGATTCCCGATAAGCGAGCTCGTCCAGAAGATGGAGAACTCGAGCGGCGCGCACTTCCTGGTGTTCGACGGCATCGTCACACAGAGGCTCGTCGAGTCCGCTACCAAGGTGGGCGTGAAGGGAATCATCGGGCACCGCACTGGCGAGCTGGGCAACATACCTGATGACGTCCGCATCGGAACCTTCAGGGACCTCGGGCTAGAGTAGCTCGGGCGCTTGATAATCACAAGGTTCGACCCGCGGCACGGCTACTGTTCCCTCATCGTCGAGTCAGCCGAAGACCTCTGGACGCTGAGGCGCGTCATCGAGAGGGGGGACGTGGTCGTGACGCGTAGCACACGGGTCGTCAAGAGAGAGGAGGAGTACTCCAGGCCCGACAAGGGCGAGAGAGTCAAGGTCACGGTTGCTCTAGCGGTTGAGGAGGTCGCGCTCGACAGCAGCATCGAGCGGATAAGAGTGAAGGGGTACATCACCGAGGCAAGCGACGAGACTGTGAGCAAGGCGGGGTCTCACGCCGTCACCATATCACCAGGGCACCCACTGACCATCCGCAAGGAGAAGTGGACCGCGTTGGACGAGAAGCTTATCCGCTCGTCCTCGGAGTCTTCGACGCGTTTCGTCATCGTGGCCGTGGACAGGCGAGAGGCGGGGATTGGGGTCGTCAGCGGCTCGCACTTGGCCGTCATCTCGACGGTCGAGTCGGGCCTCGGCGGGAAGATGTCGGAAGAGCAGAGCTCCAAGCCCTACATGACCAAGGTCGCGGACATCGTCGCGAGTTCATGGAAGGCGGGGGACGAAGTAATCGTTGCAGGCCCAGGGAACTTCAAGAGCGCCATGGCCAACCAGTTGAGGGAACGACTGAGGTCGGCACCGGTCCGCATCGTGGAGGGCTTGGACACGACAGGAGCCGACGGGATACGTTCGCTCCTGAAGGAGCCTGCATTCCAGGAGGTCGCGAAAGGGTCGCTTCTGGTGAAGATGGAGAGCCTGGTGACCGAGGTCGTGAAGAGGGTCTCGGTCGGCGACCCGAAGGTAGCATATTCACTCCCCAGGGTCAGGGAGGCGGCCAGCGCCGGCGCGATCGAGGCGTGCGGAGTCTCAGACGACGTCTTCTCTGCGGGGGTCGACGAGGAGCAGCTTGTCCGCGTCCTCGACATCATCGAACAGAAGGGGGGGTCAGTCTACCTCGCCGACTCGTCGCTGGAGTTCGGGAAGCAAATCTCCGCCTTCGGGGGGATAGTCGCCCTCCTCCGTTTCGCGCTCAGAGCTTAGTGAGATACGGGAAGACTAGTTCGGCAAGGATGGCCAGGATCACCCCCCCTTTGATCAGATCCTTCCCCAGCCTTCTCTCAGTGTGAGTGTAGTAAAGGAGGAGCCCGACCATCAGCACGCTGACGTAGGCGAGCCTGGCGACATCGATTACGGTCGTGTCCAGTGTCGTCAGTATGGTCGTCATTATCGAAATGAACTGCTGCGCGAGCTGCTGGACAACGCTGCTGACATCAGGCGCTGCCGTTGACTCAGACATTCAGCATTGAATCGGCCGACATATATAACGGGCGCCCGGTCATATTATCCCGAGATACGAAGACAGCGGGAGGCTCAGGATGAGGACCAGGACCAGCAGCGTCACCGCGATGGTCACGTTCATGACGGACTTCTCGCTCATCTTCCCGCGGACCGCCCCCTTCAGCCCTGCCATGAATGCCTGGCCCCCGTCGAGGGGATAGATCGGAAGCGCATTGAATATCGCCAGGTTCACGTTGATGAAGAAAAACCAGTACAGTAGGGTGGCGAGGGGGACGAGCGAGCTCCCGTAGGACGAGGTGTAGAACGGGGAGAGGGCGGCCGAGAAAGGCGCGAGGCTCTCGCAGTTCGTGAACGTGGGAATGCAGAGGTACAGGATGGGGCGCGTCAGGATGGAACTGGTGTACGTCGAGACGGTCGACTGAAGGTCGGAGTACCCGACCACGTCAACACCTATGAACCCTTCAGAGCTGTTTGAAGGGTTCTCTCCCACGGTCAGGTTGATCTGCTCAGTCCCTGACGGCGTCCAAAGCGTCATGTTGACCGTCTGTCCGGGTTTGTACCATGATGACTGGGTTATCTGGCTGGGGTTGTTGTACGGGGCGCCGTCCACTGCCGTGATGAAGTCCCCTGGCTCTATCTTCGCGGCCGCGGCCGGCGATGACACCGCCACCGACGCCACTGCCAGCCCATCCGCCGCTGGCTTCATGGTCGCGACCACGCTGAAGAGCAAGAGGAGGAAGATGACCCCGAGGGCAAAATTCAACCCTGCGCCGGCGGCGAGCACGCGGCCAGAGTCCCGCGCCCTCGCCTGCTTGATTGCCGCCTCGTCCACGTCCACGAATGCGCCGATGGGTATCACGAGTAGGAAGATCAGACCAGACGACTTGACTGGGAGGCCTAGGCTCCGTGCGATGACCCCGTGCGCCCCCTCATGCACCACCATGGCGAAGACGAGCGCCAACCATCCGTCGACAATCGGAAGGTAGGGGTTGACGCCCGGCAGCCCCAGATAGGCGAGCGGGGTCACACCCCTGATCGCCGTCCCCGCCGCCTGGGCGTTCTGCGAGAAGATGACAAGGAACTCTGCGAGGAACAGGAAGAGACCGAGACCTGCAGCTACCGGGAGTAGGTAGAGAAGGAGCCATCCGACGGGCTTCGACACCTTGTTCTTGCCCAGCCTATCCATCAGAGACTGAAACCGTCTCGTCCGCAGGAGCACGAGCCCGTACTGGAAGTCGACACGCTTGAAGTCCTCGGACAAGCGATTTTCGCTCGCGCCCCGCTGTCGCTTTAAGCATTCACGCTTAATATGAGACGGGGTACTGCGCCGACGAAGCATGGACTGCTCGAAGTGCGGAGGGCGCGCGTTCTACGCCCGCAGATACTCAGGCGAGTCGCTCTGTCCTCGCTGCTTCGACGAGTCGATCGTCGAGAAGACGAGGAGAACCATCTCGAAGCACGGAATGATTCGCCGCGGAGAAAGGGTGGGCGTCGCAGTGTCAGGAGGGAAAGATAGCCTGTCTCTACTCCATGTTCTCCACAGGCTCGAGGCTAGGAACGGCGGGAGCCTGGTGGCGATCTCGGTCGACGAAGGGGTCGCGGGGTATCGAGACGAGGCGCTCAAGCACGCCGCGGAGGCTTCCGTTAGCCTCGGGATAGAACACAGCGTGGTCTCTTACAAGGAGCTGTTCGGGTTCTCGCTGGACCAGGCATTGGACTGGAAGGACGAGGAAAGGGAGGTGTCCTCCTGCAGCTTCTGCGGCGTCTTCAGGCGCAGGGCGATCGACTTGGCCGCGGAGAGGGCGGGAGTCTCGGTCGTGGCGACCGCACACAACCTCGATGACTACATTCAGACCTTCATGCTCAACCTCCTCCACGGCGACGTGGCGAGGCTCGGCTGGATGGACCCGTCCTATGCGGACGGCGGGTTCGCCGTGAGGCGCGTCAAGCCGTTCATGGAGATCTACGAGGAGGAGATCGCCCTCTTCGCGTATCAGACCGGCGTCCCCTTCCAGAGCGTCAGTTGCCCCTACATGCACGAAGGGCTGAGGACCGAAGTGCGTGACTACCTCAACCGGCTGGAGGGTGCCCATCCAGGAATCAAGAACGTCGTCTTGGGCTCTGCCCTGGACGTCATCTCGCGGTACGCGCGGGCAGAGGGCAAGGCGTCCCTCAGGTGCTCCGAGTGCGGGCGCCAGTCGTCGTCGCCGGTGTGCGGAGTCTGCAGAATGAAGTCGTCGATAAAACAGCACGTTAATTACACGGGCTAGAGGTCCGGCGGGCTGGCGGTGGGGAGGGACGGAAGGTTAGCCGTCTTCCAGAATGCTGAAACCGGCTTCACGCAGCGCCAGCAACCCTCGGGTAAAACCACCTTCCTCGTCACCCGCGCCGGGCGGGGGAGACGAACTCACGCCGGAGCGGGCGGTCATGAGGGGCGGTCCTCTCGAAGGAGAGGTCCTGACTCTGCATTGCCGAACTGGGCGAGATCCGGGAGGGAGCAGCCCTATGGTGACGTGGCCACGCTGCCCCGTCTACGTGGGGGATTCCCTGCCTGACGAGATGGGGGCGGAGAGTGATGGCGAACTCCGGGGGGCCCGCCGCCGCTTACAGCTTTTAAACGGCCGCGAACCGGTCGGGGCTTGCGCAGGGGTAGCCTAGAGTCTCGGACGGGGAGCCTGGTAAGGCGCAGATGCGGTCGCGCAAGCTTGCTAAGCCTGTGTCTCTAACGGGACTCGTGGGTTCGAATGGCGTTTCACGGCGGTGCGGCCCGGGGGCGCTCGGAAGTCCCACCCCCTGCGCTCGACTGAAGCGCTACCGTGCGAACGAGCCGCCTGCGAAGCCAGCGCCCTTGCCGAGCGCGCGCTCTATCAGCATGAGCTCGTTGTACTTGGACACGCGCTCGCCGCGCGCCGGGGCGCCCGCCTTGATGAACGCGGAGCCGAAGGCGGTCGCGAGATGAGCAATGAACGGGTCGTCTGTCTCCCCCGACCTGTGCGAGACGACAAAGTCCCATCCCGCATCGGCTGCCACGCGGATTGCGTCCTCGGTCTCCGAGACAGTCCCAATCTGGTTGAGCTTGATCAGAACCGAGTTCCCAGCCTTCGCAGCTATGCCTTCCTTTATCCGAGCGACGTCTGTCACGTACACGTCGTCTCCGATTATCATGGTACGGCCGCCGATCCGCTTGGTGATGGAACTGAACGAGTCCAAGCGACCTTCGGCGAACGGGTCCTCTATTGTGAGCAGACTGAACTCGTCTTTGAGCGCCACGTACATGTCTTCGAGGCGGTCAGGCGAGAGCTTCTTCCCGTCAACCGCATAGACGTCCTCCGTCGGGTCGTAGAACGTAGAGGCTGCCGCGTCAATCCCCACCCGCACGTCAGATTCCGAGTACCCTGCCTTCGCGATCGCCTCGCTGATCGCCGACAGCGCATCACGTGTCCTCCTGAACGGCGGTGCGAACCCACCCTCGTCCCCGACGTTGATCGCTCCTCTACCATGCTTCGCGACGAGGACGCCCTTCAGAGAGTGGTATACCTCCGCCCCGACCCTGATTGCTTCGCCGCACGTATCTGCCCCGACCGGCTCCACGTGGAACTCCTGTACGACGAGCTCATTGCCGGCATGCTCGCCTCCGTTTATCACGTTCATCATAGGCACGGGGAGCCTGTACTTCGCAGCTCGGCGCAGCTGGGAAAAGAGCCGCCCGGAGCCGGCATTCGCAGCAGCTCTCGCGGTCGCCATGGAGACCGAGAGGATTGCGTTCGCGCCCAACCTCGCCTTGTTTCCGGTCCCATCCAAGGCAATCATCTTCTCATCTACCGCCCTCTGTTCGGCGCAGTCCATCCCCACTAGTTCGGGGCCAATCACCCTGCTCACGTTGGCGACCGCCTTCGACACCCCCCTCCCGGCGAACCGCTTCGGGTCCCCATCCCTCAGCTCCAGCGCCTCGTGCGTTCCGGTGGACGCTCCCGAGGGGACGCTCGCCCTCCCCACAGAAAGCACGGTGGTGACTTCCGCCTCGACGGTGGGGTTCCCCCGCGAGTCGAGGATCTCCCGCCCCCTGACGGAGACTATCCTGACGGGCTTCGCCAAAGACTGTATCCGGCCGCTTCCCGCCGGACCTCGTTAAATCTGATTCGGCGAATAGTCGGAAGGCGGGACCGGCACTCTGAAGGCTCGGGGCGCCAAAGGATATCTGCCCGCGCAGGGGTGCACGCCTGGGGGCGTGGTCTAGCGGCTATGACGTCTCCCTTACACGGAGGAGGTCGGGGGTTCGAATCCCCTCGCCCCCACATCGGCTGCATCGGGGTCTGCGTTCGCCGCTAGGGCGGCCCGCGCCACGCGCGACGGCGTCCAAGAGTTATCTAAGCACACGCGAGCGGCGAGGCAGATGCCCGACTTCAGATACGTCGGTTGGTCCGAATACGGGAGGCTGACTGAGATGCTGGCGAAGAAGGTGGCCGAGAGTCGTGAGAGGTTCGACCTGGCGGTAGGGATAGCGCGGGGAGGAGTTCCAGTGGCGATGGTGGTTTCCGACCGTCTCGGCCTTCGACTGGACTTCGTGAAGGCCAGGTCGTACAGCGGCATTGCCAAGAGGTCGCGCACGACGATACTGCAGGGCACGACGGAGAAGGTCGGAGGGAGGCGCGTCCTGCTCGTAGACGACCTGGTCGACGAGGGGGTGACAATGGCCACCGTGGCGCGGCGACTCGCCAAGAGTCGCCCCGCGGCGCTGAAGACGGCGGTCCTGTTCAAGAAGCCGTGGAGTACGACTCACCCCGACTTCTTCGTTGAGGAGACCGAGGACTGGGTGGTCTTCCCGTTCGAAACGCATGAGGTGGAGTCCCTGAGGAAGGCGGAGGCGCGGCCACGCTCACCGAAGCAGCGATGAGATTATCCTCAAAGTGAGCCCCCATACCTCGTATCCGTCGACGACCACGGCCGCCGCCCCTTCGGGCCTAATGGTCCCTGTCGGAGGGTGTGCACCCGGCCCCTCTCTCAGCCTGGCCAAGGCGACCCACCGGCAAGAGGCGACCTCCCTGTTTGGTTCTCCCTCGAAATCTCCCTTCAGCAGGAACACCGCCGGGAAGACTTCCAGGGTCCGCGTGTGCGTCTTGAACCGTCCTACGTATCCGAGGAAGTCGGCATGCGCCCTGAGGTCGATGCCCACCTCCTCGCGCGCCTCCCTGATTGCCGTCTCGACCAGTCCCCCGTCCCCTGCCTCTGCTTTGCCTCCTGGGAAGGCCACCTGACCTGACCACGGGTCCCCTGCAACCTCCGCGCGCTTGATCAGCAGTACCTTGGGGTCGTAACTCCCTCGAAGAATGACCGCAACGGCCGCCCGCCTGAGCCCGCCTCCAGAAGGCTCGTCGCGAAGGAGTCTCTCCTTCAGCCCTTCGACTGTCGGCAGTTTCATCTCTGAGTGACGGAATTCCGGCAGAATCTTAAATACACATCACCGCTCGATTCGCTCGGCGACTTGACATGATGCCGACAGGAACGCAACATCAGAACCTGACCGTGAAACTGACTGAGGCGAACTTCGACGGCCTGATCTCCGGTGACAAGCCCGTGTTCGCCGACTTCTGGGCGGACTGGTGCGGCCCGTGCAAGGTGATGGACCCCGTGGTGGAGCGGCTCGCCGCGAGGTACTCTGGGAGCGTGGTCTTCGGCAAGGTGAACGTGGACGAGGAGATGAACCTCTCGTCTCGCTACCAGGTATACTCCATCCCTACATTCCTGGTCTTCAAGCGCGGGCAGCCGATGGACGCGGTCATCGGCGCCGTCAGCGAGGCGTCGCTGGAGCGTCTCCTGAAGTCGGCCGTCGGGGAAAGGCAGCCGACATAGGGCCTAGGTCACGCGCGTCCCGTCCGTCAGGAAGATGTCAGCGTCCTCGAGACTCACCGATCTGGACGACAGGACGGGGCCGAACTGGAACGACTTGCTCCTGTTGATGGGCTGGCCACCGACTAGCCTGTTGAACGGAGGCATTACTGTGAGCTTGCCCGATCCACGGGGCCGCGACTCGTACCCCGCCCCTTCCATCAGGGCAGCTACGTCGTAGGCTGCCGATACCCACACGGCCTCCCTGGTCCTCGCTCCCAGTGAGTCTTTCATCTCGTAGGTGAAGTGGGAGTGACCGATCACAAGGTTCCTGGTCGCGATGGCCTCCTCTGAAGGCCATGCATGTCCGTGGGCCAGCCCGACCCTTCCGCGCCCGCTCCCGAGGACCATCCCCTGCGAGGGGTGCAGCCTCACCCGGGGCGGGAGGACAGTCTTGATGTTGCCGTCGTGGTTCCCGGGGACAACGTCGACCTGCTCGAACAGGTCGAGCATCGTCTGGAAGAACCAAGGGACCACCCCCCAGTCGATATCTTCGACCTTCCCCACCGTGTGCTTCACGTCTCCGAGGACTGCGAGGCGGGCGGCGCGGTGCCTCTCCGCCAAGTCGCGTATCCTCGCCACCATCTTGACGGAATAGGGAGGGAGACGGAAACCCTTCTTCGCGAGCTCCTTCTCGAGCCCGAGATGGAGGTCGGACACCAGGAGGGTCGAGCCTCCCTCGCCGGCGTACACGAGCGCGGCCTCCCCGGGGACTATCTTGAGCAAGCTACGCGATCAGCGGGAGTATCTCTCCCCTGATGAACGAGCCGAACTCGGACATCTCCATCCGGCTGAACCCAGTGACGACGCAGTTCCTCGTCACCCCCAGGACGTACCCCGTCTTCGCGCTCTTCAGCACGAGGTACCAGAGCTTCCCATGGGTAAGGTAGTCAGAGTACAGCGTCGTATTGCCAAGGCTGTCGCCGTACAGCGAAAGCTTGCTTATGCTCGGGATGTCCATGTCGTCGAAGAAGACTATCTTCGTCTCCTCGAAGTTCTTCTCGTGGAACTTTCTCATCGTCTCAGGGTCTATCCTGGCTTCGACTATCTGCCCCAGGCTGAGGAATACGGCCTTGCTCATCTCGTTGGCGACGTTGTTCGCCCTGTTCTTCTTATCGTAAACGATCAGGAACAGTCTGTCCTTGAACATGTTGAACGAGAACGGTGCCTCGAAGGTCCGCGGTACGGGGAGCGCCTTGTCCCTGTGCTTGACCACGAAGACCGAGTCGAAGGAGAACGTCCCCTCGAGCGTCCCCTTCCCCGCCGTGAGGTCCGTTATCTCCGAGATGAGCTTGAAGTCCTGGTCTTCCACGGTCGTCTCCGTCTCGACCTTGAAAGCCTTCAGTTTCTCGGCTAGGACGTCCATGTCGGAGTCCTCCCTCACAAGAAAGACCTTCCCAGCCAGAACCAAACGAGCCCGCCCTCCCCCCGCATGTTAATGGGTCTTCAGTTCCCCCAGAACTGCCGCGTCGTCACGAACCTTATCTTCGCCTCGAGCAGGTCACGGTAAAACGCCTCGTCGTCGTCTCGCATCCCCGCGAGTATCCTCGACGCCGTCTGGGGTCCGATGCCATACACGGTCTGGGCCACGACCGCATTCTTGCCGTACGACAGGACGAGGTCCGCCGCCCGCCTCGCCTTCGACAGTTCGGTCCTCTCTTCCTCCGACATCGGTGCCGCCGTCTTCCGTTTCTGAAGGAGCGCCGTCACCCTCCCGGTCCCGTAGTAGCACGGGGTCATCAGTCCCGAGCCGCAGCTCGTGCACCTGGGCTCGTCCACCAGATCGCCGACTGCGACAGCGGGCTGCTCGGTCCCGCACTTCATGCAGACGAGGCTCACTTCGGTGCCGAATATGCTCGCCTTCATCCTCTGATAGGACGACCTCCCGAGTGAGTCCGGGGCCACCGCCTCCGGGACCTCGAGGTACCTGTACAGGAGGGCGTACGCGATCGGCGTGGGCCTATCGCCCGCGAGGAAGGTCTCGACTGCTATCTCTCCTCTCGCCACTCGCCTCAGCACCTCCTTCCCGTTGGCCATGTCTATCAAGTCCCGCCCGGTCTCCTGCAGCGCCTCCTCGAAGACGGGGGTCTTCTCGAACCTCGTCGGGAGTGAGCAGAGGTTGGGGTGGGCGATGAGCTTCCCCCTCTTCAGCGCGCCGAACCGCTCGGCAACATGCTTGACCCGGGCGGGGAATGGGAAGTTCCGCTGCGCGGCGACGGCGTAGGTCCGCTCGAGCTCCTCCGGGGTGAGCCCCATCAGCTCCCTGGACAGTGCTTTCAGGTCGACATCCTCCGCGTCCATCGTCAGCTCCATCAGGACTCTGTACCCGTCCAGCCACCAGACTCTCACCAGCCCCCTTCGCGATAGGATTTCCTCGAACACGTAGGCGAACGTCCTGTTCACCGACTCGCCGAAGCACAGGTGCACTATCAGGTACTTCCCGAACCCCTCGAAGAGCACCAGCCTGTCCGACGGGACAGGTGCGCCCATCTTCTTCTGCTCCGTAATCTGGTCGGCGACGAGCGCCCTCGCCGGGGCGCTCCCTGGTATCTCGTTCAAAGCGTCCTCTGCGGCTCGCTCCCCGGCTTCCAGGCCTTCCGACACCGCTCTCCTGAGCCTTCCGGTCTCCATCGCCAGCTCGAACGGGATCGGGAGCATCTCTCCGTCCCACGTCGCGACAGCGGCGAGCGGGTCTTCGACGGGCGTGACGTAGATCTTCCTGTCATCCGCGACCTGTTCGATCTGCCATACCCTCCCCTTCAGGATGAAGTGCACCCCTGGCTTCGCCTTGAGCAGGACGAACTCCTCCCCGAGTATCCCGACGGAGCCGTTCGTCGACACGTCGACGACGAGGTATCGCGTCTCGTCGGGGATCATCGACAGGTTCTCGAAGTAGTACTCTCTCGTCATCGCAGTTCGGCTCAGCGCCTTCCCGCCCAGCCTCACCTTCCCGAGCTCTGCCAGGTAGGCAACGGTCCGATCAAACGCTTCCCTCTGCAACTCTCTGAACGGCGAGGCCTTCCTCACCTCCCGCAGGAGGTCGTCAGCGTCGATGGTCTCGAAGTCCATCAGGTACCCCGCGACCTGATGTGCGAGGACGTCGAGCGAGTTCGAGTACGGCCTGGTGGGCTCGATTGAGCCCCGCCTTGCGGATATGATGCTGGCCGCAGACTCGAGGACGTCATCTGCGGACACAGTAAGGAGCACGCCCTTTGAGACCTTGGTCAGGGAGTGTCCGCTCCTCCCGACGCGCTGCACGAGCGCGGTCACCTGCCTCGGGGACATGTACTGTACGACCAGGTCGACCGAGCCGACGTCTATTCCGAGCTCAAGAGTGGAGGTGCAGACCAGGGCCTTGAGCTTCCCTGACCTGAATTCGTGCTCGACTCTCTCCCTCTCTTCGCGCGGGAGCGACCCGTGATGTACCCCGACGTCGCTGCGCAGTCTCGATAGCTTCTCTCCGAGCATCTCCGCGAGCGTCCTGCTATTCACGAACAGCAGGGTTGACACATGTTCTCCTATCAGTCCGTCAATCCTCGCGAGCCTGGCGGCCAGGTCCGGGGCGGAGTACGTCTCCCTAGCCGTGGACTGGTCCCCGGGGTCCGGGACGGGATACTCGATGGCGTAGGTCGACCCTTTCGGCGCCGGGGTCTTCACCAGGCTCCTCGCCCTCGTCCCGAAGATGAAGTCGGCGGCCGTCTCCGGCGTCCCGACGGTCGCGGAGAGCGCGACCAGTTGGTATCCAGGGGCCACCTTCCTCAGCCTCTGGAGCCCTACGCACAGCTGCACCCCCCGCTTGCTCTCCACGAGGTTGTGCAACTCGTCCACTACGACCCCCTTGACGTGCGACAGGTTCTGGCGCATCCTCTTCCCGGGGAGGATCGCCTGGAGCGTTTCAGGAGTCGTGACGAGCACGTCGGGCGGGTTGGCCGACTGTCTTGCCCGCTGCGATTGCGAAGTGTCGCCGTGTCTGATGTCCACCGTAAGGCCGAGCTTCGAACACCAGCCCTGGATCCTCTTGAGCATGTCCCTGTTCAGGGCGCGCATCGGAGTGATGTACAGGAGCGAGACTCCTTCGCCCCTCCCTCCAGTCACCACCCTCCCCAGAAGGGGGAGGAGCGCGGCCTCCGTCTTCCCCGAGCCCGTCGGCGCGATAATCAGGACGTCGTCTCCACGCGCTACGATTGGCCAGGCCTCGGCCTGCGGGGGCGTCGGCTCCCTGATCCCACTTTCGATGAGGAGTGTCCTGATCTGTGGCGCCAAGGCGTCCGTCGGGCCTGTCATGGGGTTCGCGAGTCGGCGCGCTCATAAAAGCCGTTGCATGGGAGGGAGTCCTGAAAGTGACTCAAGGCTCGCCCAAAACGCGCAACCTCTAAATCCAACTCGGGCGCGCTTCCGCCTGAATCTTGTCAGGCCGCACCGAGGAACTATCCAGCGAGTCTCCCGCCCCGCTCACCACGGTCAGGGAGATAATCCTCGAGAACTTCATGAGCTACGAGTACGCCCGGATCCCACTGCGAGGCGGGCTCAACCTCATAATCGGTCCCAACGGCGCGGGCAAGTCTTCCGTCCTCCTGGCTATTTCGGTCGCGTTCGGGCAGGCCTACACGGAGAGGTCCCGCAAGCTCTCTGACCTGATCAGGCGAGGGAAGGACATCGCCAGGGTGTCGCTCATATTCGACAACTCGGCGAAGCAGGGGAGGCGGCCGATCCCCTACTCGAAGTCAGACACCTTCATGCTCAGCCGGTATCTCCGCCGGGACGGGTCGTACTGGTTCGAGGCAGACTACAAGGAGATAGACAAGAGCGAGGTCGTCAGACTCCTGAAGGAGTTCGGCATCAACCCCGACAACCTCCTGATCATCATGCACCAGGGGATGATCGAGGAGTTGGGCGCCGTGACGCCGCAAGAGCGCCTGAGGATGGTCGAGGAGGCGGTCGGGTTCGCTGAATACCGGCAGAGGATAGTCCAGGCGGAAGAGGAGCTCGGCGGCCTCATCGGAGAAGAGAGCTCCCTGCTCCAGCTGATCGACAACGCCAACCAGGCGCTCGAGTACTGGAAGCAAATCTACGACAGGTATCAGGAGAAGAAGAAGCTCATCGAGCACGTCGCGCTCCTGAACAAAGAACTGCTGTGGAGCACCGAGGCCAAGTTGACGAAGTCCCTCCAGTCGGTCGAGGCGAAGATAGCCTCGAAGCTGAGGGTCCTGGAGGACCTGAAGTCCCAGCAGGCGGAGGCGTCCTCGGACGCCGACCAGACGCACCAGACACTCCTGGACAAGCAGGTCGAGCTCAGGAAGTTCTACTACGCCCTCATCAGGGCCGAGTCAGAGAAGGCAAAGGACGAGTCCACCAGGGCGGCGTACAAGGCCGTCAAGGAGGACCTCGCGGGGCTCGCGAAGACACTCGACGAGGTCTTGGCCGGCGTGTCAGAGAAGCAGGCGAAACGGGCTAGGGAGTACGTGGGGTACATCTCTGGCAAGGGGGTCGCCGGCGAGGCGGACGCCGAACGGCGGAAGGTGGACCTCGAAAGGGAGGTGTCGTCGCTGCAGCCCGAGATCAGCAAGACAGAAGAGCTGATCAGGAAGGCGATGGACACCTACCTCGGCTTCCGCGTGAAGTCCGAGGTCCTGTCGTACAGGGTAAAGGTCACCGAGTCGGACCTGCGCGACCTCGAGCGGGACGCCAGAGAGGCGAGAGCCGAGATGGAGAAGATTGCGCCCGCTCTCGCCGACGCGGGAGCGAGGGTCGAGACCTCGCGCCAGCCCTACGAAGTGTCCGAGGAACTGAAGCTCGCCTCGGCGCACGTGCAGAAGATGCAGGACGTGCCAGACGAAGCCGAGAAGATCTACAACGACTACTCCGGTAACGTCGACGAGTTGAAGGTCAAGCTCGCGAAGCTCCAGGAGAACAAAAAGGCGATGCTCGCTGAGCTCGAGTCGAGGAAGAGCGTCTGGCGGGCCGCGATGGAGAGGCTCGTGGAGTCCGCCGATCCTGCGTATCAGGCGGTCCTCGCCGCGGCCGACGCGAGCGGTTTCATCAAGTTCGAGGAAGGGGGCGACATCGAAGACGCGGGGATCGCGCTCTACGTCGGCTTCAGAGGGGGGTCACCGACGACGCTCGACCCCTTCACGCAGAGCGGGGGGGAGCGCTCGGTCGCCCTCATGGCGTTCCTCCTCTCGCTGCAGGGGAGGATCGTCTCGCCGCTCCGGGCAATGGACGAGTTCGACATCCACATGGACCCGAGGAACAGGGAAGCCATGTTCAAGATGATCCTCGCGCAGATGAAACAGAGGGCCGCCTCGCAGTACATCGTGATCACGCCCTCGATACTCACAGTCTTCGACAGGAGCGCGCACGTCATCACGGTGCAGTCGGTCCATGGCTCCACCGAGGTCAAGGAGCTGAAGTAACATGGAGGACCGCAGACTCGAGGACCTGCTCAGAGTGATCGAACTTTGCAGGTCAGTCGAGACGAGCAGCGCCAACCCCTTCGACGTCGACATCAGGGAGAAGATCACGCTCTTGAATGACAGGCTCCCGGGCTGGAAGTTCCTCGACGAGCTCCTGGTAGACTCTGAGGCGATGTTCGAGCTCGCGCAGATCGTGAAGCTCCAGGACGAATGGCTCAAGCACAGGGCCTCGTCGCTGTACATCGACCCGCTCCTCATCCAGCTGAAGGTCAAGCTCCTCTCCAGGGACGACCTCGTCGAGTCCTTCGTCAGGAGCTGGCATCCTGTCGCACAGCTGGACCAGATATCGCCGAAGGGGCTGGAGCGCGCGTTCGTCTACTGGAGGGACCTCTCTCCGATGGCAGAGCGCTTCAGAGAGGAGTTCGGCAGCTACGGAGCGAAGACTGGCGCGGTAGACTACGAGGAGCTGGTGTCGCTTGGCATCTTCACGAAGAGTCAGTTCGAGGAGGGGCTCGCCGCGTTGCACGAGGAGCTGGCCGCGCAGTCGAAGGGGGAGTGGGTCGACTACAGCGGGTTCATCGGGTCCCAAGACATAGAGACACGGGTCAAGAGGGCCTACCTCCTGGCCTTTCTGATAAGCGAGGGGCGAGCGTCGCTCAGGACCGAGCCCTTGACGGGGAGGATCTGGACTACGTCGCTCGAGTCGAAGGCGAAGGGCCCCCCGAGGTCGGTCGCCATATCGGTTACAGGTGGCGCCTGATGGAGACGGCAGACAGGGCGTTGCTGGAGAGGAAGGTGAGGAGGGCGTTCCAGGTCCTCGTGCTCCAGCGCGGCAGGAATCCGGGTGTCAAGGGGTGGGAGATGAAGCGATACCTGGGAAGAGACTACAGGAAGATAGTCGAGGTGCTGTCAGAGGACGTCTCAGGGCTTGGCCTCGAGGTCTTCGAAGTGAAGGGGGCGGACGGGACGGATGACTCGGCCAGGTTCTTCCTCAGGTTCAGAGAGCCCCCGACTGTGAGCGAAGCTGAGACTTCTGGGATCAGGATCGACGACTTGGCCGTTCTCGCCGCCACCCTCGCATTCGTCAACTCCAAGCAAGGGAGGGCGGCGAGGAGAGAGGTAGAGCAGTTCCTGCGGGAGAAGTTCCCGAAGTGGAGGGTAGAGTACTCGCTCGACAGGTACGTCAAGAGGGGCTATCTGGAGCAGGACGAAAGGACGATGCTGCACGCCGGCTGGAGGACGCACGCCGAGGTAGATGAGAAGACCCTCATGACCCTGATCCTTTCCAGGGCTCAGGAAGGCTCCAAGAAGTAGCGACGCCTCAAGGCTTCGCGCTCCCCTTCGATTATCAGGTCCACCAGGTCAACGCCTTCCTTCCTCATCTTCGCTGCCAGCGCCGCTGCTTCAGCGGTCCTGATCCCCCTTCCAGCAAGGAGCATGTCAGCGGCGTGCCCGTACTCGCTCCGCAGTTCGGCGGACTTCCTTATCGCTTCTGCCTGCCTGAGCCTCTTCCCCTTGAGCTCCGCCCTGCTACGAGCTTTCATCGAGAGAGAGAACACGTCCTCATACGTATCGTTCGAGACGCCGACCGCATCTTTCCCGCATGCCGGGCACTTCGCGAGTCCCTGCATGTCTCCGACACGTTTCAGCTCAAGATAGTCCCAGCAGTTTACGCATGTGGCGACGAGGAAGGTGTCGTCTATCCTCGCGCGGGTCGACTGCCGGAGCAGCGCCCTGAGCCTCTCCGGGGACACTATCTCCCCCCTCCTGCTTATCTCCTCGACGCCTATTCGCGCGATCGGTGAGAGCGCGGCCTGCTCGATCTGTCTGACCTCTATCGCGCCTGCCTTGATCTTGGCCAGGACGTCCGCGGAGCCGGCCAGGTCAAGGTCGTCATGGAATATCATGTTCATCGCCTCCTCGTACACCGGGGTGTCACGGAGCGACTCGATCAGCCCTGCGATCGAGACGCTTGCGTACTCCGCGTCCTTGGCTATCGCCCCACACTTCTTCCCAGCGTGGATTAGCCTCCGCTTGAAGATCCCGCTCCGCTCGAGCGCCTCCTCCGTAGCGGCCCTCAGGTCCACCCCGCCAAGCTCGTCGAACAGCTCGACCGCGGCCGCCGGTCCCACGTCTGCCTCGATGACGATTCTGTACGGGTCCTGGTGCACCGCGACCGACTGGCCGATCCTCTCGGAGATGCGGTGACCCATCACCCTGGCGAGGAGCCTGTTGACCTTGTGGCCGAATGCGGCCTGGATGACCACGTACCTGTCCCACCTCTCCACGGTGACGAGCCTCTCTGACGGGATCGGGACGCCGGCTGCGCGCTGCTCGACGACCTCCTTCAGCGCATCAGCGGCCAGCTCCCTTGAGACGGGGTACGTCCGGCACAGCTCGTCGAGGTACCCCTCCTCGTTCCCCTTGTCAAGCTCCTCCGCGTACCTCCGCCGTATCATCCCGACCTCGGCTGCCACGTCTCTGGGGACCGGGATCTCGTCCCCCACCCAGTTCGGGACGGCGCCGGTGGGGTCGTCCTCGGCCTTGACGTAGACCTTGTTTCCGTAGATCTGCTCGACCTTCCAGCACCTGCCGGCTTCTACGAACTTCACCCCCACTTCCCCGTACTCGGATACGAACGCCTCGTCAAGCGTGCCGACGAAGCTGTCTCCTTCAATCACGAGATACTGCCGCTCGTCCGGGATCATCGACAGGTTGTCGAAGTAGTAGCTGAAGAGCGGTTTGACGTCGCGAGCCCTGAACACCTTCCCTTCCGATTCGTTGTAGTACGCGAGCCGGGGGTACCTCTCTCTCATGTATGTAAGCACCTTCTTGAGCTTCTCCCCTTCGATTGCCGAGTAGACGTGGCTTCGAGAGAGGAGCGACTTCAGGTCGTCGAAGTTCCAGCTCCCCTGCTCGATCAGCAGTCCGGCTATCTGGTGGGTCGCCACATCGTACGGCTCCATGACTGGCTCGAGCGGCTCGAGCTCTCCGGCCCTCGCCTTCCTGCACAGAACGGCCGCCTCGAGGGTGTCGTCCGAGTCTTGCGTGATGATCATCCCGTTCGACGCCTCCCCTACCCTGTGACCGCTCCTCCCCACCCGTTGGACGAGCCTGGTCGCCTGTCGCGGCGAGTTGTACTGGACGACGTACTCGAGGAAGCCTATGTCGATCCCCAGCTCGAGGCTGCTGGTGCATATGACGCCGAGGAGCTTCCCATCCTTCAGGTTCCTCTCGACCGCCTCCCTCGTCGCCTTGGACAGAGAGCTGTGGTGTATCCCCATCGGGAAGCGGGGGTCCCAGACGCGGAATCTGCTGGCGAGCGCCTCGGCCTCTGTGCGCGTGTTGGTGAAGACCAGCACCGACTTGTACCTCTCGACCGCATCCCTGATCGTCCTGAGCCTCGCCGCGACGTCAGGGAAAGAGTAGATGGCCTCGGCCAGAATCCTGTCTTCCCCGGCAGCCCTCGGCGCGACGACCTTCAACGCGAGGCTCTTCTCGACGGGGACCCTGACCACTTCGCAGTCCCTCCCGTTTCCCACCAGGAACTTCGCGACTCTTTCGGGCGACCCGACCGTAGCCGACAGGCCTACCATTTGCAGCTCGTTCTCGGCAGCGTCGCGAAGCCTCTCGAGTCCGACGCTCAACTGGCTCCCCCTCTTGTCCTCCGCCAACTCGTGGACTTCGTCGACGACCACCCACCTTAGCTTCGAAAGGTTCTGCCTGATCCTCCTGCCTACTAAGAGGATTTGGAGCGTCTCGGGCGTCGTGATCAGGAACTCGGGAGGGGCGAAGCTGAGGTTGGTCCTCTCCGCCTGCGAGCTGTCCCCATGCCGCACCCCCAGCCGTATGTCGAACCGCTTGCACCACCACTGCATCCTCTCCAGCATGTCCCTGTTCAGGGCGCGGAGGGGCGTGATGTAGAGGAGTTTCGTGTTCTTGGCCCGTTCTTCGCCCTCTCTAATCAGCGCGTCGAGGACTGGGAGGATCGCGGCCTCCGTCTTTCCTGTCCCCGTGGGGGCCATCAGCAGAGCGTTCTTCCCTGCCCTCACCAGCGGGACGAGCTTGGTCTGCGGGTCCGTCGGGCTCACGAACCCTTTCTCCTTGAGGGCCTGGACTAGAGGTGGCGAGAAGAGTTGGAAGACGTTCTGCTCGCTCAGTGGCTCTTCCCACCTTTGTGCGAAAGGTCTCTGATCAAAGTCCCCACTAGAAGATACATTCCGTCTGGTTCCTCCTCCAATAAGGTTCCGGTAACTCCAACCTGCAGTCTCATGACTCGGAGCCTTCAGCCGCAACTCTGGAGTCAGCGCGACGCCTTGACACCCTCGGACGCGCGCCATGAGCAACCGCGTGACACAGGGTGTACTCGGGCTTGCCCAGGATCGGCACTCGCTCCGCGCAGTCGCGGCTTGGAATTGAAGTCAACCCTTATCTATCAGGGGGGGAGTCACACGAACGCGACTTGGTATCACGACGGATGTTGGTCGCCGCCGCCGTAATCATCTTACTCGCGCCACTCTCGCTCCTACACGTCGTGAACGCCGCCACGTCGATTGGAGTCGGATCGGAGCCGTGGGAGATGGCTTACGACTCGACGAACGGCTACATTTACGCGCCGAACTCGGGCTCCAACTCGGTGTCTGTGATTGACACGGCGACGAACGCAGTCGTCCACACGATAACTGACGTATCCTTCGACGAACCGATAGCCGTCGCGTTCGCCTCCACCGACGGCGAGGTCTATGTTGCCAACTTCGAGGACAGCACGATATCCGTGATAGATCCCGCGACCAACACGGTAACACAGGTGATATCGGCCGCGTCCTTCGACAATCCTCAGGGCCTTCTGTTTGTCTCGGCGGACAAGGCGCTCTATGTCTCCAACCTCTATGGGGACACCGTCTCCGTGGTGAACACCACCACTAACACAGTCGTCCATGTCATAAGCAGCGGCACCTTCTCTGAGCCGTACGAGATGGCGTACGTGCCGTCCAACGGGCTCGTCTATGTCACTAACTATGCCTCCTCCTCGCCGAGCACGGTGACCATGTTCGCGCTCAACAACACTGTGGTAGGCACGATAGGCGTGGGGTATACTCTCGGCGGGGACGAGCCGTGGGGGATCGCTTACTCCCCCTCAAACAACGACCTCTACGTGTCGGACTACCTCAGCGATAGGGTGGTCGTAATCGACGCGTCCAACAACGTCGCGAGCATCGATATCACTGTCGGTTCGTATCCGGAGGATCTGCTGTACTCTCCGAGCGACAACATGATCTATGCCGCGAACTCCGGCTCGGACACCGTCAGTAAGATCAACCCATCGACCAACATGGTCGTGGCGACCTACGCCGTGGGAGCCCTACCCGCAGGTTTCGCCTTCGCCCCTTCGAATGACGAGGTCTACGTCTCGAACTACGACTCGGGGACGATATCCTATTTCGCCGCGCCTCCAAGCGCCGACAGCGTGATCCTCTCTGACCTCGGAGAGCTCAACTCAAGCATCAACGCGATTGACTCGACGGTGAACGGCATCTCCAGCACCGTTTCGAATCTGCAGGCCACGCTTGCCGGCATCTCCTCCACAGTTGGCGGGATTGGCTCGTCTCTGGCGGGCATCACCACGACGCTGAACAACGTGTCGTCCACGGTGCAAGGAATCTCCGGCGCGGTAACGAGCCTCGAGTCATCAGTCTCGTCGCTCTCCACCACCCTCTCGAACGGCGTCAGCAGCCTGACGAGCGGCACAAACGGGGTTCAATCATCCGTCGACGGACTGCAGTCTTCAGTCTCTACTGTCAGCAACGACGTGTCGTCCATCATGGACCTGCTCTATCTCGTGTCCGCTCTGGTAGTGATATTCGGCATCCTTGCGCTCGTCATGGCGATGAGGAAGAACAAGGGCGCGTAGTCCGTCCGGGTGGATGAAGCTCACCGTGCTACCCTTAAATAGAACGTTATAACATAAGTAATAAAGTCATGATAACGCCTTACGAGATAGTCTCAAAGTCAGCCCTCCCTGCGGTTAGGGCGATGGTCGCGAGGCGCCTCCGAGAAGACTACCACATGACGCAGCAGCAGGTGGCCGACGCCCTAGGTATCACCCAGGCATCAGTCAGCAACTATGCCAGACGAACGCGGGGGGTGATGGTGGATTTCGAAACAGATGCGGTCGTCTCGGCGGCCGCGGACCGTATCGCGCACGACCTCTCGAAGGAGTACCCCGACCAGAGGGAGGCTCTGAGGTCGATGACCGAAGTGCTCGACTACATCCGGTTCAACCACATGATGTGCAGCCTGCACGGCGACATAGAGCCGGGATTTGAGACAGAAGGGTGTTACGCCTGCGACGGAGCGCTGTCCGGAAAGGGTTTTGAAAGGCTAAAGCCGCCCGCCGGAATCTGAATTGCTGGTCGACTCGAAGCCAGAGTGGCTCGTCGTAAAGCCCCCAGGGGGGAGCGCTCACGCGAGTCTCAAGGAGCTCTTCCGCGAACTGAACCTGCACACGGTGTGCGAAGAGGCTCACTGCCCCAACATCCAGGAGTGCTGGGGGGGCGGGACAGCAACGCTGATGCTGATGGGGGACGTCTGCTCACGCGCGTGCCGGTTCTGCATGGTCACCCCGGGGACGCCGAGCGGCGCCCTAGACGCGCTCGAGCCTGAAAACGTCGCGTTTGCGCTCTCGGAAATGGGGTTGACGTACGTTGTTTTGACCTCGGTCGACAGGGACGACCTTCCCGACGGAGGGGCGGCCCACTTTGCCCGCACCGTGAGCCTAGTCAAGAAGAGCTCTCCCTCCACCCTCGTTGAGGTGTTGATTCCCGACTTCCAGGGTGACCTGGACTCCCTCCGAGTGGTCGCCGGAGCGCGGCCCGACGTCATCGCGCACAACATCGAGACGACCGCCTCGCTCACTCCGAAGGTCAGAGACCCCCGTGCAGGATACTGGCAGTCGCTGTCGGTCCTCCGGATCGTGAAGAAAATCGACCCGCACATCTTCACGAAGTCCTCGATAATGGTGGGTCTGGGCGAGACCGAGGAGGAGGTGATCGCGGCGATGGCCGACCTGCGAAGGGCGGGGGTCGACTTCCTGACGGTGGGACAGTATCTCCGTCCTTCGGCGAGGCACCTTCCCGTGGTAGAGTACGTAAAGCCGTCCCAGTTTCAGAGGTACAAGGAGTTGGGGGAGGAGCGGGGCTTCAGGTACGTCGCCGCCGGCCCTCTTGTGAGGAGCAGCTACAGGGCTGGAGAGTTCTTCGTCAGGACAGCGGTCAGGCAGACCGCGGAGGGGCGTCAGTCTTATATGGCATCGGACGTCGGAACGTCTGTTTGACGGAGTCAGAGTTTCTCAAGAGCTCCGGGACCGACGCCATCCCGCGCATCTTCAGCGAAGCAGACTTCAGGTTAAGCAAGCCAGACGACGCCCTCTACCAGCGGCTGACCCCCGAAGGAACGCTGCGAGGAAAGGAGCCCAACATTCCGCCTTCCCTGCTCATGAAGCTCTACGAGCAGATGGTCTTCGGGCGCGTCTTCGACGAGAAGGCGAGCAACCTGTCGACCCTCAGGGAGATCGGCACATACGCACCTGGCAGAGGACAGGAGGGAGCGCAGGTGGGGTTCGTCAACGCCCTTGAGAAGGGGGACTGGTACGTCCCGATGTATCGGGACGCGGCCGGCATGCTCGCGTTCGGCATGCCCGCGCAGCAGCTGCTTCAGTACTGGGGAGGAGACGAGAGGGGGATGCAGATACCGGAGTCCGTCAACATGCTCCCGCTCGCGGTCCCCGTCGCGACCCAACTCCCGCACGCCGTGGGACTCGCCATGGCCCGCCGGCAGCAGGGCGAGAGGTCCGTGACCCTCGCCTGCACGGGAGACGGGGGGACTTCAAAGGGGGACTTCCACGAAGCCCTGAACTTCGCAGGGATCTACGACCTACCGGTAGTTTTCTGTGTTGAGAACAACCAGTGGGCCATCTCAGTCAGGCGGAGGCAGCAGACGGCCTCGCTTACGATAGCACAGAAAGCCGCGGCCTACGGATTCGAAGGAATCCTGGTTGACGGAAACGACGCGGTCGCCGCCTACGAAGCGACAAGGTACGCAGTGGAGAAGGCGAGGAGGGGGGGAGGACCCACGCTGCTGGAGTTCTCCACCTACAGGCTCGGCCCGCATACGACCGCCGAGCTCGTTTCGAACAAGCTGAAGTCGCCGGAAGAGGTGGCTGAGTGGGAGAGGCGGAGCCCGATAACGCGGTTCGAGAGGTATCTCGCTTCCAGGGCGCTCCTTGACGACGCGGCAAAGCAGGCAGTCGCGCAAAGGGCCCAGAGCAGGATGGCGGACGCGGTCGCGGCATACAGGGCCACGCCCCCCGTCGACCCATCGGTCATGTTCGACTACATGTACTCGACGCCTACCCCGGCCCTGGCGGAGGAGAAGGCGGGGGCGTTCGGCGGAGAGGCCCGGCAGGAAACTGCCGCCGCGCCGGAGCGTGCGCCGGGAGGCGGGAAGCCGGGGGTGAACATCAGGAACGCCATCAACATGGCTCTCCGAGAACGGATGGAGAGGGACAGCAAGGTGGTCGTCTTCGGCGAGGACGTGGGTGAGAACGGGGGCGTCTTCCAGGTCACGCGCGACCTCCAGAAAGAGTTCGGCCCCGAAAGGGTCTTCGACACTCCCCTGGCGGAGCTCGGAATCGCCGGAATGTTCGTGGGTCTCTCGATCGGCGGGCTGGTCCCAGTGGCCGAGTTCCAATTCGAGGGCTTTACCATCCCGGCGTTCGACCAGATCTTCTCACACGTCGCCCGGATGAGAAACAGGACGCGGGGGAGGTTCGCTCCGCGCGGGGTCATCAGGTTCCCATACGGGGCCGGCATCCGCGCCCCCGAGCACCACTCCGACTCGCCCGAGGCGTACTACGCCCACACGCCGGGCCTCAAGGTCGTCATCCCCTCCAACTCCTTCGACGCGAAGGGGCTCATCTGCTCCGCCCTGCAGGAGCCCAACCCTGTGATATTCATGGAACCCAAGAGGCTGTACGACTCCCCCAAGATGGAAGTCCCAGAGGGGGAGTATTCCATCCCGATCGGGAAGGCGAAGGTCGTAAAGGAGGGAGACGACGTCACTTTCGTCTCCTTCGGGGCCATGATGCTCCCGACCCTGGACGCGGCGGAGGCTCTGCGCTCGGAGGACGGCGTGTCGGCCGAGGTCATCGACTTGAGGACAATCTCTCCGCTCGACATCGCTACGGTCGTTGCCTCGGTCCAGAAGACAGGGAGGCTGGTGATCATCCATGAAGCACCGAGGACGCTCGGCATCGGCGCGGAGATCGCCGCCCTTGTGTCCGACAAGGCCCTCGACTACCTGAAGGCTCCCATCAGGCGCGTCACGGGGTACGACACGGTCGTCCCGCTGGCGAAGCTCGAGGACCAGTACATCCCGAGTAAGGACCGCATCGTGAAGGCGGCCTCCGAGGTTGCGAAGTACTAGGAACCTCTCGACTTGTAGGTGACCAGGCCGCTCATCTTCACCGCCAGGATGAAGGCTCGGCACTCGGGCAAGGACGCGTAGGTCACGGATGTCGTGGGAATCCACCTTGGCACCGCCGAGAAGATGGCCTTCACGACCCCGTCGAGTAGCTCCGAGACGCGGCCCACCTCGACCGCCTTCCCTTGAATGAAGGCCGCCTCGCTCCCGGAAGAAATCGCGATTGAAATCCGCGGGTCGCGTTTGAGGTTCCTGTAGCAGACTGACCGAGGGTCGGCGTACGTGTAGAGTTCTCCGTCGACGTACGCCACTGGGTTCCACGATGAGTGGGGCGAGCCGTCCTTCCTCAGCGTGGCTACAATAGCGGAGCGCCCCCTGTCGTTGATGAGCGCGACCGTCTCCTCCGCATTCATCGGCCGCGGCATTATCATCCTCGTGAAGGGACGGGCGCGCGCAGCGCTGGCTTCAAGTAGAGCCTGCAGGTTCTCACGTCCTGAACTGGCGACCAAGCCGTCCCTTGGCGCCGACCCCCGCCCTTATCTCCGCTTCGGAGCCTAGCGGCAGAGAAGCGCCCTCGAAAAGCACTAATAGACTTGCGCGTTCGCCGACTTCCAACTCGCATGGTGTTCGAGTTCAAGCTCCCAGACATAGGGGAAGGGGTGGCAGAAGGGGAGATACTGAAGTGGATGGTCAGGGAGGGAGACTCAGTCAAGGAGGACCAGCCCCTTGTGGAGGTGATGACCGACAAAGTCAACGTGCAGATTCCGTCTCCCCGCACCGGGAGGGTTGCAAAAATCTCCGCGAAGGAGGGCGAGGTAGCCAAGGTGGGGCAGACAATCATGATAATCGACGACGGAAGCGCGGGGTCAGCCAGCCCTGTCCCGCCAAGTCCATCGCCGCAGACGTCACCCCGCCCGAGCCAGCCTCAGCCATCTGAGCCGTCAGCAGGCGTCATTGCGACACCCGCCACGAGGCGACTTGCCCGCGAACTCGGCGTCGAGATCGCTGCAGTCCGCGGCTCCGGCCCACAGGGACGAGTCACCGAGGACGACCTGAGGCGCGCGGCCGCCGGCCAGAGCCCTCGTACGGGTGTAGTCGAACAGGCGCCTGCCGCGCCACGCAGTGACCAAGAGGAGGTCGTCCCGCTCCGCGGAATGAGGAAGATAATTGCAGAGCGGATGGCGAAGTCCAGCCAGACTGTAGCGCAGGTCACACACGTCGACGAGGCCGACATGACGGAGCTCGTCCTCCTCAGGGAGGCCTTCAAGGGGAGCGCCGAGAAGAGGGGGGTCCGCCTGACTTACCTGCCCTTCGTCATCAAGGCCCTCGTCCCGGCGCTGAAAGAGTTCCCGTACGTCAACTCCTCTCTTGATGAGGCGGCCGGCGGGATAGTGCTGAAGAAGTACTACAACATCGGGATAGCCACCGACACGCCTCAGGGGCTCGTCGTCCCCGTGGTGAAGGACGTCGACAAAAAGGACATCTTCGAGCTAGCAGGCGAGATTGAGAAGCTGGCAGAGAAGGCGAGGGCGGGGGAGCTGGCCCTCGACGAGGTGCGCGGCTCAACGTTCACGATTACCAATGTGGGCGCGATCGGGGGGATGTTCGCCACCCCGATAGTGAATCTCCCGGAAGCCGCAATCCTGGGCCTCCACAAGATAGCGAAGCGGCCCCTCGTCAGAGAGGGGAAGATAGAGATCAGGGACGCCACGTACCTTTCTCTCAGCTTCGACCACAGGGTCTTCGACGGCGCATACGCGGCAAGATTCACTACAAGGGTGATAGAAGTCCTGCAGGACACGAAGAAGCTCCTGGCCGAGGTCCTCTGAGGCCCCATCGACTTGGAGAAAGTTTAAGCCATAAACAGCCTCGTTGCGGGCGAGTCAACTGATGATTGAGGCAGACGTCACCGTAGTCGGGGCGGGGCCCGGGGGCTACACTTGCGCCATACGCGCTGGTCAGCTTGGACTGACGACAGTAATCGTAGAGGGCGACAAAGTGGGTGGTGAGTGCCTGAACTACGGCTGCATCCCGTCGAAGGCTCTGATAACCGTCTCAAGGATAGTCGACAGGACAAAGGAAGCGGAGAGGTTCGGGGTAAAGGCAAGCAGCATCAGCGTCGACCTCGCCCAGACACAGAAATGGAAGTCGGAGGTGGTAGGGAAGCTCGTAGGCGGCGTCGAGATGCTCCTGAAGGGCAACCACGTGACCATATTGAAGGGAAAGGCAGAGGTGCGGGGACCGAACACTTTGATGGTCACGACCTCCGAGGGAGCAGAAGAGATCCGCACGAAGAGTCTCGTGATCGCCACGGGCACCGAAGCGGTGCAGCTCCCAGGCCTTGCGCTCGACGGCTCCGCGATAGTCGGCTCGAAAGAGGCGCTTGAGTTGGCCGAAGTCCCGCACAGGACGCTCATCGTCGGAGGCGGAGCGATTGGTCTGGAGTTCGCATCCATGTTCCAGAGGCTCGGGGGCGCCGTGACCATCGTAGAGGTGATGGACCAACTCCTCCCGGGGAGCGACCCGGAGGTCGTGCGCGTGGTGCACCGAAAGCTCGAGTCGCGCGGAGGGAAGGTCTACCTGAAGTCCAAGGTGGCAGGGGTCGTCAAAGGGAAGTCGGGGGCCACCGTCAGCATCGAGACGCCCGAAGGACCGGCCTCGGTCGAGGTCGACAAGGTCCTCGTCAGCGTGGGGCGCAGACCCCGGACGGCCGGGATGAATCTGGAGGGTATCGGCGTGAAGACAGACCAGCGGGGGTACATCACGACAGATCAAAGGATGCAGACATCGGCCCCGTGGGTCTATGCCATAGGAGACGTGCGGGGCCCTCCGCTTCTTGCCCACAAGGCGTCCAAGGAAGGGATGGTCGCTGCCGAGTGCATCGCGGGCCTGCCGAGCGCGGCCGACTGGAAGGTCATTCCCGACGCAGTGTTCAGCGACCCCGAGATAGCCAGCGCGGGGCTCACGGAGGCGAAAGCGACTGAAGCAGGCTACAACGTGAAGAGGAATAGGTTCCAGTTCGCCGCCCTTGGGAGGTCGCTTTCAGCGGGGGAGAGCGAAGGGTTCGTGAAGATAGTCTCGAGGGCGGACGACGGCCTAGTCCTCGGCGTCCAGATAGTCGGGGCGGAGGCGTCCGACCTGATAAGCGAAGCCGCCCTGGCGATCGAGATGGGAGCCACGGTCGAGGACATAGCCATGACGATGCACCCTCACCCCACGCTCCCGGAAGGAATCATGGAGGCTTCCGAGTCCGCGGCAGGAAGGCCGATTCACCAGCTGAAGACATGACTGGCGCACTTCTCGACCTGGGGAGGATGGAATACGGAGCCGCTCTTGAGCTCCAGCGTACGCTGGCGGCGCGCCGTGCCAGGGGCGAGATACCCGATACTCTGATCCTCGTAGAGCACGACCACGTCATCACGCTCGGGAGGAAGACCTCGGCGGAGAACCTCAGAGTGCAGAACATCCCTGTCTTCGAGGTAGAGAGGGGGGGAGACGCGACTTACCACGGGCCGGGGCAACTCGTCGGATATCCGATAGTCCTCCTCGAAGACCACGACGTGCGGAGGCACGTCAACGCGATGGCGGAAGCGCTCATCCGCGCCGCGGCGAGGTTCGGCATCACATCCGGACGGCTGGAGGGAAGGCCGGGCGTGTGGGCTGGGGACAAGAAACTCGCTTCCGTGGGGGTCGCCGTCAAGGACTGGGTAGCCTACCACGGGTTCGCGCTCAACGTCAACACCGACCTCTCCTACTTCGCGCTCATCAAACCATGCGGCTTCGACCCTGGCGTCATGACCTCGATGAAAGAGCTGAGCGGCCGCGAGGTCCCATTCGGCGAGGTGAAAGAGGCCGTGCTCGCGGAGTACTCCGCGGTCTCCGGCCAGCCGTTCCTCAGGGACGCGGGCCGGGTCGTCTCATCCTGAGAAACATTAAGTAACTCACGAAGTCGCGCGGGCAGCCATGCCAAAGAAGGCTCCGGTCAAGGTCACCTATGTCACTCTCGCGGCCGACCAGAGCCTTCACCCGAAGTTCGAAGACGAGATGAAGCGGTTCGAGACGAAGCTCGGCGAGCGCCACCCCATGTTCGTAGGCGGGAAGGAGGTCTGGTCGAAGGCCGGCGAGTTCGAGTGCCGCAGCCCGATCGACACCTCCATCGTGGTAGGCAGGTTCCAGACAGGCACGCGGGAGCACGCATCCGCAGCGATTGTCGCCGCTGCAGAGGGCTTCAGAGCCTGGAGCGAGACGCCGTGGCGCGAGCGCGTCCGTACGATGGAGCGATTCGCCTCCCTTGTCGACAAGAGGAAGTTCGAGATAGCCGTCGCGATAACCTACGAGGTAGGCAAGACGCGGATGGAGGCCCTCGCCGAGACATGGGAGGCGCAGGACTCGGTGAAGTACTGCGCGAAGCTGATGCGTGAGCATGACGGGTATCTGACAAGGATGGGCCAGGGGGGTCCCGGCGAGCGCACCGTCGTAGTCGAAAGGCCGTACGGAGTCTGGCCTGTCATCTCCCCCTTCAACTTCCCGTTCATGCTCGCCAGCGGCATGGCGATAGGCGCGCTGATAACGGGGAACGCGATAATCCTGAAGCCCACGAGCGCAGCGCCGCTCTCAGGGCTGATGCTCTACCAGGCGTTCAGCGACGCGGGCGTCCCGGGAGGAGCAGTCAACTTCGTCACGGGACCTGGTGCCAACTTCGAGGGCGAGTTCGCCTCCAACCCGAACGTCGCCGGGATAGCCTTCACCGGCTCACGAGACGTAGGCATGAGGCTCTACAGGAAGTTCCTCACGTCGCAGCCTTACCCGAAGCCCATCCTGCTGGAGATGGGGAGCAAGAACCCAACGATAGTCACGGGGAGGGCGGACATCGCGAAGGCCGTCGAGGGGACCGTCAGAGCCGCGTTCGGCTACAGCGGGCAGAAATGCAGCGCGACGTCCAGGCTCTATGTCCATAAGGACGTGGCCCGCGAGTTCCTGGCCGCGCTGAAGGCACGCATCGACAGGCTGGCCGTCGGCGACCCGCGCGAAAGGGACGTCTTCATGGGGCCGGTGATTAACAAAGAGGCGGTGGCCAAGTTCGAAGGGGCGGTTTCCGAAGCGAGGGCGGCGGGGGGCCAGCTCCTGACGGGAGGGTCGGTGCTGAAGTCCGGCGCGATGGCTAGGGGCCACTTCGTCTCCCCGACCGTGGTCACGGGTCTCCCACGCAGCAGCCGGCTGTTCAGGGACGAGCTCTTCCTCCCCTTCGTGGTAGTGTCGGAGTTCTCGAGCACCGAGGAGGCGGTTGCGCAGGCGAACGCGACCGAGTACGGACTTACCGCCGGCATCTTCACCAACGACAAGAAGGAGATGGCGATGTTCTTCGAAGGCATCAGGTTCGGCGTCACGTACGCCAACAGGAGCGGAGGTTCCACCACTGGCGCCTGGCCCGGTGCCCAGTCGTTCGTCGGCTGGAACGCTAGCGGCGCGACTGGGAGGGGGGTCGGCGGCCCGAACTACCTTCTGAACTTCCTGCGCGACCAGTCGCAGACGACCGTCAGCTGAACGCTACGGCGCCCGTCAGACTACTTCAGAGGGACGTAGAGGCTGGAGCGGCTGGAGCCGATCCCAGGAGTCCCATGCACGACCTTCTTGTTGGTGATCACGAACTCGCCGAGGTATCTGCCGATCATCTCTGGCTTCACTTCCAGAGGGATGAACTCCTTCCCGTTGTGCACGCCTATCGTGAGCCCCACCATCGACGGGAGGACTATCATATCCCTCGCATGCGTCTTAATCTGTCCCTGGAGCCTGCCTTCCTTTATCGCGCGGGCGTCTTCCAGTATCTTTCTCTTCTCGGCTGACACGCCCCTGTTGAGCGACCTCCGTGCTCTAGAAGGGAGAAGCTCCAGCAGCGACTCGGTAGACATCGACGTGAGCTCCTCGAGGGACTTTCCCCTGTAGCTGAACTCCTTCGGCAATTATCTCTGGACCTCCACGCTCGCCCTCGGCAATCTCCTTCGTCCGGTCTTCCTAGGCGCTATTAACCCTACCTTCCTCCCCGGAGGGGCATTCCTGGACGTGCTTGTGGACTTGCCGGGGTGCTGGTGCCTCCCGCCTCCGAACGGGTGGTAGACGACTGCCATCGCTATCCCTCTCATCCGCGGGTACACCCTCCCGGAAGCCCTCATCGCGTGGTGGCGCGCCCCCGCTGTGAGGAACGGTTTCTCGCGCCTGCCTCCGCCCGCGATCTCTCCGACCGTCGCGCGGCATCTATCATCAATCTGCATGCTCTTCCCTGACGGGAGCCTGACGATGGCCCGGCCGTTCGCCTTCGAAAACAGGACAGCCGACGTGCCGGAAGCCCTGACCAGCCTTCCACCATCGCCCTGCCTGAGCTCGATGTTACAGATGCGCGTCCCTTCAGGGATCTGCGCGAGGGGCATCATGTTCCCCGGCACCGGCGGAGCCCCCACTCCCATCGCCAATTGTTTGCCTACCGACATCCCCGACACAGCCGGGACGTAGGTGAACCTGTGGTCCCCGTAGCCCACCTGCGCCAGCGGGGCGGACCGCCCGCGCTCGTCGAGCAGGGCGGTCACCTTGGCCATCCCCTGCGACTCCGGCCCGAGCCTCGGATAACGAACCGGACTCACCTTTCCCCTAACGGGTGCCCTGAACTGGATGCCTGCCTTCCCTCTCCTCCGCTGAAGTATCCTCTTTCCCATCGCTTACACCAGCCCCAACTTGGACGCGAGCTCGGCAGCCTTGTCTGCTTCGAGGAGCCTGACGAACGCCTTCTTTCCCTTCACCGTCCTCTCGGTGTTGACGGCGGCCACCTTCATTTCGTACAGTGCCTCAAACGCGCTCGCTATCTGCGGCTTCGAGGCCCTGTCATCCACGATGAAGCAGATCTTGTTCTCCTTCTCGATCTGCTCGAACGTTCTTTCCGTGACGTACGGGCGTCTCAGGAGCTTCTGCGCGTCTTCAAGCCGCATCTCGTTCTGCCTCCCTGTCTCTGCCGCTCAGCGTCCCCAGCGCCGACTCCGTCCATATGGCGAGCCTTCCTGGGACCCCCCCTGGCGCAAGGTCGAGCACGCTGAGTTCGTCCACCCTCGCCACCCCCACTCCGGGGATCCCGCTCGCCGCCTTGCCGACGCCCCTGTCGTTCGTGACGACTATCAACGGCCCCACCCCCGTCCTGTAGACGCGGCCCCTGAGCCTGGACCTGCCTGTCCTCCTCTTTATCCCCCTCTCGACTCGCTCCACTTCGGCTTCGAGATCGGCCTTCTTCAGGAATTCCGCCAGTTCGGCCGTCTTCTCGACCGCCTCGATGTCGTCGGTCACAACGAGCGGAAGCTCCACCTTCCTCACCCTGTGCCCTCTCGCCTTCACAGCCTCGGCGCTCGCGGTGTACGCTATCGCCGAGTCGGTGGCGAGGCGGCGCTCCTTCTTGTTGATCGCGAAGTGAATGACCTTCTCCGATCTCGGCGGATGCGGGAGCCTCCCCTTGACCACGCTGGCCACTCCCGCAGCCAGGCCCGACTTCGGGTACCTTTCCCCTTTCACCCTCGGTATCCTTGACCGCCCCGTCCCGGTGGGGGGGCTGTGAGTCTCAGCCGTCGTCCTCTCGCCTGCCATCGGGTCTCTTCCCTTCGGCTGGAACCCGTGGGAGGCGACGAGCCAGAACGCGCGCTTTATCAGATCCGGCCTCAGTTGAGTCGAGAAGACCTGAGGGACATCGATTTTCCCCGCGGACTTGCCGTCCAGTCCCACGACCTCAGCCTTCACCGCGACGGCCTCCCCAACGTGGGGCTGAGCTCGAGCACCTGCGGTGGGTTCTGACTCTTCCTGAATCCCCTTACGGCCATCCTTACCATCACGAACCTCCTCGCCGGCCCAGGTACAGAGCCCCTCAGAACGGCGTAGTCCCCCTTCACTTCGCCGAAGTGCGGAAACCCACCCGCTGGAGTGATTGGCTTCTCCGTCCCGTTCGCCGACAGGAGTATCCTCTTCCCCGTCTCTGTCCTCTGATGGAAGCCCATCTGCCCCGCCCTCGCCACGGTGTACATCACCGCAGCCGGGTGCCACGGGCCGATTACACCTACCGCCCTGACGCTCTTTCTTGACTTGTGCTGTTTCCGCTTAACTCCGAACCTAGTCACCGGTCCTTCGAACCCCTTCCCCTTCGTGATGCCGAGCACGTCGACGTACATCCCCGCCTTGAAAACGTCCGTGAACTTCACCTTCTTCCCCATCATCCCGACCACATATTCGGCCTGAGACTTCACATCCCCTCCTGAGACGCCCACCTCCATGACTATCGGCTGCTTTTGCGACAGCCCCACGTCGCTAGGTACGGTCGAGACGAACGCCGTGACCCTCGCGGCGCGTTCTATGGGGAGTTTCTCCAAGCCCTCCCCGGGAGCCTTCAGGTCAGCGATTGGATGGTCGGCCCCGTCCTCGTGGCCGTAGAGCCTCAGGCCGGTGACCTGCGCTTCGGGCATCGAGAGGACGCTCGACATGTTGAAGAGGGGCTTCCCGAAGTTCGGCGTCTTCGCCCTGTCGTCCACCGTTATGACGTGAATCGTCCCCGCCTTGAACGCTGGATATCCTAGGATCGTCGGCTTGTCGCTTTCTAGCTTCGGCCAGTTCCGTATCCTCGGGAGAAGACTCTTCGCCCTTCCCCTTGGTCTGTATGCAAGGCTGCCCCTGCGTGGCGCGCTATGCTTCCGATGACCCAACTCACGCTGACCTTTCCCGAACCCCGTTTCTCGGTTCGCACTTAAGCTTTCTTAGATTATGAGAAGATTCATGAGCCCGAGCCCGGCGAATATCGCTTCCTCTGTCCTGACCGTCTCGACGTGCTGGTCAGGATACAGGTTCACGACGAAGTCCGCCCTGGCGGGGAGGTCGGGGCCGACGATCTCGAAGAGGCCTCGAGAGGGGGAGCCGAAGACGAGCTTCAAGGTCGATGCCTTCCTAGCCGCATCCCTAAGCGCTGCCACAGCCGACTGGAACGAGTTCCCGTATCGGGATGTTGCCACCTTGAGCGCGAACCTCCGGTCTGCAAACACCTCCGCTGCCGTAGCTGTTTCTACCGCGTATCCCCAGTACTCGTTCACTCGCTCGCGGTCAACGACCTCCGCGGTGAGAGGCGCGGTAGAAACCACCCTCAAGGTGACCCGTCTCCCAGCCGGGACCTTCTCCCTGAGTCTGGGGTTCTTGTCTAGCCCTACATCGACCGTGCCGTCGGCGTTGGTTACCCCTTCGCGGAAGTCGCCGACGGCGAGCCGCTCTATCGGGACCTTCGGCTTGTGCGACGGGATGCGGAGCGGCGGAAGGAGTCCGGCATATCTCAGCGTTTCGTCGAGGGGATAGAGCCTCCTCCTGAGGTACTGCGGTGTCTCGAGGTACTCTAGCACCTTCCTCATCAGCGTCGGCTCCCCGCGCCTCCCGTCGTCCCTGAAGACCTGGATGACGTCCACCCCGTAGATCGAGCACGCTCTCGCCATCACCCCCAGCTTCGCCGTCTTGTCGCGGAGCGCATCCCGCTCCTCCAGCACCGTGTCTGGGATCGCAACACAGAGCCTCCTCCCGAGCAACGTCATCGGTGGGTAACTGCTGCCGGCGTTAATTCAGCTTTTTCCTACGGATGCGCTGCAGATACGCAGATGAACGGACGACTGCGAGGGTAGGACATTGGAACCAGGACGGCCGGGCGCGAAGAGGGTGAACTGGGTCTACTCCACGTTCCCGGTGGCGGTCGCGACTGGACCCCTGGGGACGATGGTGCAGCTCTACCTCATCCAGCTCAACGGCGTCACGCTCGGGACCATCTATGCCAGTCTGGCCGTTGCCGTGTTCAACGGGGTCAGCATACCCGCCGCGATATTCTGGGGGTTCGCGACCGACAGGCTGCACAAGAGGCGCGGGCTGATTGCGGGGAGCTACGCCGCGATGGCAGCCATCCTCCTGATGTTCTACTTCGACAGCACGACGGCGGGGACAATCGGCACCTACGCCGTCTTCTCCTTCGTCTCGGTCGCGTCGGCGACGCCCCTCAACCTCCTCATAATGGAGACGCGGTCAAAGGGGGAGTGGGCGGGGGCGTTCGCCATGCTCTCGATGGTGTCGAGCGTGGGGAGCGTCGGTGGTCTGCTACTGAGCACCGTGTGGTCCCAGGCGTTCCCACTGATATTCCTCTCAGTTCCTTTCAGCTTGTTCACGCTGGCGTCCGCCGCGCTATCAGCGGCGACCATCCCGGAGCCCGCAGTGATCTTCGAGAAACAAGCCGTGGCAATGAAGAAGTCGAGCTTCTTCAGCCGCCTCCTCACCCTCCCAATCTTCTTCATCCGGGCGCCGAGGGTGTCCGACTTCGCGAGCGCCTTCAAGGGTCTCCGTTCGAGCCTGACGAGCTACGTCCCTCTCTTCTACATCTCCACTATCATGTTCTACTTCTCCAGCGGTCTCTTCAACACCTCCTTCGTCCCCGCCATGTCTGCGTTCGAGCTTACTTCGGTCGAGATATTCGCAGTCATTCTGGTCGGGGCCGCCATACAGACGCTCGCGTTCCCAGGCGCAGGGCGGTATGTCGGGAGCCAGTCGCTCGTGACGACGAGCGCGCAGGGCCTCCTGCTCAGAGGGTGGTCCTACATCGTGATCGGAGCGGCAGCCCTCCTGCTCTCCGGTCCGCTCTTCGTCGTCCCCGCGATCGTGATGTATCCAGTGGCCGCAGGGGTCGCCTTTGCCGTCTACTACACTGCCTCAAACACGATGATGTTCAACACCGTGCAGCGGAAGAGCCCAGGCGCGGCCCTGGGCGTGTACTCCGCGGTGGTGGGAATAGCGACGATGGGCGGCTCTCTGGCATCGGGCTTCGTATCCGTGTACCTAGGCTTCGACACCACGTTCGTCTTCGCCGGCGTCCTGCTGTTTGCGGCGGTCGCAATACTTGCGCAGCTCCCGAAGGTGCCGGGGTCAGAGCCGGGATCGCACCAGTAGCGGAATCGGCCTGTCCCCGCCACAGGGTGACAGGAGGACGCCCCCCAACCCGTTAGGCGTAAATAGCGCGCGCAGGGCCGACCCGTTAGGGCAACGGGCTTGCTCTCGTCTTGGCATGGACTCGCCGAACGCTGGACATTCTGCTTCCTACTCCTCCCGCGTGCCCTCCCGCGCAGGCGTAGGTGCTAGACAAAGTGGACCTGGCCCCTCTCTGGGTAGCAGCGGGCCTCATGGCCGTGTTCACGGCGTGGCTTCTGAAGAGGGGCTCCGCAATGAAGACGGTGAACGACGCCGTGATACTTGTCTTCCTCCTCTCCATGATGGCTTCGATGTTCATGAGTTCGGTCGTATATCTCTACTACCCCGCTTTCATGACGCTCGTCCTTCTCGTGATCGCCAACATGGTGGCGATGAGCGTCTTCATCGTCCCGATACTCATGCTGATGGTCACAGGTGACCGACCCCTAGACAAGACCATGGTCGGGAGCCCTGTCTCAGCCAGGACAGTCATGTTCGCTTCGATAATCGTCTGCGTCATCCTGTCCGAGGTGTTCATGGGGTGGACCTTCGCCCTCGTATCAGGGACCGCGTCGACTTCTCAAAGCGCCCTCTCCGCACTCGTCTCATCGATGGGGACCTACTGGTTCATTTTCACGATGGCGTCAGAGATGGCGGTCACTCTCTATCTTGTAGGCAGGAAGTTCCCTGCCGCCTTCCGCTGGCTCGTCGCAATCCAGACGGCGGTGATGGTCCTGTCCCCAACCGCCATCAGCAACCCGACGTGGGTGTACTGGTCTCTCTGGGGCAACAGCGGCGTCATGATCCTAGCGATCATCTTCATCTTCGAGTACCTGTACAAGAACAGGGAGGTCCCCGCGGGGGCTCTTGCGTACATCGTCCGGCTGCTCGGTGCGTACGCTCTGATGATGGCAGGCCTGTTCGTGTGGCTTCTCTACGACGACGTCGCGCTCTTCGCTCTGTCGGTCGTCGTAGAAATGGCGGTCTACTTCAGCATCGTCCTCGACGAGAAGCGGCTCGCCGAGCCGCCCGTAAAGTCTTGGCTCGCAATGCCCAACTGGGCGTTCGCCCTGCTCGGGTCGGTCTTCCTCGCGGAGTTCTTCATGGGCGGCGTGCTGGACGTGCAGGCAAGCGGCACCTCCTACTTCACGACCCTCCCGTTCGCAGCCATCGCCGGTCCTATCGTGACCGCCGTCGGAGCAGCGTTCTACGACTTCATAGTCTTTGTGAGCAGCATCACGGCCTCCTTCCTCTTCCTCGCGATGATGGGGGTCGAGATGGGCGCGCTCATCGTGTTCAAGATAAAGTACGCCAGGGACATGGAGACGAAGATACGGTTGGTGCTGGTGATAGTCGCCTACGCGCT
>JASHOZ010000004.1 GCA_030038395.1 Nitrososphaerales archaeon
TGTACGACTCGGGGAACGGCGAGGTCTACGTGGCCAACTCGGACGAAAACACCGTCTCGGCTATCTCTGACTCCTCCAACACGGTCGTGACGACGATCACCGTAGGGAACAGCCCGAACAGCCTCGCGTACGACTCCGCCAAGGGGGAGATCTTCGTGACGAACGCAGACGACAACACCGTGTCGGTAATCTCGGACTCCAGTAACACGGTCGTGGCGACGATAAACGTCGGCGACCTGCCGAGGGGTATCGTCTACGACTCAGGGAAGGGAGAGATTCTCGTGTCTGACGGCGACGACGACAACGTCTCTGTCATCTCCGACTCAAGCAACGAAGTGATTCAGAATGTCACTGGCTTCGGACTCGGACCTCTGGGCATGTCGTATGACTCGGCGCTCGGGGAGATCTTCGTCGCAAACGAGGACTCCAACACGGTCTCGGTCATGTCCGACTCCTCGAACTCCGTGGTCGACAACATAACCGTCGGAAACACCCCGTACGACACCGTCTATGTACCGACGACGGGAGAGGTGTATGTGACCAACTACGGAACGACGACGATTTCCGTGATCGCAGCCGACAACGACTCAGTAGTGGCCACCATCGGCGTCGGGACATGGCCTGACAGGGCCGCGTACGACTCTGGGACCAATGAGGTCTACGTCGCCAACCAAGACTCGGCCACCGTATCCGTCATCTCGGCCAGCCCTGCGAAGGCAGTGAGCACGACGACGACCTCCACCAGCTCGGCCGGGCAGACGACCTCGAAGTCGTCCAGTTCCAGCTCCATCCCCGAGTTCCCGTTCCAGCTGGTGGCCCTCGTGGCGACCACCTTGTCGGTGGTAGCGTCATACGCTCTCGTGCGGAGCCAGATTTCTCGGTCGAAGCGGGCAGAAACCTAAAGAGGACTTAGGCCGGGAGAGGCTCAGCGCATGTCCTACATCACGTCAGGCTCCATCGCAACTGACCTCCTCGTCGTCTTCGTGCTCTACTTCGTCATCAGGCTTGCCGTGAAACTCACGGGGCTGTCCAGGACCTCCCAGAAGGAGGGACTCAAGATTGGCAAGTTCGTCAGAGGGAGGGGAGGGATAGGCCTGGGGATAGGGCTCGCGGGCGTCGCGATAGGAGCGGCGGGGCTCATCGAGCCGTGGTATGTGGCTAGCGAGACCTACGCGGGCTCCTCCACCCGGTTGATGTACATAGACCCCCTGAAAGGGTTCAACCTCAGCCTCCCTGCCGGCGGCTCGAACCCGCTCGCGCTGACGAACATCGTCGCGGTACCGGTCCTCCTCGCGCTCATCTTCGCCGTCGGAATCCCTCTGCTGCTTATCGACGTCGTGGCCGTCAAGCGAGGGGGCAGCCTAGGGAGGAAGTTCATAGACGGGGGGATCGCGTTGCTGTTCGCCCTCGTGTTCATCTTCGCCTTCGTGTCGTTCATCTCGGTCATCGTCCCCATCCTCTCGGCGCTCCTCGGCGGAGGGACCCTCAGCAGCCAACAGTCGTCCCTTCTGAGCACCATCTCATCAGGGGCCACCGGGGGCTCGAGCACCGCCTACGGCCCCGCAACCATAACCTGGGGGTTCGGGGTCGGAGCGTACCTGTTCGTCGCGGCGGCGCTTCTGAGGATAGTCGGAGGCATAATAATGACGACTGTGCCGTCGCTTCAGCCCACCCCAACGCAGCAAGGAGCGCCCACCACGGAACCCACCAGGAGACTCGCCGCGATCATGTTCACGGACATCGTAGGCTACACGGCCCTGACTCAGACGAGCGAGTCGAAGGCGATGAAGCTCTTAGAGAGGCACCGGAGGGTCATCAGGCCGATATTCCCGAAGCATTCAGGACACGAGGTGAAGACCATCGGGGACGCCTTCCTGGTGGAGTTCGCAAGCGCCTTGGAGGCGACGGAGTGCGCCGTCGAGATGCAGCAGACGCTCCACGACCTGAACGAGCCCCCCTCCGAGAGGGTGAGGCTGAAGATAGGGATTCACGTCGGAGACGTCATCCACAAGGACAACGACGTGTACGGCGACGCCGTCAACATAGCCTCGCGGATAGAGCCTCTAGCCACGGGAGGAGGGATATGCATCTCGGAGCAGGTCTACGACCAGATACACAACAAGGTCCCGTACAAGCTCGTCAAGCTAGAGCCGAAGGAGCTGAAGAACGTCTCGTTCCAAATCGACACATACAGGATTGTGCTCCCGTGGGAGGACACCGGGGAACAGCCCGCCCCGCCGAGTCCGCCCCCAGCGACGTAGCTATGCCGGGCCCTACTTGGGGTGCCTCTGGAGAGGCGAGCTGACGGCGCGCTCAAGGACGAAGGCGTAGAGGACTGAGTCGTCGCCCACCTTGGTCCCGCTCATCTGGCTTATTCTCCAGCCTTCTGCCCCATACCTTGTGAGCATCTCGGACACGTCGGCCCAGTTGTAATACGACGCATCACCCTGGGCGGGCGAGATCCGGGCCGGTCTCGTCGTGACGAACTTGTACTCGATGTGGTGGGGCACGCCGGGCGGAGGGCGCTTGCGAGTATTTGTCCCTTTGCAGCTGTCGATATTGTTTAGTCCTTTGTCACGGTGGGGTCAGACCCCTGACTCATCTCCCACGATGAAACCTTTCCGCCATAGGTCGTGCCTTTTGAGACGCGCTATGCCTGGGTTGTTGAACATGCCACCATCGAAAGTTAGGAAGCCCTTACATGTCCGGTCAGTCCACGCGTGGGCCAGATGAAGCATGTCTAGCGTTCCGATTTCACCCATCTCTTGGGAAATCGCTTCCGCAACCTTAGCAAGTGTTGCGTAGTCTTCTATTCTCGGCCAGCAAGGCTTAATCCTCTCCTGTCGGATTCGCTCGGTGAGGTAATCCAGATTCAGTTTCGAGGGGTCATCGCTACACACCTTGACAGCCTCGCCAATGGCGAGGAGCGAGACCCTAACTTCATGCTTCTTCGACTTAAGACGGTTCACTTGCTCCTTGGCAATCTGACTATTGAGGCTGACTCCGTCGCCTAGGTATTCGATGAGGTAGCTTGTGTCTAGGTGGAAACTAGGCAGAACGTAGACCTCAATTCACAAGTCTCTTCTGCCTAAGCTCGCCGATGATTCTTACGAAATCGCTCTTCTTGACCCACGGTTTTGAGACTGTAAGGACGGAGTAGATGTCCTCATCTGAGACCTTGTCATCGCGGAAGCTCTGGATCAGCATTATGCTTGAGGCCACCTCCATCTCCCTCAAGTCGAACCTGACGAACCACTCCAGAATCTCGTGCTCGTGTCTTGTCAGATTGACGGGTTCGGGGGTGTCACCGTTCAGGTCGTAATACTGAGCAGCGAGCCCCGGACTATATGGCCCACGCAAGTAGAGGTTGAAGACGAACCTCTTGAACGGTTCGACCCCCAAAGAACTCAACAGAAAAGAGACCTTCTGGAACTTTAGCCTAGCGTCGAATTTGTCGCTACCCTTCAGTTCATTCCTGTCTATGCCTAGCTCGTCTGCCAGCCAAGCCAATTTCGGCTTTGCGCTATTCACTTCTTCTCGTCTCATAAGAGCAGTCTCTCTACTTAAGGCTGGCTTTCTCGTCGAATAAGGGGAGAGTGTCTTCGCTTGTAAAACCTATGCGGCTGATGAGAGGAGTGCGATTTCTCCAGAGTTACAAACTATGACAACGCCGGGATCAAGACAGATTCACCAGCTTTGAGTGGCTCAACTCGGTCTGTCTCGCAGAGACGAGGAAATCGAAGTTGGTGATTCTGCCGGGGTTCTGGCGTTGTCATAATCTGTAAAGTGGATGGGAGAGGGCGAGTTTTCAGGCCTGACCTTCGCCGGAGTCCAGACGGATTCACCGTCTTCAATTTCCTCATCCCTGTTTTTGTCAGCGTTGCCTGTTTCGGCAATTCCACTATGCCTGAACAGGCATTGTTCGCACCACCAGCCATGCCAAAAGCATGGAGCTTCGATTATCCGACGCGTGACTTGGATGACTGCGTAGCCTACACCCGAAAGGCCCGGGAGACAGGAGGGGCATCCACGATGACCCGGGAAGGTCTCGCTGGGGCGATAGGGATGTCGGTCAAGGGCGGAGGGTTTGGGCTGCTTGTCGGGTCGATGGCTATGTATGGATTGATCGATACAGGGTCGGGCCAAATCAGAATCACCCCATTTGGGGGAACAGATAATCTACGGAGAACCGGAAGAACGGAAGAAGGGCATGGAGGCAGCTGTTAGGAAGGTCCAGATATTCGCCGATATCTATGAACGGTTCAAGGCCCTTCCCTCAGATGAACAGGTCAGAGTATTCCTTCGAGAGAAGGCAAATGCGCCTATCGCGGAGGCAAACGAAATCGCAAGCGATATCGGAAAATTACTCAAGAAGAACGTCCCCCATCTGACAAGCACCCCTGCCGGGGGCGGAGGTGAAAAGAAAGACATGGACAACTACAGTAATCAGATGAATCCGTCGTCGGGCAGCTATGAAGAATACAAGCTAGGCGGCGGCGTCGTCGTCAGTCTGCGAAAAGAGAACACCGCTAAAGTCTGGGCCAGGGCCAAGCAAGCACTCGACATTCTGCTCGGTGTCGAAGAGTCAGGGAAGAAGGGAGGGAAAGAGTAGCGGGAGGTAGGCCCACGCGCAAGGTGCGACGCGAGCGGTGCGAGCGCTCGCGGGGGTGCTAGACCAAGGAATACAAAACCGTATATCATAAGCCGATTACGAAGAGTCTATGTCTATCCGTAACCGGGATGAGCCACAACATGTAGAGCACAACTACCCTCGATCCAATCATGAACCGGAAGGCAGTTTGTGGGAAGGCCTCATAGCGCTTATCATCGTGTTGTTGGTGATGTATTTCTATTTCGGGCACGGACAAATCTGATTCTTCCATCCAAAAGGCGTAACAATATCGCAGCTGTCGAGACCCGTCCCATCCTAGCGCCGGTTGAACAGTACGCGGGAGCCTCGCCGTCGCTCCCCGGTCTGCTGCGGCTGCGGACGAATCGAAACAGGCCCCAGCCCTGTCAAGCTCTTTTATGCCTCAGACATCAACGCGCTGCCACCGGTTGACCAAGATCTCCGCGGCCGCCAGGACCGCGCTCTACGTCTTCGTCCTCGCGGCCGTTCCCAGGGTAGTCCTCGCGCTGCTCGATGCCACGACGCACGGCATCAACTACATCCCTCAGCTCGAGACGTATGCGGACTTCCAGTCGTACTATGTCCAGTGGCTGCACTACATCGCCGCGGGCCAGATCCCGTACCGCGACTTCTTCGACCAGTATCCGCCCCTGTTCCTTTACTCGTTGCTCCCGTTCTACCTCCTCGCCGGCAAGGTGGGGGCGGCGCTCGCAATCGCACTCTCTGACGCCGCTTCCGCGTCCGTGATCTTCCTGATCGTGCAGAGGAAGTCCACCCGCACCGTCGCACTAATGGCGGGCATCGGATATGCGGTGAGCCCCTTCGCGCTGCTGTACGAGGGCTACGTACTGTTCAGCGTCCAGCCCATGCTGCTCTTTGTTCTCATCGCAATTCTCCTCCTCGACGAACGGAAGCTCGTCCCGTCAGCGGCCGCGCTTGCCGTCGCCCTGATGATGAACCAACAGGCGTTATTCATCCTCCCAGTCTACGCGATCTACGCCGTAAAGTTCGGAAGAAGGGAGTTTGCAAAGGGGGTCGCGTTCTTCGCAGGTATCGTCGTTGCGGTCTCTGTCCCCTTCCTTCTAGTCGCCCCCCTCCAGTACATCAGGAGCATGGCGTACCGCCCTGTTCCATACCCCACACTCGGGTCGAACTCGAGTTCGACCACGGGCACGGGGTCGGGGACCACCCCGCTGTCGTCGACCTCGTGTCACTACGTCGTGAATGAAACACGCGTAGTGGAGACGTGCGTGGTGAACGGTGTCACGACAATCTTCACCAACAGCGTCCCGCTGCTCTACCGCCTGACCCTCGTGACGAACTTCATATTCGAATTCGCGCTGATCCCTCTCTCGGTGCTAGCGCTGGTGGCCGTCCTTTACGTTCGCCGGAAGCCCGACCTGTTCCCCTTAGCGGGCGCCTTCGCGGCGGCGACGCTCGTGCTGCTCTTCGCTCTCTTCGTCTCGTACGTCCCGCTTGACCAAGAAGCGAGATACTCGTACCTCCCAGCCTACGCCCTGTTGATGACGGCAGGGGGGAGCAAGAAGCTCCCGATTGCCTCCTCTGCCTTTGCCGCCGTCGGCCTGCTGCTCCCCCCGGGCATCGTGCAAATGGCGCTCCCCTACCTTGCCATCATCGCGGTCGTGGCAATCCGCGACAGCGACATGGCGAGGGCCGCAGGAGGAAAGGTGTCGCCCTCGCCCTCTGTGCCGCCCACCATGCCCCTAGTGGAGCGCACGGGAGAGACGCCAGCTAGAGGGTGATCCGCGTCAGGGCTATCAGTCCCCCGAACTCGAACAGCGAGATGGTGACGAGGTACGGGAGCACGGCGGCCGCGAAGAACCCGTTCATCGCGACGTACGAGTAAGCCGTCAGGAGGTTCTGCACCAGGAGGAACGACGCGAATATCATCATCCCCGCTGGATAGGCCGATCGCGTCCGCAGCACAATGCCGAGATATATGGACAGGAGCACCACGAGGATTGCTGCGTTGACGGACGAGAAGACGACAGCCAGGTCCATCATCGGGTCCAAGTTGCGAGTGCTTTGCCCCGAGAGAGCCTATAACCGTTTTTCCAAATCTCGTCCACATAGTCCTCAGCCTTGATAAGCGACCGGAGGGCGGCGCCCCACGATGAGGGACGAGCCCGAGCTCAGGCGCCTCCTCTGGTTCCTCCTCGGGGGGACCCGCGGTGGACTGAACCGGGCACGCATCATCGCCAGGCTGAAGGCGAAGCCGAGCAACCAGAACCAGCTTGCACGGGACCTTAGGATGGAGTACAAGGCGGTGCAGCACCATATTCGGGTCCTGACGAAGAGCGCGCTGGTCGTCGCCACTGGCGAGAAGTACGGGGTCGTCTACTCGCTCAGTCCGTGGCTTGAGGGGCACATGGATGTGTTCGACGAAGTGTGCCGACGTCTGTCGTTCGGGGCGGGAGACTCAGGGCTGGCCTGATTTGGAGCTAATCCTGGCCAGATTTGGAAGACAACTGGAAAAATCGGCTAATAGGTCGGCGAAGCCGCGGGTTCGTGAAAACATCAGTACGCGCATACGCGCTTCTCGCAGCTCTGCCACTCCTCCTCATGACGACCTCCATGGTCGCATACGCATCTCCTCCTCCTACCTCATACGGCGGAGGGTCTGTGTTCACGATGACAAACTCCCCCTCGGGGAACGCAGTCCTCGCCTTCAACCGGGCACCTGACGGTATCCTGACCTCTGCCGGCACTTTCGCCACCGGGGGTCTCGGGCTGGCTGGCCTAACCGGCTCGAACCAGGGCGGGCTTGCTCTCAGCCAGGACGGCTCTTGGCTCATCGTCGTCAACGCCGGGAGCAACACAATCTCCGTCTTCCGAGCTTCGCCGTACCCATTCACTCATCTTCGCCTGACGGACCAGGTCTCGTCTGAAGGGTCGGTCCCTCTCAGCGTGACCATCTTCGGGAACCTCGTCTACGTGCTCGACAACGGCACAACGGCGATCGGCAACATCGCAGGCTTCTACCTGAGCCCGTTCGGGACACTGACCCCGATTCCCGGCTCCGTCCACCCACTCAGCAAGGTCGCGACCGCGGCCGAGATATCATTCAACCCAACAGGGACCGCCCTCATAGTCACCGAGAAGTCGAGCAGCCACATCGACGGCTACCACGTCAACGCCTTCGGAGTCGCCTCGGGACCAGTCGTCACGCCATCCAGCGGCGCAACCCCCTACGGCTTCGCCTTCAACAGCCAAGGCTACCTCATCGTAAGCGACGCTTCGATAGGGGCCCTGTCGTCCTATTCAGTCTCGAGCTCGGGTTCCGTCAGCGTCATCAGCAACAGCATCCCTGACTACGGCTTGGCGCCCTGCTGGGTCGTCGTCACCAACAACGGCGAATTCGCCTTCGCAGCCAACGCTCACGGCGACACCATCTCCAGCTACTCGGTCTCTCCAACAGGAACGCTCACGCTTGTGCATAGCGTGGCCGCGGACACGGCAGCCACGGACATCGACATGGCGCTGAGCCAGAACAGCCACTTCCTCTACGTCTACGACGCAGGCGCAAGCGAGATACAGGCGTTCGCAGTGAACGGCGGGAGCCTTTCACTCATCCAGACAGTTAGCGGCCCAACAGGCGGAGACGGCCTCGCCGCTAACTGACCTCTCTTTTTTCGACACGCTAGGTGCCAGACTCAGCACGCGGGCCTCCCAGTGTCCGACCGGGAGAGGTTTTCGGTACACGAAGAATGCTAATGCCTCCAATGGGATTTGAACGCGATCGACAACGAGGGGGTGTCTGCACCTCACATGGGGTCCAACACTCAACTGAGAGCAATCCAGACATTGTCTCCCCGCACCGAGGGGAGTGGTTGCTCGAGACAAAGGAGACCACTTGTAGGCAGTCCTTGCCTCATCTCTGTTGGACGTTCTCGCTCTTGCGATGTGCATGCCTGCCGCAGTGCCGCTCTGTCCTTTGGCCGCGCAGATCTGGGGAACGACTAGAGCATCACCGTTCGCGGAGCTCATGCTTCAAGCTTGGGACCTGACTCCGGCCCTAGGGACTTCTATAGGATAGGGCAACGTGGCGTTTGACCGGGCCGGCCGCTCGACACAGGCGGGTTGGAGACACCGACCACGGTGTCGGTGCGTTTGACGTCGTGGCTCAGACGCGAACTACGGCGGACCCCACTGGAGTCGTCTCGTCTCATGCCTCTTCGCGTCTTCGTATCCCCTCGACTCTATCGAAGTCTTGGTCATGCGAGAGAATCTCCTTGACGCCGTAGGACTTCATGGTAACGACGGTTGATACGTCCGTTAGGCTTAGTGTCCCCCTGTACCTCGGGTACTGACTCAAACTCTCCCTGAAGAGAGACTCATCGACGTGCACGGTGAATACCCGTGGCGACGACAGGATGACTTCAGCCGCCTTCGTGGCTCTCTCGGCGCCAAATCCTCTCCTCCTCCCTAGAATGGTCACAGTTTCGTTCAGCACGAGGTTTGTGGTCAAAGCAGTTGGTATCAGTCCGGTCCTTATCGCTTCGATGGCCGGATGTGCGGAGAGATGGAAGTCGTCGCTCATGTCAGCGTCGCCGACCCAGAAAGTGGTGTCCACGAAGATCAGAGGTGTTCATCCTCGAGGAGCTTAGCCTCCTTCAGGGCATTATGACGCTCGGTAGACTTGCCGATTGAGCAGAGGTCCTTCAATGGGTCCTTATCTGGTGGAACCATTCCGCCAAGTAGCCTTTCGTACTTCTTGACGTAGAGTTTCAGTGCCTCTTCTCCCTCGGCGCTCAAAGCCAGCGTCCCATGCTTCGCGAGCACGATCCTCTTGAACTTCTCGATGGTTTCGTCAGCGGCCAAGATCTTGATTTGTGCCACGTGACTTCACCCAAGTACCAGGGTGAAGGGGTACTATATAGGTGCGGCGACAGTCCCCTGGACAGAGGCGATGACGATAGCTGCGACGCACAAGGGGCCCAGATTGCCGGGCCAGGGATCGCCGCTGGCTCCTCCTCAGCCCGCACCCTCTCGCCAGCGGGAAGGCGCGCAACAAGGGCGATGGGCGACTCGAGAGGCAGCGTGATCACTTCTGTTACTCATGCTGGAGATGCCAACAGCAGCGCCAACTCTTGGCTAGTCGGGCCACGCATCTTGACAGCATCGGGACGAGCTTGAGGTCCTAGGCGTGCACAGGAGCCGACCACTCCGGTTCGGCATGCTCCACGCACTCGTAGACGACCGCATGCCCCCGGGGGGAGACACGGCCCAACATACCTGGGCCCAAAGAACTGCGCTGAATGCCCCCTAGGCAGGGCCCGAGGATGTCGCTGACCGACTAGCTCGATATCAGGCCGTGTGTCGGGAAGAACCATATGAAGAACGCCGCTGCTATCAGAAGGTCCAGGACCATCAGCGGCTTGCCGTACTTCGGAGGGAGCGACTTGAAGAAAAAGGTGAATCCCATGGCAGAGAACGGAAGCGTATAGATGTAATAGAAGTTGAAGCCCGTCCGCGTGGAGTCGAAGATGCCGAGAAGGAGCCACGGTGCGTAGTTGATGACCGCGCCTGCAAGGCAGTATGCGGCAAACTCCGTCTCCTTCTTCTTGTAAAGGGCGTAAGAGCATGCGATCACGCATGGTATGAAGCCGTACCAGACCGCCGGATTATCCTGGTAGGTGTAGTAGTGGATGAGGTAGCTGGAGATGACCACACCGTTGGCGGTCGTGGTCACGTTTGTCGTCAGGTAGGAGTCGGTCACCCAGAACGCATTCTGGATAGTCCCGTTGTATATCACGAACGGTTCAATCCAGGAAAGGGGGTCCTTGTAGGGCCTATAGGCGCCCCCGGCGTTCACGTAAGCCCCTGGCCCGAAGCTGACTATGATGTAGTGGATGTGCTGCAGCGCGTTCTCGATGTACTGCGTCGCCGTAGAGGTGACGGCCGATGTAATCGAGGTGATCGCGGTCCCGTTCGTCCCCTGGAGGACGGTGATGCTCTCCGCGATGCTGACTGACGTCCCTGAGACCGGGTGGACCGCGTAGTCGTAGGCTGACAGGATGACGAAGAAGATGAACAGGGCCAGGGCTGCGTACTTTACTCCCAGCTTGAGCGCCGGTTTGAGCGCGTGCCGGTTGGCGTACAGGTGGTAGGTTATCAGCGCGAGCCCCCAGAATATGCTCATCTCTCTCGACAGGAGCGCGAAGCTCATCATGACGGCCGAGAGCCAATACCGTTGCCTGAAGTACAGCTCGGTGGCGCCAAGTGCGAAGAAGAACATCGTGGTGTCGTTGAGGAGAAGCCCTCCATGGATGAAGAAGACCGTGTCGAAGCCCAGGAGCATGGTGGCTGCGAGGCCCCACTTCTCCCCCATGAACCGCTTCCCTATCAGGTAGAAGAAGTAGAGCGCTCCTATCTGGAGAAGCACGGCGAATATCCGCCAACCGAACGGGTCGTTCCCGAAGAGCGAGATTCCGAGCGCGCCGAACATGCTTGGAAGAGGGAGCCTCCCGGTCCCTATTCCGTGGAGCAGGTTCACCGCGTCCTGCACGACGTAGACCTCGTCGAAGACACAGGAGTAGCTCGAGGAGGCTGCGGCACACGTCCCGCTCCCGTTCGGGAAGTTGATCTGTATCATGTGCGCCCAGAAGTAGAGAAAGAGGAAGTGGAAGACCGTGAACCTGTTGGGGATTTCGGCGAGCCATGACCACACCCGTCTCGACATGGAACGGAAGTCGATGGAGACCTGGATGCTCACAGAGGTTCAGTCTCCCCCAGGAGCGTTGGTTGATGGTGGCGACGGAGCCAATAATCATACTATGCTGCGATGATGGCAGATATAATGGTATGCTTGCTAAAGTGGCAGGATGCGACTCGCCAGAGAGAACCGGCGAGGGACGACGGATTTCTCAGCGTTTGGGAAGCGGTAGACCCGCGACCGTCGACACAGACCGGCGGCGTCACGACCTTCGGGCCGCTTCAAGTGCTCCTTCAAGCCTGTCCAGATGGGACTCCCAGTCGAACCTGGCCGCCCACTCTTGCGCTTCTCTCGACATCCTGGACCGCAGCGGGGCGTCAGAGAGGACCAGGTCCAGCTTCTGAGCGAAGTCTTCGGTGTCGTACGGCTTCGCTAGGAAGCCGGTCTCGCCGTCGATTACTGTCTCGCGCATCCCTGCGTCTCCCCACACGACCGCAGGGAGGCCATAGCTCTGTGCTTCCACGGGTGAGAGTCCGAAGGGTTCCTGGATGCTCGTCTGGACGTACGCCATCGACTCGGACATGATCTCCGAGAGGCGGGCATCGGGTACGAAGCCGCTGAAAGTGACCCTGTCCTCGAGCCCGGACCTTCGCACCGCGCTTCTCAGGACCGACGTGTAGGGCGTCTCTTTCCCGGTGACCACGAGGTCGGGCGAGGCGCGCCTCAGCTTGGTCAGGACCTCGAAGGTCAGGTCGATGCGCTTCCACGGATAGTGCCTCGCCGACGTCACTATCTGGCTTCTGCGCTCTACTTGGGCCATCTGCGGATGGGAGACGATGCCGGGGTAGCAGGTCTCTCCCCCTACGCCGTACGCCTTCGCGAACAGATCCTTCGTCCAGTCGCTGTTGAACAGAAGTCGCGCTGCCCTCTCGTGGCACAGCTTGTCGAGAACCCTCGCGATCGGCCTCCCGATCCCTCCGACGAGCCCGTTCAGCATCTGGAAGTCCTCGGTGTTCCAGTTCTCCCCGATGGTCGGCCTGGGGTGTATGAAGGTCGTGAGCTGGTGAAGGTATCCGACGTATGGGATGCCGCGCAGAGCGTTCAGCCTGAACCCCAGCCACATGCTCGGCTGCGAGTGACAGAGAAGCACGTCGCAGTCCGCCGCCTTCATCATGCCGAGGGGGAGGATGGCCGAAGCGACCATCGCGGACCCCTCCCTGAAGGGGAACGGGAGCGGGAGGTGAGGGACGAGCCTCTCCGGACTGACCTCCGCGAGCAGGTCGGGGAAGCTCTTGTCCGCGTAGATGATGGGGCTGAAGACCCTTACGGTGTGTCCCCTCTTGCGAAGTCCGAGCGCCTGCTGGATGGCTACCCGCTCGCCGCCGCCTGAGTAGAAGAAGCCCATGTGGACGATGTTTACCCGCAACGACGACACCCTTCCGCGGTTACGCTTGAAAAGGATGCTTCGCGCAAACGGTCGATTCTCCCAGCAGGGTGCCCCCGCACCCGTGGGTCGCCGTGACCCCGCGAAAGCCGCGCGCTAGCGATAGGCTCTTCCGCGCGATGCGATCAGAAGGAAGAGCGTCCTGGCGTATCTTGGGCCGTCGCGGGAGAGCGACAGCTTGGCTTCTTTCCCCTTCCTCGCTATGTGCCCAGTCTCCACCCTGGCGACCCGCGAACCCGGGCGGCATGCCGCCTTGACCGGGAGCTCGAGAAAGATCTCGAAACCCTTGGAGCGAAGCGTGATGGCAGCGAGCGACTCTCGTCTGTATGCCTTGAAAGCGTTGGTCGTGTCGGACATCGGCAGCATCAACAAGAGCCTCGCCGAGAGGTTCAGGAGCCTGTTGGCGAAGTACTTGGAGGGCGGGTACCCTGGCGGAACGCCGTGCCCGAACCTCTCGGCCACCGTCAGGTCATACCCCCTCCGCGACACGTCGACGAGCCTGACAAGGTCATCCCCAGACTCCGAGTGGTCGGCCATCATGGGGACGACGACTTCTCCCCTGGAGGCTCTGATGCCCTCCCTGACGGCGTCGCCCACCCCTCTCTTCCCCTGCCGCTCGATTGTCGTTACCTCCGGGAACCGGGCAGACGCTACCCGCGCGACGTCGACGGTCCTGTCACCGGGCGTCACGTCAAGCACGATGATGACCTCGAAGCTGAGGCGTCTGGCCCTGAGACACTGCACGACGTCGCTTATCGTTCCCTCGAGGTACTCCTCCTCCCTGTAGGCCGGGATGATGACAGAGAGGGTGGGCGCCACAGGCGCCTCGGGGGGGACCGCGTTCTGCCCGAGGCTAGGGTCGGAAGCCACCGACGTGAGGACAGCGGGCTGAGGATTAAACAATATAGCCCGAACATAGAGACGCTACTCAGTTGGTGGGAGAGGTTGCCGTCGTGGGCCTGACGCTCGCGGCGGCCTTGCTCGCAGCGTCTGGACAGCTGACGTTCAAGAGGTATGTGAAGCCCTTCCAGCGAAGCTTGAGAGGGGTCGCGTCTGTGCTCATGGAGAAGCACATGCTGGGAGGCGCCTTCCTCTACGTGGCGAGCCTCGGGTTGTATCTCTTAGCACTGAGGAGTGCGGCGGTCTCCTTCGTCTACCCCGTATTCGCAAGCTCGTTCGTCTTCGTAGCCGCGATCTCTGTTCTCGTTCTGGGAGAACGGGTCCAATTGAGGAGGCTCGCCGGGATCGCGCTAGTCGTGGCGGGCGTCGTCGTCATAGCGCTGACGTACTAAGGAGAGATGGCGGCACGACTGCACCGAAACTCAGGCTCGCGTCGTACCTGCTCGTGAGCAACACCCTCACCGCGGCGGGGCAGCTCCTCCTGAAGGCCGGGATAGGCGGAGGAGTCGAAGTGGTCGATGGCCTGTTGCTGGCATCAGGCGCCGCCTCCCTGGCACTGGCCATGGTCGTGTACCTGCATGTTCTGGGCTCCGCCCATCTCAGCTGGGCCTACGGCTTCAATGGGCTCAGCTACACCATTACGTCCATACTGGCGCTCGCATTCCTGGGCGAGCAGGTCCCTCCCCTGAGGTGGCTTGGCGTAGCCGTCATCACGATCGGGACGCTGATAGTCGGCTTCAGTTGACGGCGACGAGCCGGGTCGTCCCTAAACACTGCTTTTAAAGTCGGGCGGAGCCGGCGGCAAGAGTTGCCGAGGTCCGTCCGGAGACAGGCCGGCCTGCACGAGAAGGTACGGAGCGGGGAGGTCACGATCAGTGTGATAGGCCTCGGCCGAGTCGGACTCCCCTTCTCCGTCGCCTTCGCGAACGCCGGGCTTCGTGTCATTGGAGTGGACAGCGACGCCAGGTATGTCTCTCGGATAAGGGCAGGAGAAGTCCCCTTCAAGGAGACGCGCTTTTCCGGGCTCTTGAAGGCGGCACTTGCCTCTGGAAAGTTCTCGGCGACGGCGGACGCCATTGAAGCCGTGGAACAGTCGGACGTGGTCGTCGTCGCCGTCGGCACTCCCGTGACTGAGCGGAACAACGTCGATTACTCGCAGATCAGGAAGGTTCTCTCCTCACTGGCGAAGGCAGGGCTGAAGGGAAAGGCGGTGGGGTTCAGATCCACCCTGGGACCCGGGACCACGCAGGAGCTGATCATCCCGTACCTCGAAGGGAGCACGGGGCTCAAGGTCGGGTCGGACTTCTTCCTGGCGGTCTGTCCCGAGCGCATTCTGGAGGGCAAGGCGATCGAAGAGCTGCACAACCTGCCGGAGATAGTCGGCGCTCTCGACAGCGAGAGCCGCGCAATCTTCTCCTCGCTGTTCAAGCGCCTGAACGGGCAGAAGGAGATACGGTTTCTCTCGCCAACGGCAGCCGAACTCGCCAAGCTGTACGCGAACGTGTACAGGTACGCCAACTTCGCTCTCGCAAACGAGTTCGCCGTATGGGCCGAGCGGTACGGGGAGGACGCAGTGGAGGTGATACGGACCACCAATCATGGCTATCCTAGGTCGAACATACCTCTTCCCGGATTCGCTGGGGGGCCTTGCCTCGCGAAGGACGGGCTCTTCCTCGACAACTCCACCACGTTCAGCAGCATGATATCTGCCGCCTGGAAGCTCAACGAGGCGATACCGCAGCATGTTGCCAACTCGGTGAAGGAAGCGCTTGGCGGCACGCTCTACGCAAAGAGAATCGGAGTGCTCGGGGTGGCGTACAAGGCGGGGATAGACGACACGCGGCTGTCCCCCGCCCTCAAGCTGGTTGAGATATTGACGGAGCAGGGAGCGCAGGTCGAGGTCCACGACCCCTACGTCAAGAAGAATGTGATGCCCCTCAGCAGAGTGACGAAAGGAAAGGACTGTATCATACTCGCCGTCAACCACCCAGACTACCTGGAGCGAAAGGAGGAGATCGCTCGTAGCAGGCCCAGGGTGTTCTACGACGTCTGGGGGGTGTTCGACAAGGACGAGTTCAGCGGCACGGCATACATGGGCTTTGGAAGACGGGCATGAACGGCTGGGCAGACAGGCGAGTCCTGGTCACGGGCGGAGCCGGCTTCATAGGGCATCGGCTCGTCCACAGCCTGGTAGAGTCGGGTGCGGATGTGACCGTAGTTGACGACCTCTCGAAAGGGAGCAAAGACAACCTGAGAGGTTACCTTGACAGGATTGACCTCGTCAAAGGTGGTCTGCTCGACCCGGCCGTCGCCAGGAAGGTGATCAGAGGAAAGGAGGTGTGCTTCCATCTCGCGGCGAGAATCGGTGGGATCGGGTACTTCCACAAGGCTCCCGCGACTATCCTCAGAGACAACTCGATCATGAACCTCAACCTCTGGGACGCCGCCAGCCGGGGGGACACGAAGATGGTATGCCTGTCTTCGTCCATGGTATTCGAGTCTGCTTCGGTCTTCCCCACCCCCGAGTCCGCCCTTAGGTCGTCCCCTCCCCCGAAGAGCGGGTATGGCTTCTCTAAGCTTGCTTCGGAGTACATAGCCAGGACCTACAAAGAAGAGTTCGGGGTCGACTATCTGATCGTCAGGCCTTTCAACGCCTACGGCCCAGGCGAGCTCCCGGGCGAGTACGTGGGGTACTCTCACGTAATCCCCGACCTTGTGAAGAAGGCGTTGCTCGGGCCATCCCCCATGGTGCTCCTCGGCGACGGGAAGCAGACTCGGAGCTTCACCTACGTGGACGACATCGCAAGCGCCATCATATTCCTCGCGGAGGCGTTCAAGAACGACGACTTCAACATAGGGAACACCGAAGAGTTGTCAATCCATGAGCTCGCGAAGAGAATCTGGGCTCTCTGTGGGAGAAGGGAGCGCTTCAGCGCGAGATTTGAGCCAGGCTTCCAGGACGACGTCGCTCGCAGGATCCCCGACGTGACCAAGCTACTGGCCACCGGGTGGGAGCCGAAGGTCCGTCTAGATGAAGGACTTTCAAGGACCGTAGCGTGGCTGACTTCGCGGGTTCGGCGCGGCACCAAAAAGAGCCTATAGCCGTCGGCGGCGCATGCCTCTCCAGCGGTTCGGGCGTACTCCGATGCGAGGGCCCTGGTCCGGTAACGGCACTCCCTCAACATCGCTGCCGGCCCGCGTCGGCCAGCCGGTCCTCTAGGAATTGAGGACGGCAACGAAGAGGCTAGAGTCGTTGTAGAGGATCGTGTAGTTGTTCGTCGAGAGGAAGTAGTCTACGAAGGGCTGTTGTATGAAGACGTTGTTGTCGCTCTTAACGATCACAATCCAGTCTGGAGGGAAGTTGGGGTCGAAGTAGGTCCCTAGCCTGTTGGCAAGGGCGGGAAACACACTGTCGCTCGCCATGACCGTGGCGTTCTGCGGGATGCGAGGGAGGACCTGGACCAATTGCGCGTAGGCCGGGTTGCTGTAAGGAACCTCGGTCCCTGCGATGTAGCCGCTCCCGTGTGCCCACGAGCCAGCGAAGATGCACAGGGAGAGCACGAAGCCCACCTTGAGGAACTTGGTATCGACGTGCTTCACGGCTGCCGCCAATCCAACGAAGAGAAATCCTGCCACGATCATGCTGTACTGGAACCAAAGGGACGAGTAGGCGAAGTAGTTCGTGAAGAACACGTTCCCCAGCCATGCGAGTCCGGGGAGGATGGCGACTGGTTCCAGCAGAGGGACGAATAGCAGCGGCGCGCCCAGCAGAAGAGCGTAGTCGACCTTCGTTGAGAGGTTCGTCAGGAGTGTGGAAACTGGAGCGCTAAGCGACGCGATGGGCGGGGTCGTACCGATGGCGCTTCCGGCGACTAGGTATGCAGAACCGGCGAGGATGCCGGCGAGCAGGGCGGGGACGATGACGAACCTCCGCCTCCGTAGCTCGTACTCGGCCCGTAACGTCAGCTTCCCCTCCTGCGTTCCTACATGGACGCTGAGCCTCCTGAAGTAGATGAAGGGGAGGAAGAGCAGGAATAGGTAAGGGGCCGCCTGGTTCATCGACATGAATAGGGCCGCGCTTACGTAGAACCACTTCTCGTTCTTCTCCAGAAAGTACACGGTGAGGAGGATGAAGAATGGGAGGAACGCCTCTGTGTGGAAGTCGAATATGGCGACGTAATACAGAGGGGCATAGCCCAAGCAGAGGAGGGAAGCCCACATCGCCTTGGACCTGTCGGCGACGAGGTTGAAGACCAAGAGCGCCGGGAGCGCCAGCGCCGCGCTCTGGAGCACGAACAGGGTCGTCGCGCTCGGGAGGATCGCATAGAAGGGGAGGAGAAGGAGGAGGAAGGGGCTGAAGAGGCGCGTCAGAAGAGGCAGCGAACTCGGCGAACAACACTCGAGCCACCCTGCCGAGACAGGGGAGACCCCCTCCCCGTTGTACGCCAAGGGGCTGACGTGGAGCTGGAAGAATTGATGGCCGTACAGGGTCGTGTACAGCGGCTGCATGACCCATCCGAGGTCCCAGAGGTGAGTCGAGAAGCTGATGTTCTTGAGGTACATCCAGCAGGTTATCCCGACTATGAATGCCGCGACCCCGACGGACACCGTCCTGCTCTGACGGATGACGCCAACCAACCCCCTGTAGGCCAGTTGGACGAGCCCCCACACGAAGAGGAGCCCGCTGAAAGCAAGAATCGGGTACGAGTCCGGGATGACGTAGAAGTAGGCTAGGGCGAGGACGAGATAGAACTGCGCGAGAAGCACGTACTTGAAGAGGTTCCAGTGAGTGAGGGAGACGACCGCCGACCGGAGAGTCGAACCTTTCGCGGTGGAGTCAGTCTCCTTGGGACCGTCTTCCGGGTGCGTCGCTCGCGCACCCGGCGCGGCGATGACCGCTGAACGCCCTTCGGCTCTACCATCGCCTTGAGGGGGCGTCCCTCTGACGCGCATCTGAAGGGACCAAAACTGAAAGAATTCGTATTTAACGTTGCTTCACAGTCTTGTCGAAAGGTGGGGGCTCCGCGTACGGAACTGAGAGCCAGCCTGATGGGCTGTCCTCCCGCCTCGCCCAGACTGAGGAAGCTGTACCGGTCGGAAGATCTAGGAGGGTGTCCCGGCAGGCGGCGTACCCGAGGGAGGCGGGCTCGAAGGGGGCTGCCCTTGCGGCTGGGGAGGCTGCGACGGAGCCTGCGGCTGCTGGCTCTCCGCCGCGGGGGGCGGAGCCGGTTTGGTCTCGGATACTCCCCTCCTCCGGGTTGCGTAGGCGGCCGCGATAAGAGCGACGATAGCGACGACGGCCAGCACGTATGCGAGGTCGGTGACTCCCCCGACGTTCGACGTCGTGCTGCTCAGCTTCGAATTCAGCGAGTTGACCGTCCCCTGAAGCGCTTGAATCGTGCTGTTCAGGAGGTTGATTTCGGAGCTCAGCTGGCTCTGGACCGCCGATACCTGCGCGTCCGTAGAGAAGTAGGCCGTATACGACGAGTTGAGCCCGTCTGTCTGGGGAGCCGTGACCGAGAGGATGTGGACCCCATCCGCGAGGGCAGAGGCGTTGATGGTCCCGGTGGCCGTGAGCCCCCCGTAGGACGGCGAGACGAAGAGCGGGATGCTTTCACCGTCGACCGTCGCGGTAAGGGAGCTCCCCGAGAGCTGCTGGCCGGTCACCGTTATCGTGAAGTTCGAGACGCCGCTGAGCGGCCGCGACAGCCCACTGACGGAGATCGTCGGAAGCGCGGGGGAGACCGACTCGTAGCTAGAGTCGACGACCTGCACGGTGCTCCCTGCCAGGGCCATCGAGCCCACGGAGGTCCCGTCCGCCAGGAGAATCGTCGAGTCCACGGCGACAATCGAATCCGCGGAGCTCCCGAGAAGCTCAACCGTAGCGTCGGTGATTGTGAGGTTCCCGAACACGTCCTGCTCCAGGACTATGCTTAGCCCCGTGACGGCGAGCGAGTACGACCCCGCGTCGTCAAGGCCGTAGGCGGTCCCGTTGTACGTCACCAGCTCGGCTCCGGTCACGTTCGAGGGGGAGAGCTGGCTGTACGGCAGCAGGGTGTAGGGGAGGACGTTGATGTACGAGTACACCGTCTGCACGTTCTCCGCGGAGGGCGCCTCTCCGGAGACGAAGACCGTCCATGAGCCTGCGAGGGCCGCGGGGTCGTTAGAGTAGTAGAACGGAAGCGTGAGGGCGGATGGTATCGGGTAGACCCCGGTCCACTCGCCGAGGGAGGGGTTGAACTGCATCGGGAGCCCGGAGAGCAGCAGGGAGCCGTAGTAGGCCGAAGCGTAGGCGAGCTGAGACGGGAGGACGTTCAGGTCGAATGTCCCGGCGTCGACCGGGGCCCCTGCCGAGTCGACTATCGAGGCGGTCACGTTGATGTACTGCCCCTCGATTGCGACGGACGGGGACACGAGCGTGTACGAGAGAGTCGGCCCGGACACGTAGAACCCCGTCGTGTAGCTCCCGGTCTGCTCCCCCGTCGTCGAGTTCTGCGTGTAGGTGGAGGTGAACACCAGGCTGTAGAACCCGGACTCGATGTAGTTGGGGAAGGTGTAGTTGGCCTGGTAGTACGAGAAGAAGTCGTAGATGCCGAACTGGACCGTGTCCGGGGAGGGCTGTAGCGGCACAGTGGCGACCAGCACTCCTTCCAAGTTGTATACCTCCGCGGTCACCTCGGACACAAACGACGTCGCGTTCCCGAAGTAGATGCCGGTCGAGTTCGCGGTCGTCGGTGCAGCCAGGAAAGCGACCTCCTGGCCAGGCGCCACGGACGCGATTGCCTCGTTCGTCGGCGTCAGAAGTGCGCCGACGAGGCCGTCGCCGAAGTAGAGGTACTCATACACGCTCCCCGTCGCCGACCCGTTCACGACAAGCTCGTAGGTCCCCTGCGGCATACCGGGAGCCAGGCTAGGCGTCGCGGTGTACATCCCGCCGCCGACGGAGCTCAGGTGGACGGAGAAGACGGTCCTCCCCCCCTGGTCGAAGTACGCGGTGAGGGAAGCGCCCGAGAGCGGCGCGCCGTCCGCGTAGGCCGCGTCGACCTTGACTTGGAAGGGCTGGTTAGGAGGTATCGCGTCCGAGTAGGGGTAGGGGACGGGCTTGATCAGGCCGAGGCTCATCCCCACCAGGACGTCGGTCGCCGCGTTCGCGCTCAAGCCCTGTGAGGAGCCGGAGACCGTGATGGTCCACTCGCCTGCTGGATTCGCGTCGGAAACTGCGTAGGACCCGACCCAGTCGCTCCCGTTGAAGGAGAGGTCAACGACTGCTACGGACCCTGTCGCCGCCGCGATGGTGGCAGAGAAGGAACCTCCGGAAACGGTCGCGCCGAGCGGATTCTTCACCGAGGCGGCGATGGTGATCGTGCTGCCGTACCCGTACTGGGGGAGTGTCTCAAGGGGCGCCAGGTTGGTGGAGACGCTCGCCGTGAGCGACTGCGGGAGGTCCGCGAGCGCCTCCGCAAGGTACGGGACGTCCGGGCTCCCCATCCCTGTCACGAGGTTGTACCCCGGCCCTGCGGAGTAGGCGCCGTTGTAGCCAGAGGTCACTTGGTTGAACGCGAGGTCGTACACCGGGGTGTCGCGATAGATCGAGTACAGGTCCGGGTTGAGCGCCCCCAGCGAGTGCCCGACTGCCTCGTCCAAGACGGCACCGATGCCAGCCCACATCGCCGACGCCTGGCTCGTCCCCCCTTCGACGTAGAGCCCGCCGTCGAGGGCGATGACCATCCCGGTGTACGGGTTGGCGTCAGCCGACACATCAGGGACGGCCCGCGCGTCGCCGGTGACAACCCCGTCCTGGTACGAAGGCTTCGCGAAGAGTGTGCTGTATCCCCCTCCGGAGCTGACCTGAGAGCCGACATACTGCGGCGAGATGCTCCACGCCTCCTCCCCCTGGTAGACTGCTGACGAGTTCAGCGCCTCGAAGCTCCCCGAGTAAGCCTCGACGTAGAGGGTCGTCCCCCCCACGCTCGTGACGTAAGGCGAGGACGACGGGAAGCTCGCCGCACCTACAGTGGTGGTCGAGCCGCCGTAGGCTCCCGTGTCCCCCGACGAGGAGAAGAAGGTGATCCCTTCCGATGCCCCGAGCGCGAAGTAGTAGTCGGCGTACGCGTAGCCGAGGTAGCCGTCGGACGTATAGCCTGAGTTCCCGATGGCGTTCTCAGGTTCCCCCCAGCTCATCGACACGACGTTCCCGAGGTGCTCGGTCACTACGTCCTTTATCGCGTAGAACAGGCCGTTGGAGTCGTTCGAAGCGATGACGAGGTTGATGCTGGCGAGCGGGGCCATCATGTGGGCCGCCTCCACGTCAAGAGCGACCTCGGCCTCCCAGCCGGTGGTTATTCCCAGGTTGGGCTGGTAGGGACCGACAGGGATTATCGTCAAGTTGACCGAGGGGAGACCGAAGGCGGTGTCGAACGTGTTCAGGTCCTGGACGATCTCCGGGTCGCCGTAGGCGTCGATTATCGCGATCGTCTTCCCCTGCCCCTCGTACTCGTCCCCGAAGAGACTGGAGAGGCCGTACGCGCCCCTGAGGTCGCCTGGCGTGTAGTAGTTGGCGGCGAACTGAGTCCCGGCCTGCAGGGGGAGAGACCGAGGAAGGTCCGTCTGCACGACGTCGGTTCCCTTCAGCTGCCCGAGGAGAAGGTAGTCAGGAGTGAACGTCCCTACGCTCGAAGCCAGGAGCGACGAGGCAGGCGCTTCCCCGCTCGAGGCAGGCAGGGCCATGGCGGCGGAGATAACCGAGAACGCGGAAGTTACGAGAACAATGGCGATGGCGGCCGAGAGAAGGCTTCTCCCAAACTCGCGACGGCCACAGACGTCCATCTTTCGCAGCGCGGGAACGTCGGGTTAAAAGGCATGACGTTGCTTTAAGGCTTCCGGCGCGAGGATTATGTTAACTTCGTCGCGCGAGCCTTCTCATGGATATCCGTATGGACACGGCTAAATGGAGCCGTCTCAGGCTGTTCGTCACCTGACCTTGGTCGAACAGTCCGAGTGGCGACCACCTCGATGGTATTGGATGACCGTTGCCGCGGGGCTTATGATCGACCAACAACGGCTATCTTGTCAAAGGAGGAGTCAAGCACGCCGAGAGGTAAGAAGGCAGACTCAGAGGAGATTGACATTCTGGACACCATGCTCGCTTCTCCGGTGGACTTGCTCGAAGAGAAGGGGGGTCATCACACAGACGGAGTGGGAGCAGAGAATCAAGAAGAGGCTGAAGACATGAGTCGAAACAAGTGGGCTTTACTCTTGGCGTCTATTGGTGTCTTGGCGGGTGTTGTTTTGCTCTTAGGAGGAGTGGACGGAGCCTTCACTATCTGGGGATTTTGCGTTCCTCCGGCTAACTTTACTGGAAGATGCGGCTCCCCCCAGCCCTGGATATCAATCTACGCGGCCTACCTCTTCGCGGGAGGATTCGTTGTTACCGCCGTTTCTGTCGGCGGCTTGGCTCACTCATTGAGAGGAAGGAAGGCATGACCTCCTCCCACTCGTGCAACGAAGTTAACAGAACCCGGCGCGACGTAGGGTTCCGCGCCCCTCGGAAGGGTGGGTCGGAGTTCTTCAGATAGGGGAGAGAAGTTGTATAGGGCGCCGCCAGGTCAGTCGCGCGAACATCGTTGGCAAGCCGAAGAAAGATCATTGCCCTTCTCGCCCTTTTCATCTGCGCCGCGGCGGTCGTGGGGGTCGTGCTCGCTGTCCCAGTCGTTCCCTACGCGTCCGTGGTCGGACTCAGATGCCCTGCGACCCCTAACTTCGTGGACTTTTCGGGCATTCCATGCGGGCCCCCCTACATGATTGTAGGCGCCCACTCGGAGGGTTCACTCCTCTTCAACTTCGGGGGCTACACGGTGAACGGAACCTACCGCTTCGACTTCTCTCCCTAAGCTCACTTCGCAGGGTCCCCCCTCCTTGCTGACACGGCGAGTTTCAGCCGTGCCTTGGCGACGTTCCAGTTCCCTGATGAGAAGGGGCTCATTGCGGCCCCCTTCATGAAGACGGAACCCGAGTGAGTTGCAAAGCGTTTTAATCCGTTCGGCCGAACACTCACTGTGCAACTGAACGGGAGGGCGCTCACCGCGCTCTTTCTGCTGCTCCTCGTCACAGCCGGAGGGACGTACGCCACGATATTCGTCACCTCGCTCCCGCGCAGCGTCACGCAGACCGAGACATCGGTCGTCTATGACACAACCACTCTCACGAGGGCGGCGGTCACCGTCACGACGGTGTCTCCCGTGACCGTCACCGAGGTCAACCTTCAGATTGAATACAGCTACATCATAGTCAGCACAACGGCGTACTCGGCGGGCACTCTGACCGAGAACCTCACCACGACGGCCACGCAGCGCACGACGTTCATCACCACAGCCTACGAGGTTGTGACCGTTGCGTCGCCCACGACGACCACGACTACGGAAACGAGCGCCACGACCCTGTCGAGCACCACATCGTCAACGGCGACGAGCAATGTCACGGTCCTGATCTCAGTGTTCGCGGACACGAGCACCGCAAACACAACCACAACGACCCTCGATGGCTAGGCCGTCTGCGGCACCACGAGCCTAGTCCGCATCGAGAGGCTCAGCAGCGTCCAAGCCGGTTGGAAGGCATGCGATGGCCGCGGACGCAACAAGACAGAAATATGCCGCGGGAGCCGTTCGCGAGGTTGGCCTCAGCCCTACTCAGGCGCGGGGGCTCGCCGGCGTACTACCTTGAGAACGCGCGACTCCTCGAGGTCCTCCTGGGCGTAGGGGAGTCGCTCATGGCGGTGGCCGTCATTGTCTCCCTCAAGTATGACGCCGGCCCTACCGTCGGGTCACGCGCGTTCGCGATAGCGCTCGTCGCCGCCGGTTCGGCGTTTCTGGCGCTCGCCATGATACACATCTGGAACAACTCTGTCATCAAGCCGAGGGAGGTCGAGCGCATCGTGTCGCAGGTCCCCTGGGGCGGAGACGAAGTGGTCGCAGATGTCGTCTGCGGGAGCGCTCTCGCCGCCGAGAGGTCCGGGGAGAGGCTGTCGAGCGGCCTGTCAGTGGGGGTCGATGTCTGGGCACAGGCGCGGAAGTCGAAGGGTATCTTCGCGGCGGGGAGGGTGCAGCAGAGCGGCCCAGTAAGCGCGCTTGCCTTCGCTGATGCCGACTCCAGGTCGCTTCCGCTGAGGGTAGGTTCCGTCGACGCGGTCTTCTCGGGGTTCGGGACACGCAGGTTCAGGAGGCTCGCGGACAGGATCTCCGAACTCGAGGAGATGCTGCGGGTGCTCAAGCCTGGTGGCTCGATAGTCGTCATGACGCCAGGAGACCCCGTGGAATACGAGGTGCTGATGAGGAGGAACGGGCTGGTCGAGGTGCAGACTTCCCTTGTCAAGTCATTCCTGATCTTCACTACCTACGTCGTGTCAGCGAGGAAGCTGGCGCAGCCGGCCGCGACGGCCGCCTAGGTCGTCCTTTCGGGGGTTTCAGCCGGCTCTTCGAAGTCTAGGCGTTCGAGAGCGCGCCTGCTCCGGATGACGAGGACCAGAAGCAGCACGACACCTAGGACGACGAGCACTACGACGACGTAGGGAACGTCGGCGGCCGCTCCGGTAGGCCCGGAGTGGGTTGACGTGGTCGAGGGAGGCGGGGTGACCGTGACCGTCACCGAGGCGATGAACTCCCCGATCGCGGGCTGTATCACCGCTACGTCTTCAGTCCAAGAGCCCACCTTGCTCGTGAGCAAGGTCGCGGTGGCCTGGCCGCTCGAGTCGGTGGAGTTCCCGGGGGCAAGTAGCGAGCCTCCCGCGGGCGTCCACAGCACGCTCGCGCCGGCTATCCCTTCGCCGTCGAGCGTCGCGGTGACCTGCAGGAAGACCCCCCCTCCCACCATGATGCTCGAAGGGGTCGCGGTGGCCGTGACGGACAGAGGAACCGCGGTGACTGTGAGTGTAGCAGAGGACGACGTAAGGCCCTCGGCTGTGACCGAGAGGGTCGCGGTGCCCGTGCTGTCTACGGCCAGGGGAACGACGACGAAGTCCTCCCCAGCGGGGACGGTCACGGATGTCGAAACGTTCACGACGTAGGAGTTCGAAGAGACCACGCCAACGGTGACCGGCGTGCTCGCCCGGGCCGGGAGCCCCCCTGCGTTCTCAAGCTGGACTACTATCGCGGGGGAGTTGTCTCCGATGAGGAGGGCCGAAGAGGACTGAAGGTACGCTGCCAGCTTCGCAGGCGACGGTTGCGTCGTCGAGAGCTCCACCCACGTGGGCGTGTATGCCGAACCGAGAGACGAGCTGTAGGCCGTGATGTTCGACGACCCCGGGACCTGCGTGGTCGTGACGTTGACGACCGCCGACGTGCTCCCCTGCGGGATTATCACTATGTCGGCGACCTGCGCGACCTCCGGGCTCCCCGAGGTTAGGAAGACGGGTACCTCGCTCGGGGCGATCGCGGGCTCCCCCAAGTCGTCTATCAGTGACACCTTCAGTGCGGGGTACGTCCCTCCGTTGGCTGGGACATCCTGAGAGATTGCCTGCACGACGACCTTCGTCGCAACTGCCCCGGCCGACGTCAGCGCCTGTTGGGCGGAGAGCAGGTTGTGTGCAGACGCGGTCAGCATGGTCGGACCCGCCAGGTAGGTCGATGTTATCGTCGTCCAGCCGTACCCGGCTCCGGCTGGGATGCTGAAGGTCAGAGAGCTGAAGTTCCCGACACCCACGTTGGATGACGAGATCGTCACCGCGACCGCTGTGGAGTTGACGGTCGGAAAGCCCGTCGCGTTGACAAGCGAAGCCACGACGGAGCTGTACGACTCGTCGTCCGCCAGGATTGGGTTGGGGCCGACGTAGAGCGCAAGGCCGGTCGGGGCGCCCTGCGGCTGGTAGGTGTTGATCGTCGCGAATGCCGAGGAGAGACCATCGGCAGAGCCTGTGACCACGCTCGACCCGGACGCCTTCGACGTCTGATGCGCGGTGAAGGGAACCTCGGCTGAGATTTGTCCCGCCAGTATAGTCACGGTCGATGGCAGGGAGACGTTCCCCTGGCTCGAGGACCTCAGCTGGACGACGGTGTTCGTCTGAGCCGGTGCCGGCCCCCCTGAGGGGCCTACCAGCATGACGACCAGCCTACCCTGGCAGCTCGGGGGGGAGGTCGCCGGGGAACAGGACTGCGCGATGCTGCTCGGCTGCGCGAACAGCTGCAGCCCGAGCGGAAGGGGCCCCTGCACGCTGACGGCGACGCTTCCGCCTGTCAGGCCCTCGGACTGCGCGGACACCGTGGACGCCCCGGGGACGTAGCCGCTCTGGAACCCAGTCTCGGCTAGGAACGAACCCGGCTCGATCGTCACGCGGGTCAGCGTGGTGTTCAGGACGCCAGGGTTGCTGGTAGAGAGAGAGACCGCTACCGGGGATGTCGCGAGGGCGGGCGCTCCGCTGGAGTCCAGCAGCTCTACGAGCAGCGTCCCCGTCCCGCCGATGGTCGCGACTGCCGGGTTGGGGACGGCGACGACGGCGACCTGCGTGGGGTATCCAGTGGGGACGACAGTCGTCACGCTCGCGGACCCCGCGGTGTAGCCAGCGGAGGTCGCCAGTATGCTGGCGGAGCCCGGCAGGGCCGTCGTGGTGACATTCGCAACGACGAAGCTGTCGCCGCCCGGGATCAGGACTGCGGCCTCAGTCGGCGCGGCGACGCCGAGCGCGGACGACGTCAGATAGACCGTTGTGGGGGAGAGGGCAATCGTCCGGTGCCCGGCGGAGTCCATAAGCGAGACGACCAAGGAGGCGTACGTCCCTCCGTCCGCTGGCAGGGTGGGCGGGACGACGGAGACGGAGAGCGAGCCGCTGGCGGGCTGCGCGTGGACGGGAGTAGGTATCGCCTGGAAGAGAGCGCACGTAGCCAACATGAGCAGGACGGGGAAGATGTAGAAGCGTCCCTTCATCTGCGAAAAGGTTTCGTCGCACCGTATATAACTTGGAAGGTTCGCCCGCACCCTGAAGGGCGATAGGCGCGCCGATTCAACGTTTTTAGTGGGAGCTTGAAGCCTCGCCTGTGGAGCCGGCCGCAGACGAGGGGACGAGACTCAGCCTCAGGCGGTTCTTCAAGGTCCTCCTCGCGGCGACGCTGTCCGAGCTCTTCGTCTTCGCGCTTCTAGTCGCACTGCACGCGGCGCTCTCCTCTCAGCCTCTCGAGGCGGCGGCGGACTTCGCTGGAGTCTCGCTCGCGTTCACGGCGATGGCGACGCTGGGCGCCGGTGTCGCGTTCGGCTGGGTAGGCTTCCCGAAGTACAGGGTCCCCATCATCTTCCTGGCGATAGTCGCGGGCTCCACGCTCGGAGCCCACCTGTACATCATCAACAACCCGTCTCTCCCCGCCTGTCGGGACACGGCGACAAATGTGAACGGCTGCATAATGGACGAGTCCTACTACGTCCCGGCCGCCGAGGTGCTGCTGAAGGGGACCCAGTGCGGTCCGAGTGTCGCCAACTGCAACTCCGAACACCCGTTCCTCGCCAAGGCCCTCATCGCCGCCGGCATCGCTGCCTTCGGGGACAACGCGCCAGGGTGGAGGGTCCTCAACGTCCTGTTGGGCACCTTCTCCCTCCCGCTGATCTTCCTCCTGGCGCTGAAGGTTTCAGAGAGCCGGAAAGTGGCCTACCTCTCGACCGTCCTGTTGGGACTCGATGTGATGTTCTTCTCGCAGTCCAGCGCGGCGCTGCTCGATGTCCCTATGGTCTTCTTCGCCCTCCTCGCCTTCGTGCTGTACTTCTACAAGGTCAGCTTCTGGAAGCTGGACAGGTTCACCGTAGCGGGCATCTTCATGGGGCTGTCGGCGCTCTGCAAGGAGACGGGCATATTCCTGATGGCTACCCTCGCCACCTACCACTACTTCGCAGGGGAGGGGGAGAAGCGGCTACGGACGGTGAGCGCGCTGGAAGTGGCCATCGTCACAGCGGGAGTGTTCTTCATCGGGCTGCAGGCGTACGACTCCCTGCTGGCGAGGTCGGCGTTCCCGACCTTCCTCGACCAGATACACTACATCCTCTCGTATGGGGCGTCGCTGATAGGCCCCGGGTGGAGTTATGGGGGTCCATACGGGAACGCCACGCAGATCACCCCGCTGAGCTGGATCACCTTCTATCAGCCTGTCACCTACTACGGGGTGAGCGCGCCGGTCTGTACGAGCATGCTCAACGGAGTCTGTCAGGGCTCGATCTCTCTGCCGACCATTGCGTACTATGGTGTCACGAACGTGCTCGAGACCTGGACGATCTACATATGGATCCCGATTGCCGCATACGCGGTCTGGAAGCGGTACAGGCAGAGATTGGACGGGCTCGACACGTTCGGGTTCGTTGACCCGCAGGCCGCCGAAACAACAGGCTCGACGAGGCTCGCGGTGCTCTCCCTCATCTGGTTCTCGTGGAACTATCTGCCGTACGTCGGGATGTGGCTGTACGGGAGGGTGACCTACCCATTCTACTTCATACCTGCCCTCCCATCGGTGGCGATGGGGGCGGCCTACTTCCTGACGCGCAAGGTCGTCCCAGGCTACGCCGTAGCGATGTACTTGGCTGGGGCGTTCTTCTTCTTCCTGGTGTTCTTCCCCGACAAGACGTTCCTGCCGGTCTGGCTAAGGGCGTTGCTGGGCAAGTGAAAGCCGGAAGGGCCTGAAACAGTACGAGCGACCTCGTGATGCAGCGGCCGTGACCACGGTGTGCGTCGTGGCTCTCGAGCAGACGTTACCTGACCCTCCGTGTCAAGATCGTGATGCCATGCTTTGTGTTGTCACTCCGGCGTGAGCTCTCTCGTTTCCACGGCTGCAGGCTTTGGACGAAGGAGGAGGATCCGCATGTCGCCAGCAGTATAGAGTTCTCCGTGGCGTTCTTCGCGATATCACTCAGGTAGGCCAGGAAGCCCATAGGCGTCCATGTGGCGACTTCAGACTAGCCCGCCTTTCCCATCGTCCTTCACGTGCGCTCTCCCCGACGGTTCTACGAACCGTCGATTCAGGGGGGAAGAGAGGCGTCCTGAGGTCAACTCCCCCTCTTTGACGTCTTAGGCGGACGCGCGCCCTGGGCCACGTTCAGCATGGGATTCGCCCTCCATCTGAACTCCTCCCCGCTCCGCCAGAACCCCGCGAGCCGATGCTAGACAGCCCTAACCGAGAGTCGGCGTCCTCGTAGTTCCAGCGTCGCGAATGCATAAATATCCTGTAGCGGGTCATGAGTTCAACGGTAGCAAGATGAAACGAATAACGGTTGATGACGGGGTTCTCCGCATTGAGTTCAGCCTGGGGGGCAGCGGACGCCCTGAATGGAAAGGAAGGAAGGGGGTTTCGGAACTCATCGCCACTCTCGCCGTAATTGCGATGACGCTCATTGCTGGCGCAGCACTTTTCGGCTGGGTGAACGGCCAGGCGGCGACGAGCGAGCAGCGGTATGACCAGCAGGTGGGCGCCGACCTCAACTGCGCGGAAGCGCAGTTCGCGATAGTGAACGTCGACTTCAACTCGAGCAC
>JASHOZ010000034.1 GCA_030038395.1 Nitrososphaerales archaeon
GCGTGTATCTCCTGTATCTGCCTCTGCAGAGTCTCCCTGTTTCGGGCGTCGAGCGCACCGAAAGGCTCGTCCATCAGGAGGATCCTCGGGTTGAGAGCCAGTCCCCTGGCGATGGCCACCCTCTGCTTCATCCCTCCCGAGAGCTCGTGGACGAACGCGGTCCTGAACGGGGTGAGGCCCACCATCTCGATGTACTCCGCGGCGATCCTTCGGCGCTCTTCCTTCTCCAGCCCGCGATGCTTGAGTCCGAACTCAACGTTGCCTTGGACGCTGAGCCACGGGAAGAGCGCGTCCTCCTGGAAGATCATCACGATGTCTGGGCCCGTAGATGGAACCTTGTGCCCTGTGACTATGACCTCGCCCGAGTCGTAGCCGTCCAGCCCTGCGATTATGTTCAGCAGCGTGCTCTTCCCGCATCCCGAAGGCCCGATTATCGTTACGAACTCCCCCTGGCCGATGTCCAAGTCTATGTCATCGAGGACCAGCAGATCCCTCCTGTTCTTCCCGCTCCCGCTGTGATATGACTTCGAGAGCTTCCTGACCCTGAGAAGGTTCCTGGTCTCGATGGAGCGCATGTACTCGCGGAGGCTCATGGCTTGTGCGTCGGGTTCAGGCACCCCGACCGCCTACGACTGCACCGTCGGGAGCCCGTCCTGTGTCAGGACGCTGTTCAGTATGGAGAGGTTGAAGATGGCGGAGATGTTCGTCGGGTTCTCCGTCAGATCCCCGACGGCGTATGCGTGTTCGGCCTGCACCTGCACTGAGGACTCCAGCGGGTCGAACGTGAAGGTGAGCCTCGAAAGCGAGGCGTTGAGGATGCTAGCGCTATACCCATCCCCCGTGAGCGCGATGAGGGACGAGTTCAGGTCGTTCTCCGCGAGCGTCATGTGGTCGTTGATCCAGACGGTCTCGTTCACGTCCGCTGACACGATGTCTCTGACTGCGGCGGGATATTGTTGGAGGAAGGCGGTCCTGACGACCAGCTCCGTCGTGGAGAAGTTACCGCCCGGCCACAGGCTCCTCTCGTCGAGGAAGAGCTTGCCTCCGTACTGCTGGATGAGCACCTCGCCGTATGGTTCAGGGACCCACGCGCCGTCTATCTTGCCCTCAGCGAAGAGCGTGACGATGTTGGAGTTCGTCGTGTCGACTATCGTCACGTTCCCCCCGTTGGTCGTCGTCTGGTAGCCGTTCTGGATAAGGTAATACCTCAAGGCTATGTCCTGTGTGTTGCCCGCGCCCGGCGCAGCGAACGTCTTACCGCCGAGGTCGGCAACCGATGTTATCCCTGAGTCATTCTGGACAACGAAGACGGCACCGCCGCTGCTGACGCCGGCGATGATTTCAAGCCCCGTCCCGTTCGACTGAATCCACGCATTGACCGCGGGGTCAGGACCCACGTACGCCATGTCCAGTTGGCCCGCAAGGAGCGCCGTCATCTCGGGACCGCCGGATGTGAAGAGATGCGTGTCGATCGTGGTCGAGGGTCCCAGAGCGCTCTGGAACGACCCGCTCGAGATGCCGAGTATTGCGGGAGCGTGGTTGATGTTTGCGTAGTATCCTATGTTGATCACCGACGGCATGGCTGCCGATGTGGTTGTTGTGGTGGTTGTGGAGGGCGTGGAGGTGGTGGAAGTTGTCGAGCTGGATGTCGACTTGCTCGGCGCGCCCGAGTTCAGCACCACCGCTGAGTAGGCGCCGACCGCCAGCAGAATCAGGACCACGACGACGATTCCAGCCTTTGTTGCCGTCTGCACGGGCGCGACTATCCAATGACAGGTAATTAAAGATTAATTACATATAATGAGCCGCCAGCCAGGTGATGCTCAGCGAAGGACGCCGCGGCTCAGACGAACGATATCTCCGACCTGACGTAGACGCGTGTCGCTAGGGCTAGCACCACAATCGTCTCGATGACGAGCAGAGGCACCTGCCACGCCGAGGCCGCGGGGAGAGCCCCCTCGAACCCGCCTCTAGCCGCGTTCGCCACATAGGTGAGCGGGTTGATCTCGAAGAGCACTTGTAACGGGAGGGGCAAGGCGGAGCTGAACGAATAGAAGACGGTGCTGGCAAAGTTCACCACGAAGATTACGAGTATCTGTATGCTGTTGTACGCGTTGTTCGACTTCACGAGCCCCGATATGAGGAGCATGAGCGACCCGAAGAAGATAGAGCCTATCGCTATGACGCCGAAGGCTGTCATCGCACCCAGCAGCGTCACGTGGAGCGAGCCGATAATCAGGAAGGCACCGACGAGCATGACGAATGCGCCGGCTATGCCGAACAGGAGTGACGTGAACATTATACCGAGAAGGTACTGCAGCCGCGTGAACGGGCCTACTAGTATCTGTGCGAGCATCCCCCATCTTCTGTCAGCCCAGAGCATGCTCCCGCCGACGGTCCCCGCCATCACCGCCTGGAACGACATGATGCCAGGGGTGAGAAACGTGAGATAGCTGGCAGGGCTTGCCCCTCCGGCGGCCTCAATCTGCGCCCCGAACCCGAAGCCGAAGAAGACGAGGTACATCGCGGGGAGCCCGATGAGGATGATTAGCGTCCCTGGGTCCACATTGACCTTGACGTTCCTGTACATCAGCTTGACTATGCTAGGTACTGCCATTGTTCTCCCTCCCTGTTCCCCCGACCGAACTGATGAAGACGTCCTCCAAGGTGTTCTTCCTGATGTTGAGCCAGTCCATCTGGACGCCGGCAGCCTGAGACATCTCGAGGACGCGCTGCAGGGTGCCCTTCGGGTCGTCTGTGAGTATGACGCCGGAGTTGCCGTCGGACTTGACGTCGCACCCTGCAAGCTTCTCGCGGAGGGCTCCGAAGAATCCGGCGGCGTCTCCTCCCGAGAGGGTCACCTCGACCGTCTTCTTCCCCCCGTACAGCCGCTTCAGGTTCTCTACCGTGTCCATGGCCAGTATCTTCCCCTGGTCGACGACGGCCACCCTGTCGCAGACGTAGTCGGCCTCCTCCAGGTTGTGCGTGGTGAAGACCACGGTGAGCCCCTGGCGCGTCCTCTCCCTGACAGAGTCCAGCAGCTCGCGCCGCATGATCACGTCGAGGCCTGTCGTCGGCTCGTCGAGGAAGAGGATGTCCATGTCGTGCATCAGCTCGCGGGCGACCTGTACGCGCCGCTTCTGGCCGCCCGATAGATCGAACGCCCTGTGCTTCCTGACGTCCTGGAGGCCGAACGCCTTGATCAGTTCCTCCCTCCGCTGCAGCCTGACGCTCTTCGGGACGCCCCAGAGGACACCGTAGATGTCGAAGTTCCCCTCGACAGTCGCGAAGTCGAAGGACTCGCCCTGCTGGACGACACCTATCCTGGTCCGGATCTCCTTCCCGTCGTGCCGGGGGTCCAGGCCGAGTATCCGCAGGCCCCCCGAAGTGGGCTTGATTAGCGTAGTGAGGGCTTTGATCAGCGTCGTCTTGCCCGCACCGTTCTTGCCGAGGAGGCCGAAGATCTCCCCCTTTCTTACCGAGAACGTCAGCCCGTCGAGGGCGTACTGCTTTCCGTCGTAGGTGTGCTTCAGGTTCTCCACGGCGATGATCTCTCCTTGGCCTGCCAAAGCGCTCACTACCTGCAGGCTCCTGCGCGCACTATCCTCCAGGCGCACTCGGTCACCTGACGGGGAGTCAGCAGAGCGTCCGCGCGTGCCCTCGCCCCGTCGCGCAACTCAGATTCAGCCATACTTCCTCAGGACCTCCTCTGTGCTCGACAGCATTTCGTCTAGGTCGATGGGGACGCCTTTGACGACGTCCTGGATGTGCTTCTTCGCCTCGTCGCCGAAGACGCTCCTTAGGTCGCGCGCAAGCGTGGGAGAGTCGGTGCTCCTCTTCGAGCCGTTCTCCGTCCTGAAGACGACCAAGTCGTCGGAGACGTTCAACGTGAACTTATGCGTGTCGAGCGTCATCTTCTCTCGTCCGATGTGGAGCGTGTGCAGCGGAGAGAACGTCCTGACCTCCGTCGGTGAGTAGAAGAAGCCGTCAGACCCGATGGTCAGTTTCATCGTGTCCCCTTTCATCAGTATCGAGCTCCCGTTCCAGCGCGCCGAGACGGTACTCCCGGAGACGCGGAGGTACGAGGAGTCGTTGACCCCCCTCGCCAGCCATGAAGTCATCTGGTGGCGACGGTGGTGCTCATCGTCGTCGTCCGAGCTCAAGTCGAAGGACCCCACGCGCACGCTGCTCCCGTCCTGTCCCTTCCTGACGCGGAGAGGACCGACGACGACCTGCTGCTCCCCCGACTCGTCTTCGTCCAAATGGACGAACGGGAGGTCGATGCTGCTCCAAGCTTCGCCGGACTTCGAGACGTGATCGACCTGCGCCTTCTGTATCAGCTGCTCGACGGTCTCTCCAGTGAGCTTTGTCACTTCGGCGTCGCTCGCCCTGTCCCCCTTGAACGGGATCCCGATCGTGGTCAGCGGACCTCCGAGCGGCGCGCTGACTGGGCCCATCGGAGTGTCGAATGATGCTCTGACGTCACCGTACAGCATGCACCCGACAGTCTTCCCAGACTTCGATATCGGGACGGCGATCGAGTCGGACTTCGGAGAGAGCTTGACCTTCCCAGCGACCACGTCAGAACTCGCCCCGACAAAGATCGCGGGCTTCGTCGCGTGGAGGTCGTACCGGACCGGCGCGACGATATGAGCGGCGAGGCCGAGGAGGCTCGCGATGATCGCGGCTAGCACGAGGCTCGTGAGCCGGCCGGAGATCGCGGTCGGAACCGTGTCCACCCATCCTAGGAAGAGCGTCAGGATGATCACTACGACGCACCCCGCGACGACGTTCCCGAAGAAGCTGGAGAACGCCTGCCCGACGCCGGTGCGCGTGCGGGTATTGAGGGCGAAACTCAGGAGAATCAGCGCGAAGCTCGTCGCGAGGATGTCCTCGGAGTACCCCGACAGCGAGAGGGGGGACCTCACGAGCCAGACGACCAGCAGCACCGCCGCCATTGCGCCGAACGCGGAGGCGAGCCGGTGCGTGACTAGCGAGTAGCCTTTCACGCGCCCTATCTCAATCAACTTTCTCTCCTCCGAGCGCCTCGTTCATCAGCGCCAGGGTGCGGATGAGGAGCCTCCCGCGTTTGGTCAGCTGGTAGCCGCCCTCGTCACCATGCGACACAAGGCCCATGCCAAGGAGGCTCTTCAGATGGTGCGAGACCGACGCCCCCTCGAGCGCAGTAGCCGACTTCAGGTCGGAGAAAGTGCGGTTGGAAAGATAGAGGAGCTTAACGATCTTCAGCCTCTCGGTGTTGGCCAGCGACTTCAGCAGATCTGCCGCGCTCGCCTCGGGCATCCCGCCGACTAGGTCGTCGACCGCCCGCTCTCCCTTCTCCACCAGGGTGGACCTGACGTTGTCGCGAATGAGCTTCACGAGGTCTTTGGCGACCACTGACGACGGCTCGGCCCTGTCCATCTCGTCCTTGCCGAGCTCGACCCGGATCGACTCGCCACCGGTCCGGACCGCGCTTATGACCTCCCGCCTGATTTCATCGCGGAGGGAGCGTATCTCGTCCCTGAGTTCTGTCCTCAGTTCGTCAAGGTCGTCTTCGCCCACCAAGTAAATACGCCTTTACTCCCCTGGTGGCTGGGGTATATAGATATTTACTTTCTACGCTATAGGTTTACCTTCTAGTGCCACCGTGGTAAATCATCCTTGACTCGGAGCGTCATAGGCGTGCGCAGTCCAAGGCAAGGTAGTCGGATGGCCTTTTCCCTGGCCCGAAGCGCCCCTCGTGCAGTTAGGGAGTCCGGATTAATACTCGTGGTCGCCCCCAATCTTCAGGTGAACCTGTTTGGGAAAGAAGGGACGCGAGATTGTGAAGGCGGACCTGCGCGAGGTCTTGGACGACCTCACGAAGGCGTATGCTGACGAGTGGCTGGCACACTATCAGTACTGGCTGACTGCCAAGTGGATTAGAGGGATCGACGCGGACACGCTGGCCAAGGTGCTCGAAGAGCAGTCGATGGACGAGCTCGGACATGCGGGAAAGCTCGCAGACAGGATACTGCAGCTCGGGGGGGAGCCCGTGATGAACCCGTCCCAACTGCTGGTGAAGTGTGGGTGTGGGTACAAGGAGCCGCCGAAGGAGCAGACCGACCTGAGGCAGGTCATCCAGGACGTTCTGGACGCGGAAGGGTGCGCCATCACGTTCTACAGCAGGATGGCGGAGAAGTACAGGGCGACAGACCTGGTCACGCACGAAATCTTCGAGGACCTCCTGAAGGACGAGGTCTCCGACGAAGAGCAGTGGGAGAAGTTCCTGGCCAAGCTCTAAGAGAGGCGCCCAGGGAGCCCCGGCCGTCATGGTGACATCCGAGACCGGTTCCGAACCACTGCGGTCCCTTGCCGGAGAGTACTGGGAAGCGCGCCTGCAGGATGAGCCGACGTTCGCCACGGTGCTGGGCGACAGGAGGTACGACGACAGGCTCCCGAACATCACGCCCGAAGCGCGGGGCCGGATGAAGGATAGGTACGAAGCGTTCCTGCAGCGCTGTGTTGGGGTTCCGAAGGAAGGGCTCTCCGCGGCGGACTCGCTAACCCTCACAGCTCTCGCAGTGGACATCCGCTCGTTGCTCGACTATCTCGCATGCGATCTGGACGAGTGGACAGTGGACCCACTGCAGGGCCCGCAGGTCGAGCTGCTGAACATGGAGTCGGTCCAACCCATCCGTACCGTGGAAGAAGGGGTGGCGCTCATCAAGAGGTGGACCGCCATCGAGAGGTTCTTCGACGACCATGTCGCGAACCTGAGGCACGGCGCAGCCGAAGGGAGAGTCGCGGTCCGTGCCGGCGTGGAGAAGGTCATCGACGAGTTGGAGGGGGTTCTGGCAAAGCCTGACAGAGAGTGGGCCTTCATGCGCCCCGCGTCCGTCCCGCACGCAGACTGGTCCGACACGGAGGTCGCCGGGTTCAGGTCTGGGGTGACAGAGGCGTTGCGCGACCACATCCGTCCGGGATACGCGAAGTATCTGTCATGCCTGAGGTCTGACATCCTCCCGAAGGCGCGGCCACAAGGCAAGCCCGGCGTGATGCACCTCCCCGGAGGGAGGGAGGACTACGCCCGTCTGATTCACGTCCGGACGTCACTGGAACTGACGCCGGAGGAGCTGCACCAGACGGGGCTGAAGGAGGTGACGAGGATAAACGCCGAGACCGTCGCCCTGGGCGAGAAGGTATTCGGGCTCAAAGACAGGAAGCAGACGCTCAACAAGCTGAGGACAGACCCCGATCTGTATTTTTCAAGCAGGGACGAAGTCGCGGCGAAGGCAGAGTCCGCGCTCGCAAAAGCGAAGGGGGCGATACCCAAGTGGTTCGGCCGCCTCCCGAAAGCCGACTGCGAAGTGGTTCGGATGGGGGAGCACGAAGAGAAGCACTCGACGATCGCGTACTACCGGCAGCCGGCCGCCGACGGCTCTAGGCCAGGGCAGTACTACATCAACACCTTCGCACCCGAGACGCGCCCTAGGTACGAGGCAGAGGCGCTCGCGTACCACGAGTCGATCCCTGGGCACCACCTGCAGATCGCCATCGCACAGGAGCTCGAAGGGGTGCCCGAGTTCAGGAAGAACAGCGGCGTCACCGCTTTCATCGAAGGATGGGGGCTGTACTCGGAGAGGCTCTCCGACGAGATGGGGCTCTACTCCTCCGACCTCGACAGGCTCGGGGTCCTGTCGTACGACTCGTGGCGCGCCTGCAGGCTCGTCGTGGACACCGGGATGCATGCGATGGGGTGGACGCGCGAGCAGGCGATCGACTACATGCTCGACAACTCGGCGCTCGCGAAGAACAACATCGTGAACGAGGTGGACAGGTACATCACCTGGCCGGGTCAGGCGCTAGCGTACAAGACCGGGCAGCTCGATATGCTCCGCCTCCGCCAGGAGGCGAAGACGAGATTGGGAGGGAGGTTCGACATCAGGAAGTTCCACGATGCGCTGCTCTGCAACGGCGCCCTCCCGCTGGAGGCGATGAGGCACGTCGTCAGCGGCTACTCGTAGAAGGTCAGCGCACATTCTCACAGCTTGGCGTCGCTGGATTCGGGCCGCGTGCCGAGTTCTGTCTGGCCTGCGATCTCCGCCAGCGTTCTCCCGCTCACAGCAGAGAAGTCGTAGTCGCCTGCGTCGTACCCCTTCTGCGAGTACTCGTCAGCGTGCTTGATCAGCAGCCACGACTCCTTCCCCCCGAAGCCCGCGGTCCTTACAAGGGCGAACGACCCTCTGAGCTTTTTGCCGAAGAGGGCGAACTTGAGGTTGCCTTCCTTCATGCTTTCGGCCGCGACCCTCTCAGCTTCCCCCCTTGTGGTCGTCGCTTTCCTCACCCCCCTGCTCACCTCGACCTCAGGGACGTAGCTCCCTTCGTCCCAAATCATCACCGCGCCACTGCCGTACCTCCCGCCCGGGATGACGCCCTCGAAGCTCCTGTACTCGAGGTCGTGGTCCGATGTCGGCATTGCGAGGCGTTTCAGGCTGCTGTCGAGGGTCGGGCCCTTGGGGATCGACCAGGAAGGCATCACGCCGCCGATCTCGAGCCTGAAGTCATAGTGCAGCCTGGTCGCTTGGTGCTTGTGGACCACGAACAGTAGGGCGCTGCCGGCCCCGTCGCCGCTCAAGACCGCCACCTATGGAGGCAGACCGACCTTACGGCAGAAGTCGGGGAAACGCGGGTCCTTGCGGACCGAGTCGAAGACAGGTAGCGACTTGAGCAGGGCGTGCCAGGAGTGCGTCTCGGCCTGCCTCATCAGCGCCTTGAATGCGTTGTCCACGTCCCCGAGGGCAGAGTAGATCAAGGCCTGCGAGTACAGGCGCGCGACCTCAATCTCATCCTGCTGAGCGGCGCCGAGCGTCCGTTCCGCGTCCTCTCGGCGACCCGTCAGGGCATAGACAACGCCTTGCAGTGCAAGGAGCGTGATTTCCTTCGGTTCTATCTCGAAGCCCAAGTCGAGTGCCCTTTGCGCCTCGGCGAGGTCTCCCCCCAGCAGGTAGAAGCCGGCGAACGCCGCGTAGGTCCCCGGACTCCTCGGGTAGAGGCCCTTCCACCTCTCGAGCACGCTGCGCGCCTCAGCTTCTCTCCCCGTGAGCCGCGTGACGTCGACGAAGTAGTTAATCCAAGAGAGCGGGTCGAGCTCGTAAGCCTTCCGATACGCCTGGTACCCCTCCTCCAAGTGCCCCAGCGAGGAGTGGTAGAGACCGAGGGACACGTAGCCTTCCGCGAGGCTCGGGTTGATCCTAATCGCGGCCGTCGCCTCCGACAGCTCCTCTTCGAACCTGTCTTCCAGGCTGCAGACGAACGACAGGGCCGCATGGGCCTCTGCAGAGTCGGGGCCCAAGGCGACCGCCTTCCTAGCCTCCGCGTCTGACTTGGCGACCGCCGTCTCGAAGTCCTCGAACCCCAGCGCGAGCCGGGCCCAGGCGCGAGAGAGACCTGCATAGGCGCGTGCGAACTTCGAATCGCGGGTAATCGCCTTCTCGAACAGCGTGACGGCCTGCCTGAGACTGGGCTCGTCCTCCATGTGGAGGAGCTGCACCGCTCTCACGTAGGCGACGTAGGCGTCAGTGTCGACCGTCTCACTCACCTGTCCGCGGAGGACTCCGCTGGTGATCGAGTCGGCTACCTTCGAGGCGATGTCGCTCTGAATCGCGAAGATGTCGTCGAGCTGGTTGTCGTAGTTCGAAGCCCACAGGTGCTCCTCGCTCTTCGCGTCGATCAGCTGGACGGCCACCCGGATCTTGTTCCCAGACTTGCGCACGCTCCCCTCGATGACGCTCCCCACGCTGAGCTCCCTTCCGATTTCTGAGACCTTCTTCTCCTTCCTCTTGTAGTTCATCACGGAGGTCCTTGCGATGACCTTCAGGCTCCCGACCTCCGAAAGCTTGGAGATCAACTCCTCCGTCAGCCCGTCGGCGAAGTACTCGTCGTTAGGGTCTGGGCTCATGTTGACGAACGGAAGGACTGCAAGTCGCTCCCGCGGCGCAGGGCCCGCATCCTTCTGGTCTTCCTTCCAGGGCATCATGACCTTGTAGACCCCGAGCGGGAACTCGACGTTCTTTAGCTCTACCTCGCCCATCTTCTCGAACTTGAGATCTGGCTTGTTCCTGACGCTGTCGTACACTTGCTGCGAGACGCAGACCCCGCCGGCCTCCGCAAGCGGCTCAATCCTGGAGGCCACGTTCACAGCGTCGCCCTGGACGTCGCCCTGAACGTGGAGCACGTCGCCGACGTGAATCCCTATCCTGAGCTCCAGCCTGCGGTGCGGAGGGGCCGCCAGGTTTCGCTCCCTGAGCCTGGCCTGAATCTCGACTGCGCAGAGGACGGCTTCGAGTGTGCTCCTGAATTCCACCAGGAAGGCGTCGCCCATCGTCTTGACCTCGGTACCGCCATGAGCGGGAAAGAGTGGGCGCAAGAGCCTCCTATGCTCTTCGAGGAGGTCGAGTGTGAGCGGCTCGTTGGCCTGCGACAGCCGGGTATAGCCGACTATGTCGGTAAACATGATGGCCGCGAGGGACCGCTCGCCGACGCTCAATTCAGGCGAGTTTTGGCGTGTTCGGGTATAATCATGTCGGTCAGGCGAACGCTGAGGGTCGAGCTAGATTGATAACTGGGCTGTGAAGTCGCCTGAACTGGTGGCGATGGAGAGCCAGATGACCGAGAAGCCTCCGCATGGGGCAGCGCCTTTCAGCATACTTGGACTCTCAGGGAGCGCCCGCAAGACCTCACTCAACACAGCTTTGCTCAGGGTGGCCAAGGAACTCGTACCGCCGGGCGTCGAGATGGAGATATTCGACGCTTCAGATCTCCCTATTTTCAACCAGGACCTCGAGATGGATCCTCCGGACGGGGTAAGAAGGCTGAAGGAGGCCATCAGGAGGTCGGACGCGGTCCTCTTCGCCGTCCCGGAGCATAACTACTCCGTGACGGCGCTGACGAAGAACACGATTGAGTGGGGGAACAGGCCGGAGACGGACAATACGTGGGACGGGAAGCCTGCCGCCATGTTCAGTGCCTCCACATCGCTTAGGGGGGGCGCAAGGGCCCAGCTCGCCCTGCGGCAGATAATGCTGGACGTGAATCTGTACCCGATGAACGAACCCCAGCTGCTGGTCTCGAGGGCCCAGGAGAAGTTCGACGCCTCCATGAAGCTTGTCGACGACAGGCTCAGGGAGCGTGTTCGCGAGCTAGTCCTCGCGCTCGTGGACTGGGGACAGAGACTGCACCCGCACGCCACTGACAGGTGAAGGAAGGAGAAGGGCATCGAACGCCGAGGACATCGTGACGTGGAGACGCGCACTTCTGAAGTTCAGGGAGAGGAAGGACGAGTTCTTCCGGGCAGAGCACGGGTCGCCGTTTAATGGCGGCGGCTTCGCGGGCCTGAAGTACTTCGACCCAGACCCGGACTTCAGAGTGGAGGCCGAGCTGCGCAGGAGCCCCTCGCCACAGACGGTCGTGATGACCACGAGCAAGGGGACGCGCCAGCTCTTCAACACTGTCGGCTCGTTCGAACTCGCTATCACAGGGGAGATGGTACGCGTTGCTGCATACCAGTCGGCAGAGAGAGAAGAGACGAACCTGTTCGTCCCGTTCAGGGACGCGACGTCGGGGAAGGAGAGCTACGGCGCCGCGCGGTATCTCGACATGGAGGTCGAGCACGACGATAGATACGCGGTGGACTTCAACTACGCCTACAACCCGTACTGTGCCTACAGCGACTCCTATGTGTGCCCGCTTCCTCCCAGGGAGAACTGGCTCGCGGTAGCGGTCAGGGCCGGCGAGAAGAAGTATCACGACTAGGGGACGAGCGGTCCCTCTCCGGCCCCCTGACTAGTACGGCCACGAGGACCGACACGAAGAGCGTCACGAGTAGCACGGGCGCGAAGACAAGCAGGTTCTCATGAGTGTAGACAGCAGCGAAGGCGACAGCTGCCAGCGTCGCCGCGAGGTCTACCAACAAGACTGCTGTCGTGCCCCGGTCCCGCATCCTCACTCCCGAGCGTCCTAAGAGAACCTGGCCAGATAAGCTGAGGCGGGCTCCTTGAGCATGTCGCTATCGGACGCGTCAGTAGGTCGACTGGAGGCGAGCCTGATGCGACCGCCCTTCGTGAGAGAAGTCGTACCAGATGCCGATGGCCGTGACCACCAGTGCCACGACGCCGGCGACCGCAGGGTCCACGTAGAAGCTTAGGGCGTCGTACAGGAGAAAGCCGCCCGCGACTGCCGTGACCACGGTCAGTATCTTGTTGTACAAGACGACTCCGACGATGAAGAAGACGAAGCCCACCACGAAGGCCGTGACTGAACTCGAGACCACGTCGAGCGTCAACAGATAGGCTGCGTAGCCGACCGCGAAACCGATCCCGAAGCGGAGGAGAAGGAGCCCGATTAGGCCGCCCGCGAAGAAGCCGATGAGGAGCCCAAGGAGGCTACCCAGCCACCCGAGGCTGCTCAGGTACTGTGCAGCCAGGGCTCCGCCAACCGAAGCCCCGATCAGTCCCACTACAACGAATGCGAGGGCCTTGACCACCTTTCGCCCGGCGAAGATGAGGAGCAGGGATGCTATCAGAAGCACGAGAAAGAGGGGCCACGTCGGGAGGCCGTCGAGAAGGTGCGCGAACTGGCTGGGTATCGAGGCCAAGCTCAGGCCCATCCTGGCGCTTGCGTCATGCCTGTCGGCTGTAGCGGCGTCGTGGGATTAATCTGTTTGCGTGCCACCCCGAACGGGGCGACCTGCTCCCTATTCGCCATCCGGCCTACTCCCTGAACGTGTAGTTCTTCGCCGTCAGCGCCACGATGACTCCTACCGCCATGAACGCCATTCCCGTGTAGAAGATGTAGTTGAATGCCGCCGATGTGGGGAATGTGACGGGCGAGCCTGCCGGTTGTATGTAGTACGTGCTCATGATGGTCGTGGCTATCACGGGTCCCACGGCGCCTCCTATGTTCCGCAACATCGTGTTCAGCCCCAGCCCCGTCCCCACCGTCTCCTTCGGGAGGGATATGCTGACCATGTTCACGATCGGGATGATGATCGAGATGGCTCCGAGGAGTGAGATGGCTGTGTCTATGGTGACGTCAGTCGACGTCGACCTGTACGCGAGAAAGAGGACCAGTCCGACGAGAGAGATTCCGGCGCCCAGAAGGATTGTCGGCTTCGGCCCGTTCCTCTTGACCAGCCTGCCGAGCGCGGGCCCCGCGACGAGCATGAGGACGGTGGCCGGGGCGAGCGTGAGCCCGGCGGCAATCGTGTCCAAGCCGAGGCCAAACGGGACGGGAGACTCGGTGTAGTAGATGACAGCCCAGAAGAGCAGGAACATCGCACCCCCCGATATTATGCCGATCAGGTTGGCCACCAGGACGTTCCGTATCTTCAAGAGGCCCAGCTGGATCAGAGGGTTGGAGATTCTCGCTTCCACGACGAAGAATGCCAACGTGGTCAGCACCCCCGCGGCCAGGGCCGTCAGGTCGTAAGGTGATAGCCACCCCTGGAAGGGCGCCTCCGTAAGGTATAGCAGCAGGAGCGAGACGCCGGCCATCAGGAGGAAGGTCGTCGCGAAATTGACCTTCTGCCTGTTGCCCGGGTGCCCTGAAGGGAGGAATCGCGCCACCAGTACGAATAGGACGATGCTCAGGATGAAGGCAGAGTGGAATGCCCACTGCCACCCCACGTCCTGCACGATGTACGCGCCGATCACCAAGCCCGCGGCCGCTCCAATCGCAAACGTGGCGCTGATGACGCCCTGTGCGGTCGAGATTCTCTCCCGGGGGAAGGTCTCTGCTATTATCGCAAGAGAGAGCGGGACGATCGCGAACCCGATCCCCTGAATCGCCCGCGCGGCGATGAGGAAGTATACTGAAGGCGAGAAGCCGCCGAGACCGACGCCGAAGGTGTAGAAGCCGAGGGCGAGGAGGAACATGCGCTTCTTGCCGCGGCTGTCTCCCAGCCTCCCGAAGAGCGGCGCCACGGCGCTGCCCACGATGAGGAACGCCGACGTGACCCATGCGACCACGCTGGAGGAGGTGTTGAAGTCCTTCTGAATCGTCGGGATTCCTGGCACGATCATCGTCTCGACGTAGTTGAGAAGGAGGGCGACACCGACCATTGCGAGAAGGGCGCGCATCTGATGGCCCTCCAGTCCCATCGGACCAGTCGGACGATCTAGTGGGGCGGGTTGCGACTCCAAGTGGTCGCGCCGGCATTGCCGGCTGCGGTTATAACGGTGCAGAAGAGCGGTCGCTCATCAGCACCGTGTCGGAGAACGGCCCACACCGCCGTCGGAGTAGAAGCGCTCTCCAGCCCAGACTCGGCTCAGACGTAGACTGGCAGCAGGACGCTCAGTACGAGCCCGACCACATACAGCGCCCCGAACCGCCTGTTGTGGCTGAAGACGTACCCAAGGTACCAGATTGGCCACATTATCGCGCCGGGCGGCGCCTCCTTCGGCCTCGGTTCCGACAGCGTGTGGAAGAGCTGCCGTGCGCGTGGGAGGGCGAGGAGCGAAACGAGGGACCACACGGGGAGGAACCTCAGGGCGACCAACCCAACGACCGTCGCATATGCGATGACGATCAGAGCCTTCAGTGCCGCCTTGGTCGCCTGCTCACCCAGAAGTACCGGGACGGTCTTCACCCCCAGCTTGGTGTCGTACTCGATCTTGTCGATGTGCTTGCCGAACAGGACGGTCGTTACGCTCACGGCGTAAGGGATGGAGGCGACCAGCACCCAGGCCGGGAGGGTCCCAGCGAGGACATAGAAGGTCCCGCCCACCATCAGCGGCCCCCAGACGACGAAGACGGTCGGCTCACCGAGGCCGACGCGCTTCAGGGGAAGTGGTCCGCCGGCGTAAAGCATGAGACAGAGCACGCCGAGGCCTGCAAAGACCAGGACCACCGGGCCTCTCAGCTCGACGAAGTACGCGGCCACGAGTACCATCGCCGCCAGCTGCGCGAACCCGAGGGAGACCAGGCTCCGGGAAGTCATCATCCCAGAAAGCGACGGGTGGGGCATGTAGGCAGGCCGGAAGTAGTCTTTGCTCGTGTCGATCCCGTGCTTGGCGTCCCAATAGTCGTTGAAGAGGTTGCTCGCCGCGTGAGCGGACACGAGACCGATGACCACGAGGGCGAATGGGAGGAGCAGGGAGACGCTGAAGCCGGCGTACAGGATGTAGAGGAGTGCCCCGATTATCGCGGAGTTGACCGTCATGACGAAGACGACAGAGCGCGTTGCTATCAGCCATCTGCTGAACGCGTCGAGCCCCTGCACGGGCTCGGAGTGCATGTCGTAGGTGCCGTTGAGGATCTTGTACCAGGTCCGCAGCCTCGACAAGTGATCGGTTCGCAGTATCCTGAATGGGGTCGCTACTTAAGCAAAAGGGCGCGGTCCCCTCTCTTCGATGATCAGAACGGCTGTTCCTGACACGGCGGTGCTGAGTCACGACGCTGGCGACGGGGAGGGCCACCGCACTTTCCTGGCTACTAACTTGAGGACCCCCCACTGAGTCAACGCCGAACCATCCCGAAAGTAACCGCCAAGCCGAAAGGAACGGCCAAGGATTCGCGAAAGGCCCACACGACCGATTCAGGATGATGAAGAGTCCTGATTCTCAAACCTGTCGATGTTCAGTCGAAGGATTAACGACGCTCCATGACGCTCTTAAGCGGTATGCCAGTTGCCCGGTCCCCTTGGGTGCGAGCGCACGCGCGTCACCAATGACGGAACGGCTACTTCCACTGCAAAATAGACGGGACGGCGTCCGTGCAGTGATGACACATGGGCCGGGTTCCGACTGGCAAAACAGCCCAGCGGCTCGCAGGTGTCCGTAGACGCCCTCAGCGTCTCCGCGGCTGTGTGAGGTCTTCTGCCATCGCCTTCGCCAGGTTTCGCCAGCTGGCCGAGTCCTCTTTTGTCAACTGCTTCGCGATCGCTGCTAGCTTCTTGGGGGTTGGCCTTCTGCCGTCGAAGATCTGCGCACCCGTGAACTCTAGCCGAGAGCCTCCTTTTTCGGGTACTATCTGGTAGAGGAACTGCGAGAGCATCCCGTTCTTGCTTATCCTGGTGTTGGTCCAGCACAGGCGCTCGGGATAGATTCGGACTGCTTTCTCTTTGATGACATTGCCTTCCTCTCTAACGTACTCGTCGGTCAGGACGAAGGTATCTTCGTTGATGCGCCTGACACTCCTCGTCCCCCTTTCGCCCATCAGATTCAGATCGCCTGGCGCGTAGTCGGTGCACCACGCGAACGCCTGTTGGGCGGTGAAGTCAAAGTGCTGGCTGAAGCCGAAGTGAACGGAATAGGATTTCATGTACGAAGTCGTAAGCGGTCGCGATTTGAAGGTTCTTGCAAGTGGTTGCGGCAGGGGAGATGGTGGGGCGCGCCCTCGGCTCTGTGGCGGCTTCTACAAGGGCGGTTTCTTGCTACATGGGGCGCTTTGAGACGGAGCGTCCGCGTCGCGGCTGTGGCCGGATACAGAGATATATCAAACAGAAATCAATGAGAGCATTCACCTTGGAGGACTATGACGTGTTCAAGATAGCGGTGGCTGGCGCCAAGGTCGGTGAGCTCCTCACGGGCGAAGGGTGGGAGTTCCAGGGGACGGACGAAGAGATGGAGATGGACTCGTACAGAAACAGGAGGACGGGAGGGCGGCTGTTTGTGGAAGACATCTCAGAGGGCTTTCCGGTGACCTTTCTGATGGGCGAGCTCAGTATGGAGGACTTCGGCGACATCGCGCATCGGCTGACTCCAGGGATCCGCTTGCTGGAGGTCGAAAGCAGCTGGGAAGGCAAACCGACGACCATCGTGGTCGCCATGACGGAGAAGCAGGTGAAGGAGATGTTCGGCAGCAGGACGAGAATGAGAGCGATTGTCAGACAACAGTCTCATGATGACCATCGCCGCATGCGGTCTGTCACGAGTCCGAGACACTCGCCTTAGTTCACCCTAGCCGGAGTCGAGAGCGACCCTGCCTCTTCGCTGGGTCGTTCTTTGTCCCGCATGGTTCCTTCTCAGGTGGCGTGCCTTACCGGGGGGCCTATAGAGAAAGCATAGTCAAACGTCGACTCCCCGGAACTCTTCGGCAAGGTATAATTGGGACGAATACGTTCTATCCTTCCCAGAGTCTTCTGTGCCGAAGAACCAAAGCGCGGCGGGCGCGGCAAGGGAATCACGCGGGCACCACCACACTCACGAAATCCGGTTCGAGAGGGCCGCGTTCCTAGGGTTGTCCCTGCCGAGCCGCTCTGTCGCCCTGGTCAAGAACGGGAGCAACAGGTCGGCACGGCTCCCTACTCCGTGCGATGCATGCGCGAGGCTCATCACGGACTACCCGTTCATCGCGAAGGACGGATCTGGCTATAGGAAGTATCATGTGTCGTGCGCTCTGCGCATAGGGTTGGTCCTGCCGCAGCTCCCGAAGGTCTGAGGGTGCATCGCCTGGGGAGCGAACCACCAAGGTTATCTCGACGCCCAAAGCGGCGTGACTCGGAGCTTTCACGAAGTGTCGGACTCTAGCGCGATATCGGTCGACTCCCTGGCGAAGTCGTACGGGAGCCTCCATGCCGTGGACGGGATCTCCTTCAACGTGCAGAAGGGGGAGGTCTTCTCTCTCCTCGGCCCCAACGGCGCCGGGAAGACGACGACGATAGAGATACTCGAAGGGTTGAGGAATAAGGATGGAGGGAAGGTCAGCGTCCTCGGCCTTGACCCATGGTCTAACGGGTACGAACTGCACAAGAGGATAGGCGTCATACCGCAGGGGTTCAAGTTCTTCGACTATCCTACTCCAAGGGAAGCCGTGGAGTATTATGCGGCCCTCTTCGGAGCGAAGGTCGACGCCGACGAGATATTGAAGGATGTCCTGCTCGACGAGGCCGCGAGCACCTACTTCCTGCACCTCTCGGGGGGGCAGAGGCAGAAGATGGGGATGGCCCTGTCACTGGTCAACGACCCCGAGCTCGTCTTCCTCGACGAGCCGACGACCGGCCTCGACCCGCAGGCCAGAAGGGCCGTGTGGGACGTGATCAGAGGTCTGAAGAAGGAGGGGAGGGGGGTGCTCCTGACGACCCACTACCTTGAGGAGGCCGAGGAGCTGGCCGACACGGTGGCGATAATGAACCACGGGAAGATAATCGCGAGTGGGACGCCCGAGGAGATAATCGCGAAGTACGGCTCGGGAGAGAGGATGAGCGTGCGCGGGAGTTCCGCCCTGGCAGGCTACGTCAGGGCGAACACGAAGCTGAAGGTCGATTACGAGTCCGGCAGGGTCACCGTGCTGCTTGCGAGGAAGGAGGACGCTCTCGCGGCGCTTGAGGCGATCTCGCAGTCAGGGATGGAGTGGTCGGAGCTGACCACCATGAGGGACAGCCTGGAGGACATCTTCGTGCGGATGGTCGGCGAAGAGTCTGAGAACGGGATCAGCACAGGAGGGAAGGCGTGAAGGCATGCTGAGCATCCGGAGGACCCTGGCCGACCTGTCGGTCTTCGGGAAGGGGTACGTGCGCAGCAGGGAAGGGCTCTTCTTCACTCTCGTCTTCCCTATCATACTGATCGTCCTCTTCGGGGCGATCTTCTCGGGGGGCGGCGGGGCGACGACAGTGTACGTCCAGAACCTCGACAACGGGCCGGTCAGCACTCAGTTCATCGCCGCGCTCAACAGCACGACGGCGATAACCCTCGTCCCCGTTCCTGCGAGCGACAACTTCTCGCAGTACCTGAGTTCGCACTCGGCGTCCGAAGGTATCCTGATCCCCGCGGGGTTCAGTGTTGACTACTCCTCGGACCCGCCCGTTCCTGTTAACGTGACGCTCTACGGCAACCCCGCCTCGTCGACCAGCGGGATAGTCGAAGGGATAACGGCGTCGGTGCTGAACTCGTTCAACCTCCACAGGGCGAATGGGACCGCCGTCCTGAGCTTCCAGGCGCAGAGCATCGCTTCGAAGTCGTACAAGTACATCGACTTCCTCGTTCCAGGGCTGATAGGGTTCGCGGTATTGACGAGCCCGATGTTCGCCCTCGTCAACGTCAGCTCCACCTACAAGCGCGACAAGATCTTCAAGGCGCTCTCGCTCACGCCCCTGACCAAGACCGAGTGGCTGCTGTCGAAGATCCTGTGGTACGTCTTCATGACGCTAATCTCCTTCGTCCTCATGGTCGTCGCAGGCGTGGCGCTTTTCGGGGCGCAGTTCACTCTCTCGCTCGGAGTGCTCCCATTCCTTCTGGTCGGGCCGCTGATGTTCGTCTCGCTCGGGATGCTCGTGGGAACCGCATCGAACTCACCCGAGTCAGCTGCCGTCGTCGGAAACCTAGTCACGTTCCCGATGATGTTCCTCTCGGGGACGTTCTTCCCGGTGCAGTCGATGCCGGCGTACCTGCAGAGCATCGCACGCGTACTCCCCCTCTACTACGTAATCCAGGGGCTGACCAACGTGATGATCTACACCAACCTTGGGAGCGCGCTCTTCGACCTCGCCGTGATGCTCGTGGTGTCCGCGGTGTTCTTCGGGCTCGCGGTGAGGTTCTTCGAGTGGAGAGAGCGGTAGACGAGAAGCGAGCTCTGACTCGACCGCGAAGCGGAGCCCCGTTTCGACCGGCAAACCGTATATCATAGTCTATATCCTATAGCTGTCGAAGATGACAACGATCGCGGTGAAGGAGACGACGTTGGAGAAGCTGAAGAGGATAATGAAGGCGCGACACGCCGACAGCTTGGACCAGACGATAAATTCTCTGATAGAGAGTTCTGAAGGAACTCCTCAGAGCATGTTCGGCGTCGACAGACACAGGCGCGTCAGACTGACGCGACGAGAGCACGAAGAGTTTCAGAGGGAACACTCTTGGAGGTAATCGACACCTTTGCGTGGATCGAGTACTTCGCGGGGTCCGCGAGGGCGGAGAAGGCGAGACCGTACATAGAGAAAGGCGATGCCATCACTCCGGCCCTGGTCGTGGCTGAATTCACCGACAAGTATGCACGCGAGGGGATTGACCCCAAAGAACGGCTCAAGTTCATTAGGGCCAAGACGGCGATTGCCCCTTTGGATGACGATATCGCCGAGGCCGCAGGGAGAATCAGCGCAGCCAGGAGGTCGAGGGTGAGTGGATGGGGAATGGCAGACTCATGTGTGCTGGCGACGGCGAGAGCTAGGGGGGCGAAAGTCGTTACGGGCGATAACCACTTCAAAGACCTCGACGACGTGATACCAATCTAACTCTCCCGCCTTGGTTGGGGCCTGATGACGGGACCTCGTGGACGCCGCTGGTTCTAACTGTTAATATTCGACTTCGAAGTCGAGCCGGTCGGACCAGTTGTCGGACTCGACCCTGAAGGAGGGCGAAGCGCCCCGCCTCATGATTGGAACTGAGGACGGGGAGCCGTACTCGCTTGACGCCAATCTCGTGGTGACGGGCCGCACCTGCGTAATAGGCGCCAGTGGGAGCGGCAAGAGCTACGCCGTGGGCGTGGTGTGCGAGGAGCTGTGCAAGCACGGCGTCCCCTTCGCCATCGTGGACTCCGAGGGGGAGTACTCGGGCCTCAAGGAGCGGTACGACATGATCTGGGTGGCGGACGACGGGAAGGCGGACCTGAAGTGGGGGGGTTTCAGCAAGAAGGAGCTCGCCGCGCAGGCGCCCGACGTCTCGCCCCTGATACTCGACGTTTCGGAGTCGAAGGACCGCAGCCTGAAGATCGGCGGCTTCATGACGGAGCTCTACAAGGTCGTGGAAGAGAGACGTGTCCCCTACCTGACCATAGTCGAGGAGGCGGACAAATTCATCCCGCAGGTCGGCGACCGCCTCCCTATACTGGACGAGATTGCAAGGCGGGGGCGAAAGCGAGGGCTGGGGCTCATGATCTGCACGCAGCGGCCCTCGGTCGTCGACAAGAACATCCTGAGCCAGTGCGGCAACCAGCTGATCGGGAAGCTTGTGATAAGGAACGACCTCGAGGCCGTGTCACAGTTCTTCCCCGAGAGGACGCTGCCCAAGCAGCTCACGGGGCTGGCGCCGGGCGACTTCTATGCCATGGGGGGCTTCTCGACGGGCGCGAGCCGCGTCCACATCAGGCAGAGGGAGACACGCCCCGGCGGGGTCACGCCTCAGTTTGTCGGGCGCGAGGTCAAGCCTTTGAAGCTGACCAGAGTGCCCGCCGAGCCCGAAGCTCTGTCTGAGGGGCCCGAAAGAGCCGAAGAGGCTTCACCGTCCGACCCTTCGGGGGAACCACGAGTCGAAGTCTCGCATTTCCGACCGAAGCCAGACGTGGAAGCAGGAGACTCCAGGACCTCGGTGGGCATCCCCTTTGCGGTCGCTCCCGACGACGCTCTCGCCAGGATCCGCAAACTAAGAGCCTACGGGATGTTCGGTCAGCAGGAAGTGGTAGGGAGCATTCAACCGATTTTCTGGAGGCTCGTCGAGCTTGAGGTAGGCTTGAGGAGGGGGCTGCTCAGCAAGAGGTACGAGAGGCGTTACTCGGTGCTGGATGCCAAGAGTCTGAAGGGGGTCGAGCTTGGTAAGAGACTGGTCCTGCGGGAAGGGCTGGAGCGCCTGGCAGGGCTCGACTCGAGGGAGGTTGCCGTGCTCAGGACTCTCTCGGAGAGCTCCTACTCCAGTGCGGTCGATGTTGGAGACCTAGCCGACGTTTCGACCCCCTCGGCGAGGAACGCGCTGCGCGAGCTGGAGCGCAGGAGGCTCGTGAAGGCCTCGACGATGGGACGGGTGAGGGTGTTCAAGAGGACGCTGAGCATACCGGACATGGGACTCGCCGACGCGCCCCTGAGCCTGAGCGAGGTGAGCCTTCCCGACGGCAAGCAGAGAGAGAAAGCGATTGGAGAGGATGCGATAAGGGAGGTGGTCAAGGGCCTGAGGGACGACTACGACCTGGCTGGGTTGAGGGAGTTCTTCTATCCTGTTTACAAGGTCGAGCTCGCGCTGGGGAAGAAGCACAGGACGGTCTGGATCGACGGGGCGAGCGGAGAGGAGATCCAGGGTCTAGTCGTGGACGCGAAGGGCGACGTCCACCTCTCGTGACGCCGTGTTGACGTCCGACTTCGCTCGTCGGCCGGCTGTTTCGGAGGGGACTCGCCGAGCCACGACCCACCTGTGCATGGCGATCTTGCGCCTTTTCTCGAACCCCGCCTTCTCGAACATGCCAAGTGTCCCGCTGCACAGGAAGGAACTGGAGACCTTCTCGCCATACTCTTCTGGGTACGCTTCGACCGTCCCTCCTCCGAGCCGCGCTATCTCTCGTACGGCTTCGCGGAGGGCGAAGCTCGCAATCCCTTCGCCCCGCCTTTCCCTGTCGATGAAGAAGCAGGTGATGCGCCAGTCAGGAAGCTCACTCAGGTCCCTTTCGTAAGCCTTCTTGCTCCTGATGTTCGGGAGCTCTGCGGTGAGGCCGAACTGGCACCAGCCTACGGCCTCCCTGCCGTCGAAGACAAGGGCGGCGTGCGCCCGCCCTTCTCTGACAAGCGCCTCCTTCATCTTCCTGTACGCCGCCGCTCCATGCCTCTTCTCTCCCGGCTCCAGGTGGAAGGAGATGCACCAACAGCCACCGAAGATCCCGTTGTGCTTCTCCACGAGGCGGGCAAACGCAGGCCACGTGTCCGGGGCGAGGGGCTTGGACGTCAGGGGCACGACTAGGTCGGATCACGTGTGCCGCCCATAAGAAGACTTTGGGCGGAATTCTCTAGAGTGGACGGCCCGACTGAATGCACAGTATTGTCGCACTCCTCGTCAGTGACGGTCGAAGCAACTATCGAAAGCACGCGGCAGCGTTCCTGTGGGGCTCTGGTCTTTCAGACGGGAGTGCCGGCCTCGGCTCTCGCGAGCCCCAGGAGTCTAGGCGCGAGCGAGACGGCCCATAATGTGAGCAGGACGTATGTGACTGCGGTCGCAATGTCGGAATCGGTTCCGCCTGAGGTCGCGAAGCTGACGACCAGACCGTACAGGACTGTGACCACTCCGAAGACTCCCGAGAACCTGCTGAACACGGTCCCCCTCAGCATCGTAACGCTCAGGACGAGAATCCCCGCCAGAAGGAGCAGGCCGGCGACCTGTTGTGCACTTGAAGACGTGCTGGCTCCAAATGACTCTTGGAGAGGGTAGATTCCACACGCTGTGCACCCGCTGTCCCATGCTGAGGCCGCCTGAGTTACGGTGAAGAAGTCGACCGACTCGATGACCGCGAACACGACCCCAACGACCAGGAAGGCCGTCCCTATTACCGAGAAGCCGATGTCGACCTTGCGGAGGCTGACGAGCAGGGCGATGGCCCCAGGAAGGAGTGCCAAAGCGGCGAGGCCCAATAGAACGAACTCGGCATTGTAGGCAGAGGCGTGGGACCCTACGAAGTCGATGTACCTTACCCAGCCGGTGGTGAACCCGTCAGGTACGGACGCAGGCTGAGGATACGGCTGGTAATCCAGGTACACTACGACTATCTGGCTGAGCAGGGCAAAGAGGCCCGCCAAAGGGGAGGAGAACGGCGCCGATCCTGTAGAGTGAAGCTCAAGAAACCTCTGTGGTATTAGCCAGCCCGGAGTCCCCAGTTAGGAGCCGTGTAGCCTTCGTCTGAACATATAAGGGCTAAACGGGGAACCGAAGTCCAAGCGAGGCGTGTGCGCCGAGTCGGTCGAAGCGGCTCAGTTCAGCGCGAAGAGGACGGCCGTCATGAGTACGAGCATAATGGCATCATGTAGGGCGATGCTGGCAAACACCTTCGTCGGCTTGTCGCCCGAGATCATCGATGTGAACTCCTTTGTGAAGTAGAACCCTGCCCATACGAGAGCCGCAAGTTCAAGCGCGGATGTCCAGGTCGACAGTCTGAGGCCCACCAGGACAACGTCCAAGGCAAGCGCGATCAGAAGTGAAGATACGACCGCGCTTCCGAGGGTCCTCCCCAGTCCGGCCCTGGCGGTGTTGCCCTGCTTGCTTTCCTCAATCCAATACCTTCCCAACAGAGGCGGGGCGTACCAGATGATGCCGATGACAAATGAAACGGCAGCTGCGGCAATGACGGCAAGGTAGTCTATCGTCACCCCGAACAGTGGCACCTCCCTCCGTTCTCTGAAGACTCGCTATAAAAGACGCTTCCCGCGAAATGGTCTGACAGGAAGTCGTGCCGACAGCCTAGCTCGCAAGAGTGAGGAGCGCCACCCGTCGGCAAACGATTTATTGTCGGCCCTTTCTCCGTGCACTCTTCAAGACAATTGTCACTTGGAAGGAGACTCGCTGTCATAATGTTCACCGACATCGTCGGTTACACCTCCCTCTCTGAGAAGAACGAAGCTCTTGCCCTGAGGCTCCTGGACGAGCACCGCCGCCTCCTTCGGCCCATCTTCCGTGAGTATCGCGGGAAGGAGATCAACACCATGGGTGACGGCTTCCTCGTCGAGTTCTCCAACGCGCTGGAAGCCGTGAACTGCTCAGTCGCCATACAGTCGATGCTCAAGGAGCTCAACGAGAGGCGCGGCGAGGAGACAAGGATTCTCGTCAGGATCGGCTTGCACCTTGGGGACGTCGTTCACAGCGAAGGCAACGTGAGCGGGGACGCGGTGAACATAGCGTCGAGGGTCGAGTCGCTCGCGCTTCCGGGAGGCATCTGTCTGACGTCGCAGGTCTATCACAGCGTGGTCAACAAAGTGGAGTGCGGCTTCGAACCGATCGGGACCCCCCACCTCAAGAACGTGACCACCCCCGTCGAGGTGTTCAGGGTGACGGCTCTCGGGGCACCGCCGAGGAGTGAGGGGCCAAGTGCTGCCCTTCCCAAGAACAGAGTCGCCGTCCTCCCGTTTGTGAATCTCAGTCCCGACCCCAACGATGAGTATTTCGCCGACGGCCTGACGGAGGAGGTGATCGACAGGCTCTGCCAGGTGAAGGGCCTCGAAGTGA
>JASHOZ010000035.1 GCA_030038395.1 Nitrososphaerales archaeon
AAGGTGCTGCCGAGCACTGGGTCATCGGCTTCTTTGCTGGTCTGGAAGAGTCTACATGAAGTCCACCGTGGGGGTCTCGGCTGCAGTCGCGATTCGCGGTTCTAAGGGGACGGAGTAGTTGGGCAGGACTCGCAGGCAACATGCAGTCCATTTGCTCTACTTGCTAGCTTTGATTTTTCTTGCGTTTGTTGCTTTGAAGACCATCTTCTTGGCTGACCTGAATGGATTGGCCACAGCTATGATTTGCCTAGCAGTACTGGTGGCCGCGCCCAAGATTTGGCACACTGAGTGGGAGGGGTGGATGGGCAGCTAGTTATCGCGGTGTCGTATGCGATAGGCGACGCAGAATTCGGGGAGAACTTCGGGACAGATGCTGCCCAAGAATCTTCGGGCACTTTTCCCTCCGGGTCCCTCTCGGATGACGCCTTTGTCGTCAGAGGGGGCCTCAACCAACCCGAGACCCTCGAAGCTAACCTTGGCACGGAGGGAGGTATCTCAGCGAACTCTGCAAATGGCATAACCATCGATGGGTTAGCCGAGGGTGTCAAGAACCTACAGATAGGGGTCACGACCGCCGGTGAAGTCAGAGCTATCGGAGGCGACGTGATACCAACACCCATCATAGACGGTACACCGGATCAGGTGAACCCATTCCACGTTTCAATCACCCTGGGCCCCGGCGGGACGCAACAGCTAAGTACGCTGTTCACGAGAACGCCTAATCCCTGGGTAGGTGTTCCATGATTCGTGTTTGGGCCGACTTCAGCGCGCTCCAAGGAACACGTCTTCCCCTCGGCTTCAGGGGATCACTCGTGGACCTTCGCCTACAGAACGCCAAACTTAGCGAAGGCATGCACATTATTGTCTATGATGACGAGTTCGAAGCCGAAGCCACTGTTGAGATGATGAAGGGGAATTGGTTTGCGCGAATAACAGGGACGATTACTCGTCCTCCCGAGATTCTAGGACTGTTCGACAAGAATGTAGACGACGAGAAAGTCAGGTCTCGCCTAAGGGGGCTGTCACTGGAAGAGCTTGTGAGAGTGTGCCGACTCTTCAGGCCCGCCTCGTCCCGGGATATCGCACTGCACGGCGACAGAGACAAGTTAATCGACTTCGTTGTGGAAGGAAGGAAGGAAGTTTTGATGAAATACGTTGAAGACTGGACTCGGTATAAGCCGGTCAGAAAGTGATGAGTGGTAGGAAGACACCAGTGCTACTGGGACTCCGAGGACCTCTTCGGGCGCCCCGAATGGTAAGCTCGTGTGGCGGTTGGAGATAGTCAACTTGTCATGGACCAGAATCGCTTGTGGATCAGATCACTCATTTCGTCGGGGATGCCAGTAATCGATATTGGTCCCAGCGACTTCGAGCCTGGTCATCCGTTCTTCACGATGGAGCGTGGTGAGCTTGATGGCTATGCGAAGTGGTTCCCCACTTGGGAGGAATAGGGTTGCCAGTCAGAATCAAGAAAGAAGGCAGGATGTACTAGACGGTGGTTACACCCCCGTCTCCTGGGTGGCGCACTACAGAGAACGATGTCGCATGGTCCTCTTCCCGCCTGATGGAACGCCAGGTCCTCACTGAAAGCTATTGGAGTTGGGCCGCTTCTTCACTGACGTAAACTTCGAAGATGGTGCAGATGCACACGCATTGCTAGGTTTGCCCACTGGAAACACCGCACAGTTTGTGGTCAACGCATACATTTCTGAGGGTTCAATAATGTTCGTAGGAGAGACGATTGGAGGCATTACGCAGTATTACCTGTTCAGTGGGAGTGTCGTTTGGGGGGCTCTAGGTGTCATTTCATAGCACGGAAGACCTTGGGCTCCCAGCCTTCCTGAGAAGGCCGCCACCAGTCACTCCACTTGGCCTAAGGAGGAAACTGCAAAGCTTGCCGAGTTCTAACTACCCATTCGAATTCATGCCGTACGTCCCAGCGGAAGCAGTATTAGACGACAAGTCGAGAGTGAGATGCGTTCTGTTCTGGGGGTATCATGCTTTCCTATACAAATGGGGCGCAAGCTTGGCTAGGTCTTTCGTAGACATTCGTAAGGTCGCCGAAGTGAAGCCAAGCGAGTGCCAAATGCCTCCATCATTCGCTGACGAGATTTATCTCGGTGGAGGTGATTATCATTACTTTACGGTCATAATGAATGATGGCAGGAGATTCTACTACGCTGCCGGAAGCGTGGTGGACTTCTTAGAATTTCCCGAGGGATACGGACAGTCGGACATTCGAAGCGTAGACGTAGGTTGGACACCCAAGCAGACCTGGACTCCGCAAACTGGCTTGACGAACGAGGGGCGTAACATCGACGCACAGAGAAGGGCTATGATGCTCAAAGCGCGAGACTATGCTTGGTGCCTATTCAGTGAAACCGAGGAACAACTCAGAAGATGGGAGTTGGCAAAGAACGACATCTGAGAAATTGCACTTCATCTCAGAGATGAAATATCATGCGTCTTGGAAATACCGACCGGGACTGGATTTGTACGCTTACCGGAGGAGCACGCTCCTCCACCAAGACAACCTGACTCTCGACATGGTCTACGGAGACGGGATGCAGGTGGCGCAGGTGTCTGGGTACGACCAGGCCACTGGGCTGTACCTCATGGGTGCGAGGTATTACGACCCTGTGCTGCAGAGGTTCGTCACGGCTGACTCGTACTCGGGAGACGTGGACGTCCCTCTCAGCCTGAACAGGTATGCGTATGTGGGGGATGACCCTGTGAGCTACATCGATCCGACGGGGCACTCATGGTGGAACAGCTGGGACGGCTTTCTTGAGGTGGTGAGAGACTCGTCAACAGGCATCAGTCAGGCATTGCAAGTTCTGTCGTCTGTCACGACTAATACTGTGCAAGCGTCAGAGAACGCGGCATCCGACGTTACGGCGGTTGGTACAAGCGTGTCGCCGGTCATTACAGTGGTCGTCCAGTCAACTTATCGGTGGGTTACAAACATTGCACCTTTGCGAGTAGCTGGAGCATGGCTGGTTGTCGCTGATTTGGCAGTCTCAACGGGACTCGTGATTGTCGGAACTTTCGTGGTCGCCGCTCCTGCAACCTTGGCGGCGGGGACGGTCTTCGGCGGACCGGGAGTTGGTTTTGCGGCTGCGTCATTCGTCTCCCTAAGCGGATCCTTTACAGCTGCAGAGTTAGCTACTGCAACAATAAGAGCTGAAACTTACACAATCGAGTCAGGATCCGGTGCCAACCCCGAAGGCGCGGCCGAAGCGGGAAGCGAAGGGCTGTTGGCGGCGCTGGAAGAGGCCACTCACCTGTTGGGTTGACATACTTTGGAAGATTCGCTCTCTATTTCGATAAGTGCGCAGAACGAGGGGGAGAGAGGACTTGTACCGATGGATATGTCTTCGGGTAAGACCGAGTCAGACGAATCCAGAGAGTCAAGGACGCGACGTCGAATTGACTTCGCCGTTTCCATCGCTCCTTCGATTCTGGGACTTGTAGCTGTTTCTGTTGTGTTCGCGGGAGCTGCATTCGAGAGGATCATCCGAGCCCGCCAAGCGAATTCAGCAGACGCGACGTCGCTGGGGGTGGCCGCTGCGCTCCTGACACTGGCGTACTTGCAGTCCAGGGGAGTCGTCTGGACTTCGTATTTCTATGAGCACTACGCAAGCATTGGAAGAGTAAGAGTGAGGGGGCGTGTCGACTATTTCCAAATCTCTGAAGTTCGAAGAAAAGATGAGCGATTTGCATTCAGACCGCCAAACCATGTTGTACTCTTCTTTAGAGATGGTAGGCCCCCCATAGAGATACCAGGGAATCCGAGAAGTGCGAAACTTGGAACGGATTTGTTCTCTTGGCTCAAGGAAAGGGTTGAGACCGGAGGGCTGGCTCGAACAGGGTGAAACCAGCGTGTGTAGTGATGACTCGGTTGACCCTTTCGTTTGGGTAACGGAGTGGAGACAGGCCTTTCGCTTATGGAGCGAGCTAACGGTCTCTTCTTCAGGTCCGCTGGTTAGGTTCTTTGGTGGGAAAGCAAGTCCAATCGGGCTGTTTGGACGGAACCTGGAGTCGGCCTGACGAACTCGGTCTAGCAGTCTCCAGCACGGCCCAACGCATCATTTCTGCTCATGCCTTGCCAGGATTGGTGTTCATTGAGGGCCCTATCGACCAAGGCGCGCCTCAGTTCTTCTTCATCCTAAGAAACTTGGTCATTGGGGAGGTCACAGAGGTAGGATGGATGGTGAAAGATTCTCTATCACTTGCCACGAGCGGGGAGTCCGCCGAACTGGGCCAAGTGCTCGTGTGGGGTACGATGATAGGCACAGGCATTGCTTCCAGCTTCACGGCCAACGGAGCTGGGGGCTTCCTAGGCGAAGAGTACATCGATGCTCAGACGGGGGACATAAACAATGGAATGCTCGCAAAGGCATTGGGGAATCTCATTGGCCGTGTCGCGACTCAGTTTGGGTGGATTGAACCAGATTCAATGGATTTTTCGTTCGGAGATCCCCCAGTAATAGGTGGCGTAAAGGTAGGGACTGGACTCAGTTGGGCTGAAGTGGGCCAGTGGATAGAGGCTGTTCAAACTGGCGCGGCCAGACCGGGCATCCTCTTCTTTCTAGAAAGCCCTGTAACCGGTTTGATTGGTCCGACCCCGGCCCAAGAGTGGGTTCTAACATGGGTAGGTTTCTCCATCGTTAAAATACCGGGGCCATGGTGGCAAATTCCATGAGAATATTGATGAAAAATGAGCAAGTTTGGCCGTCCAAGGAACAACGAGGGACTTACTGGTATAGGTTCAAGCAAGCCCAAGATAGCAGCATGGTCTATACAGGGTTCGTCACAAGTCAGATTGGAACGCCTGATGAGAAGAGTCCATCGGTAGTAGTAGAATTCGACGCGGAGGAACTCGAATACCTCAGGGTTCTTCTTGCTCCAAGCAGTGCATCGGTTACACGCACTGAAATAGCCGAGGAGGCCCTGTCGAAGCTTGAGCAGTTACGAAAGAAACCCAGTTAGGCTAGTGAGTAAGCCTTTCAGGTTGGAGTGGCGTTTCAGAGCTGTGGGGGCCGATAGATATTTCCGACGCGTAGTGAGAACATTTCCAATAGTATGCCATTCCCGATGCGTCGCGAGCAAGTTTCCCATTCCCATCTCCCAATGGGTTCTACGGACCTGAGCTGAACTGGGTTAGTGGTTACCTGAGCTTTTGGAGGTGCTGGCAGCCTTGACAGCATACTTTCGAATCACAAGAAGTGGTGGGTTGTATGAGGCATACGTCTCCCCTTCGCATATGAAGGGACCATGGGGGTCGCCCAAACCCATGAAGGCGAAGGAGTTGTTTGAGGCGTTGGTCGCGATAGGAATTAACGGCGTTGACGTTTGGGAAGCCTTCTTTGAGTGTGATCCTGACTTCCTCAAGAGAAATCCAGACATGAGATAGGCCCGGAAGAAGATTGGTAAGAACCGAGTTCAGCGCACTTCCCATCAAGCGAGCTTCCATCAGTCTGTTGATGATCTCCTTGCTCACTCACGTTCAGCGCAGGGTACGAGCCGTACGGGGAGGAGTATGAGACGAGTGGGTCGACACTGATGACGTATGCTGGTGCCGTGTACGACCAGGCTACTGGGCTGTATCTCATGGGTGCGAGGTACTACGACCCTGTGCTGCAGAGGTTCATCACGGCTCACTCGCACGTTGGAGCAGGGAGCGCGAGACTGCAGTCCAGAGCGCTTGCAGCGAGCCCTAGGGCGAAGGGTGAGCAGAAAGAGTGGCGGAACCGACAGCCCCATCTGTTACCTTGAACGTCGCCATCCAGATGACGAAGAGACCTAGCGAGGGCGAGTCCGGACGAGTCGGAATCGGCGGCATGTACCCCATCAGTATCGCCCCGTCCTCGATGAAGCCGGGGAACGGCTCGCCGCCTTGGATCGGGACCAGCGTCTCCCGGTTAGCGGGTTCGTCACGTCAGACTATGAAACGGCGACGCTGATCCGGTTGGCTGACAGCCACGGGAGAGCCGTCGAATTTCTTGACAGCGTGTTGAGCTCAAAGATAATCAAGCTCGTCTACGTCAACGCGGAGGCATTCGCTTCCGCCGTAGCCCTCTTCAAGGAAAGGAGGGACAAGGCGTGGAGCTTCACCGACTGCACCTCCTTCTCCATAATGCGCGCACTGGGGATAAGAGACTGCTTCGCGTTCGACAGGAACTTCGAGGAAGCGGGCTTCTCAAGCCTGAGCAACTCCTGACCCTCGCCGCTCTTCCGCCCGGAACTGACATAGTTCTTAAGCGCCTCCGGCAGTCCCGCGGTTCAGATGTCCTTCTCCGCAGAGACCGCGTGGGAGAGGGCCCGGAAGCTCGCTCCCTTCCCCGTGAGGCTTGACTCCTACTACAGGGACATCCTCGGGCAGTACGAATCGGCCCATTCCGCCGCTACGCGGGCGCGGTCGATGGGAATCGACCCCGTCGACGCGATAGAGAGCAAGACGGTCTTCGACCTTGCAGACAGGGTCAACCAGATGCTGAAGCTGGACCAGTTCGAGGGTTTGGTCGACCGCCTGAGGGAGCTGCTCCACTCCACCTCGAAGGAGAGGGCCGCCCTAGGGATTGCCCAGGAGATAGCCCTCGGCAAGTTCGGCTCGCTTGAGAAGCGCGAGGCCCTGAACTATGGCGTCCGCGCGGGACTCGCGGTGATGACCGACGGCGTCACCGTGGCGCCGCTCGAAGGGGTGTCTGACGTCACGATAAAGCAGAACGACGACAACAGCGAGTACGTCTCCGTCTCGTACGCCGGCCCGATGCGCTCCGCAGGGGGGACCGAGGCCGCATTCTCTCTTGTCATAGCTGACATGACCGGAAAGAAGCTCGGCCTGTCCAACTACCGCGCCCGAAAGGAGGAGGTCGACAGGTTCGCCGAGGAGCTCCGCATCTACGAGCGCGACATCGGCAACTTCCAGTACAAGGTCACCGACGACGACATCAGGCACACGATATCCAACCTCCCGGTCGAGATCGACGGGATCGAAACCGACCCCGTGGAGGTAGTCGTGCACAGGAACCTGAAGCGCGTAGCGACGGACAGGGTGAGGGGAGGGGCCCTCAGGGTCCTCAACGACGGCGTCGTCGGGCGTGCGCACAAGCTCTCCAAGAAGCTCACTTCGCTGAACGTTTCGGGGTGGGAGTGGCTCGCTGACATCAAGGGAGGGACCCAGCAGTCGGCCAACGAGACCGAGCAGAGCGGCGCCCACTTCGAAGAGGTCATCTCCGGGAGGGCCGTCCTCTCCAGGCCAAGGAGCAAAGGGGGGTTCAGGCTGAGGTACGGGAGGGCCATGAACACGGGGCTGTCGACGCTCGCGATACACCCGGCGGTCGCCGCACTGCTGGACTACCCCGTCGTGCCCGGCACGCAGGTGAAGGTCGACATGCCAGGCAAGTCTGCGACCATCGCCTTCGTTGACTCCATCGAGGGCCCGACCGTCCTCCTCCGGGACGGGAGCGTGAAGCGCATCTCGTCGGCGGCGGAAGCCGAAGGGCTGAGGGAGGAGCTCGTCAAGATAATCGACCTGGGGGACATTCTCATCAGCTACGGCGACTTCCTTGAGAACAACAAGAACCTCCCTCCGTCCCCGTACGTCACGGAATGGTGGGCCCAGGACGTCACGGCAGCCGCAGGGTCCGTCGACGAGGCTGGCGGAAGACTCGTCGGGACGGGCATATCACTGGAGAGGCTCGCGGCGCTGCAGTCAGACTGGTCGTCGGCCGTCCCTTCGCCGGAGGAAGCGATAGCCATCTCCCGGCTTCTGGGCGTCCCCCTCCATCCGAGCTACACCCCTCGGTTCGACAGGGTCGGTCCTTCCGAGCTCGCGGCGCTGAGGGCCAACTGCAGGGTCGAAGGCGCCGACGTGACAGTCGACATCACGGACAACAAGCTGCGGGACGTGCTTCGGGCATGCCTTATCGAGCACAACGTACGGGACGGCCTCGCGGTGATTTCAGGCGGCACCGCCGTCATCCTGACCGCGCTCCTGAAGCTGGACGGGAATGACGAAAACCCTGCGGCCTCCGACCCCCTCGACTTCGTCAGGGCGCTTTCGGGTCTCAGGCTGGGGAGGCAGACCACGACCACAGTAGGGATCAGGGTGGGGAGGCCGGAGAAGGCGATGGTGAGGCGGCTGAAACCCCCCGTCCACGGGCTGTTCCCGGTCGGACCGGCCGGGGGTCCGTACAGGGACGTCTTGGCCGCCTCGAAGAAGGGCTCTGAGCGGATAGAGGTGGTGAACCGGTACTGCCCCGAGTGCGGCCGGAGGCGCCTGGCGTCGAAGTGCGACGTTTGCGGCTCGGGCACGATACTCTTCAAGTCGTGCCCTCACTGCGGCTCCATGACCGCCGACGACACATGCGCGAACTGCAAGGTGAAGACCCTGCCGTACTCGAACATGGAGTTCGACTTCCACGCTAAGGTCGAAGCCGTGAGGGCGAAGATACCCTTCGACGCGTCGAGGCCCATCAAAGGCGTCCGCGGTCTGATGAGCGTCTCCAAAACCCCCGAGCCGCTGGAGAAGGGGGTGATCCGGAGCAGGCATCAGACGTTCGTCTACAAGGACGGCACCCTCAGGATCGACGTGACGAACGCACCGCTGACCCACTTCAGGCCGAGCGACATCAAAGCCGACTTGGACGTGCTGAGGCGGCTGGGGTACGTCGTCGACGCGAGAGGCGACGCGCTCGAGAGGGGCGACCAAATCCTCGAGCTCAAGCCGCAGGACGTCATAGTCCCAGGCGACGTGTCAGCCGACCTCGTCAGGATGGCCCAGTCCGTGGACGACGAACTGGAGACCGTCTACGGCCTCCCCCCGCACTACGGGGTCGTCGAGCCTGCGGACCTGATAGGAAAGGTCGTGATAGGGCTCGCCCCTCACACGTCTGTCGGCATAGCCGGGAGGATCGTCGGCTTCTCCACCGCGCAGGTGTGCTTCGCCAACCCGTACTGGCACGCCGCCAAGAGACGGGACTGCGACGGAGACGGAGACTCGCTCATGCTCCTGCTGGACGTCCTCCTCAACTTCTCGTTGGAGTACGTCCCGCACCAGATCGGCGGCATGATGGACACGCCGCTGCTCCTCCAGCCCGTGCTCATCCCGGCGGAGGTCGACGAGCAGGCGCACAACTTCGACATAGCTGCCGTCTACCCGCGCGAGTTCTACGAGAAGACCAGGGACGCGCCTCCCGCCGCCGCGGTGGAGGGCCTGATCGAGCTCATCGGGTCGAGGCTGGAGAGCGAGACGCAGTTCTACGGCTACGGCTTCACCCACCAGACGGGGGTCCTAACCATCAGGCGCTCGCGCGCTTCGTACTCGACCCTGAAGACGCTGGCAGAGAAGATCTCCAAGCAGATCGAGGTCGCGTCGAAGATAGAGGCGGTGTCGACCAAGGAGGTGGTCGAGTCCATAATCAAGACTCACCTCATCAGGGACATAATGGGGAACGCAAAGAAGTACGCGACGCAGTCCTTCAAGTGCAGGAAGTGCGGCCTGACGATGAGGAGGCCGCCGCTGTCCTGGACGTGCCCGAGCTGCGGCCAGCCGGTGAGGGGGACGCTGACACGCGCTTCAGTGGAAAAGTATCTTTCGATAGCCCAGCGGCTGGCCCATGACTACGACGTCGACCCGTACCTGCAGAGCAGGCTGGACATGCTGCAGCGGGAGCTCGACCAGCTGTTGCACGGCGAGAGGAAGCCCGGCCAGCTCGAGCTGACCGACTTCGTGAAGCGACCGCTAGCGGAAGAAGTAGGCGGGCGACTCCGTGAATGAATACTTCACTCTGTCGAAGCCCTTTCGCATCTCCCTGACGCGGCCGACGACCTCCCGCCTCTTCCTTCCCGCCATCGCGTCGTGCAGTATCTCGGCGATTTCCGCCATCTCCCCCTTCCCCATGCCCAGGCGAGTGAGCTCTGCGACCCCCAGCCTGATCCCGCCGGGGTTCGTGTAGTGCCTGCCGGCTTGCAGGTCGCCTGGGATCAGCTGCCTGTTGACGATGATGTTCTGGCTCTCCAGCAGCTTCTCCACCGCGCCGCCGTCGCCGTATTCAGTGACGTCGACTGCGACCTGGTGAGACTTCGTGTAGCCGTCGGCCTCCCCCAGGACTGACTCCCCCAACCCGGCGAGCCTCCCGGCGAGCGCCTGTGCGTTCCTCACCACGTCCTTGGCATACCGGTGTCCGAACTCCAGAAACTCCGCGAAGACCATCGCCTTCGCCGCCACACTGTGCAGGTGGTGGTTGCTCGTCGTCCCTGGGAAGACGGCCTTCTTCAGCTGCTCGCCGAACTCGGCCGACGAGACGACGGTACCGCCCTGGGGGCCGAAGAGCGTCTTGTGGGTGCTGAACGTCATGACCTGTGCTCCCTCCCGTAACGGGTCCTGAAACTCCCCTCCAGCGACCAGGCCGATCACGTGCGCCGCGTCGTAGCAGACGGTCACTCCGGCGTCTTTGAATGCCCCAGCGAGTTCCTTCAGGGGGTGCGGGAACAGGAACAGGCTCCCGCCAAACATCGCGAGGCGGAGCTTCTTCGCTGCGCCGATCCTCTTCTTCGTCTCGTCCACATCGATGTTCATGTGCTCCCTGTCGAACGCGAAGTAGTCGATGTCCAGCGAGTGCACGAGACCAGCGGAACCCGAGAAGTCCTTCTTTCCGTGCGAGATATGCCCGCCGTTGGGTATCGACAGGGCCATCATCCTGTCCCCCGGGGCGCTGAGCGCCGAATAGACGGCGAGGTTTGCGACCACGCCGGAGATGGGCCTGACGTCCACGAAGTCTGCCCTGAACAGCTTCTTCCCGAGCGCGATCGCCTGGAGCTCTATCTGGTCGATGTATCTGCAACCGGCATATACCCTCTCGCCGGGCCAACCCTCGGCGTACCTGTGCCCGAGGTCGGAGGACATGACCTCTCTGACGCGTTTCGAGGCTACGTTCTCGCTCGCGATCATGGGCAGGCTTTCAGAGAACCACTTCTCGTGCTGCTTGACCTTCCTGATCACCGAGTCGAACTCGGGCTTGTAAGATGGCATCCTGAGAGGCGGCGCCCAAATCTTAGTTATACGTTTGCAGCCGAAGGATGGATGCGACATCGGGCCCCCGCTACGCTTAAGAAGCGAGAGAAATTCGCATGGTCTGAATGAGCGACAGCAAGAACAACGCGCCCATGCCCGCATCAAGCGCAGGGCTGCTGACATTCTTCAACGAGGAGACGCAAGGCGTCAAAATCCGGCCCGAACTGATCCTGATCGGCTCGCTGGTCCTCATCTCCGTCTCGATTGCCCTCAACGCCTTCTTCCGCTGAGGGAGCGCCGGGCCGCTCTGCGACTGAAGCGCTCGCAAGCCGCTACAGGCATCTCTTCGTACTCCCTGCGACTCCGACTCTCCTGTTCTGTGCAGCAACCGCCTCCGCGGTGCTGGCATACGCGTCGAGAGAGTCGGGCGGGGCCGCGTTCTTCCTGTTCGGGTTCGTCGTCTTCATCTTCGCGGCGGCGGTCATCTCCAGCGCTCTCCTCCTCTCGGACAGGAAGGCCATCGCCGACTTCAGGCGGACGTGCGCCGTGTTACTCGCGGCGGAGGTCCTCTGGGTGCTGTTGGTCGTGTGCGGAGCCGCTTTCGGCTACGCTGGGGCGCCGCAGGCGCTCCCCGCCTCGTTCGTCTTCGGGGCGTTCGTCTCGGCTGGATTCATATTCTTGGTGTTCAGGGGCGTCTTCATCGCCCGCGGCTGGCTGGCCGCGGTCCTGGCGGCGGTCTATCCGGCGGCGTCCTTGGTCGCATACCGGGTCCCAGGGCTCGGGGTGCAGTCTGGCGCCATTTCCGCGCTGTCTGGGGCCATGGCCTTCGCCGCCATCGCGGGGTTCACCGTCATGCTCGACAGGAAGAAGACCAGGAGGGGGACGAGCGCGCTGGAGCTCTTCCGAGCTTTCATGAAGGCGTGGACCGCGGGTGACGCCGAAGAGCTCGAAAGGATAATCGCTGACCACTCGGAGGAAGCGCAGATAGCGACCAGGGTGCTCTGCTTCAGGACCAACAAGGGGAAGACGTTCCTCGTCTTCCCAGGGGTGCACCCAGGGCCGTTCCATCCGGTCGGCAGCTACGACCTCCCAGGCGTCATTGCACGGACCTTCAGACCGGACGGCGCAGTCCTCACGCTTCACACGCCGGGCGGGCATGAAAGGAACCTGGCCACGAGCGAAGAGACCGAAAGATACGCCCGCGGGGTCCGCGACTTCGCCCTGTCGCTCTCGCCCATGCGGGCCAGTCCCCATATGAAGGGTCCGTTGCACGCGCGCATCGGAGCGGCGACGGCATGTGCCGTGGCGTTCGGCTCGGACATGCTGCTGACGGTCTCCTTCGCCCCCCTCGGGTCGGACGACCTGGAGGCTGACGTCGAGTCAGCGCTCTCTGCCCAGGCGAGACCTACTGGATTCGATGTAGCCGTGGTCGACGCCCACAACTCTTTGAGAGACGTGCAGGAGAAGATTGACACCTCAGACCGCGGCTGGGGCGAGCTGTTCGAGCGCGCGAATGACGCCGAAGCCCGGCCGTTCCGCTTCTCGTACGCAAGCTCCGCCGAGCTCGGGTTCGGAGCCACCGGCGACCTGACCGAGGTCGGAGTCAGCTTGGTGATGTTCGAAGCAGGGGGGTCGAAGTCCGCGCTGGTGCTCGCCGACGCGAACAACGCAGTCCCCCAACTGAGGGAAGAAGCCGACGAGGCCCTCAGGACAATGGGCTACGACCTCATCGAACTCTGCACCTCAGACAGCCATAACCTCGCCGCCAGAGGGCTGACGGTCTCACGCGGCTACGAGGCGCTCGGGGAGGCGACGCCAGCCGAGACGCTGGTCAGGCTCATCGGCGAACTCGCCAAGCTCGCGGACGGGAGGCTCTCCGAGTGCGAGTACTCCTCAGGCACCCAGACCAGCGCCGTCAGGGTCTTCGGCGACGAGACTCTCACCGAGTTCGCAGAAATCACCCAATCCACCTCCGGGCTCGCGAAGACGTACTTCAGGGTCGCCGCCGTCTCGATCGCAGCTCTGTTCGTCCTCGCCGTCCTACTGTGAGAAAGGATTTAGACCGACGCCCGCGCGAAGGGCTCGTGAGTGGAAGCCGCGGCTTCCTGATCGCCATCGAAGGGGTCGACGCTGTCGGGAAGAAGACGCAGACCTCAGCCCTTGCGTTCTGGCTGCGCTCGAGAGGCCGCACCGTGGAGACCATATCGTTCCCCGACTACGGCACCGCCATAGGGGGCGAGATCAGGGAGTTCCTGATGGGGAGGTCGAGCTACCCGCCTGAGGTCAGGCACATCCTGTTCGCGGCCAACAGATGGGAGGAGAAGGAGAGGCTGGAAGCAGCTCTTTCGAAGGCGGAAGTCGTTCTGGTGAACAGATACACTGCGTCGAACTACGCGTACGGTGTGGCCAACGGCCTGAGGGTGGAGTGGCTGATGAACCTCGAGGCCGGCCTCCCTGAGCCCGACCTAGTCGTCGTCCTCGACGCGCCGACCTCTGACCTTCGTCAGCGGCGGGCGCGCGACAAGGACGAGTACGAGAAGGACGCCAGCCTCCAGGAGAGGACCAGAGCGGCGTACCTCAGGCTTGCCGGAGACCTCCACTGGCGTGTCGTGGACGCGAGCGGAGGGGTCGACGCGACCCGGAGAGCGCTTGCGGACGCGGTCTCGGAGTCGCTGAAGAAGCATGGGCGAACCGTTTAAGTCGATACTGCGGGGTTTCCGGCAGGCTTGATTCTCAAGCCTGTCGCGGAGATCCGCGACCCCGTGCACGGCTACGTGAAGATGACTGAAGTGGAGAGAGACCTGATCGACTCCCCGTTCATCCAGCGGCTGCGGAGGGTGCATCAGCTGGCGGGCTCCTATCTGGTATACCCTGGAGCGGTCCACACCCGATTCGAGCACGTGGTAGGGGCGATGCATCTAGCCGGGCAGATAGCCGAGTCGGTCGCGCCCTCGGCTGGCATCGGCCCCGACGAGATACAGGAGCTGAGGGTCGCCGCGCTGCTCCACGACGTGGGCCATGGGCCGTTCTCGCACATGTTCGAAGAGGTGTTGGCGGAGAAGTCTCACATGACGCACGAAGACATCTCGACGAGGATCGTGCGCGAGACCGTGGTACACGACATCCTCGAAAGGAACGGCTTCTCGGCCAGACGCATGTCGAAGTTCGCGGTCGGCAAGCAGGACGGCCCCCGCTTCATGAACGAGATAATCGCGGGAGGCTTGAGCGCAGACATCATGGACTACGTGCTCCGCGACTCCTACTTCACCGGGGTGGAGTACGGCAAGGTCGACATCACACGAGTCATAGACTCCTTGCATGTGAAGGAAGGGCGCTTGGCGGTGGACGAAGCGGCGCTCTACGCGTTCGAGGCGCTTCTGCTGGCCAGGTACGAGATGTTCAAGGCGGTCTACTTCCACAGGACGGTCAGGGCTGCCGAGCTGATGCTCGTGCAGTCGATGAAACTCGCCGACGGCGCTCTGGCCCTCACCGACCTGTCCGACCTCGACGGATTCCTCGAGCTCACGGACGAAATCGTGCTTCAGAGGCTGGCCACGCTCCCCCCCGGAGGCCCCGCCCTGAAGGAGGCAAGGCGGCTCGCCATAGACTTCCGCAACAGGTCGCTTGTGAAGTGCGCGTTCGAAAGGGTCGTGCAGCGAAAGGACCAACTGGTGTCCAACATCTTCTCCAAGCAAAGGGTGAGGGACCAGGTCAGGGCGGAGCTCGCCGACGCCGCGGGGGTCGACCTGGTGACCGTCTTTCTCGACGTTCCCACTACGCCGTCGGTCCCTTACACGTCGTCGCGCGAGGCCTTCACCAACGTGAGGCTCGTCCAGACGAGAGAGGGGGTGCAGTCGGTGAACTCAGTCCCGCTGAGCGAACTCCCCATAGTCGGCTCGATCGCAGGCTTCATGGACGTGCTCCGCGTCTATACCGGACGGAAGAGCAGGCGGAGCGTGGAGAAGGCCGCCGCCGACATGTTCAGAGGCAAGAGCTTCGTCACCAAGATGTCTGTCTGAACCGGGCGGTAAAATAACGCCCCCCACTGGAAATGGGTGGACCCGCAGGCTGTCTTTGCCTACGACTCGTTCCGGCCAGGCCAGAGGGAGCTCGCCGTCAGGGTACGCGAAGCCGCCCTGTCAGGGGAGACGCTGGTCGCCGAAGCGATGAGCGGGTTCGGGAAGACGGCAGCCGTGCTGTCGGGGGCGCTGATGGCCGCGGAGGAGTCAGGCTCGAAGGTGGTCTACGCGTGCAGGACCAAGCGGCAGGTCAACAGGGTCGTCGAAGAGATAGCCAGGCTGCAGAAGAAGCATCCGTTCACCGCGGCTTCGATGCTATCCAAGTTCGACTACTGCCTGCTGAAGCGCGGGGCCGCCGGCCGCGTCTCGCACGAGTCGTTCGGATGGTATTGCACGTTCAACGTCAGCAACAACCTGTGCTCGTACTTCCTGAACGTCCCCCTCATGCCGGTGGAGTTCGATCGGGCGGTGAAGAAGGCTCTGGCAGCAACGCCTCCTCAAGCCGACCTCGTCAGGGACTCCGAGTCGATACATGTCTGCCCTTACGAGGTGGCCAGGCTCGCCCTGGTCCAGTCGAAGCTGGCTGTCGTGCCCTACCAGTACGTCTTCGATCAAAGATGCGTCCCCGTCCTCTTCGACAGAGAGTCGATGAAGGAGGACGGAGCGATCCTGGTGGTCGACGAAGCCCACAACCTGCGTGACTTCATGCGGGGGCTCCGCTCGGCGACCCTGTCGCTGGACCAGATAGGGGCGGCGGCGAAGGAGGCGGAGTCGATGCTCCTGGAGCAGGCGTCTTCGTCGCTGAAATCGCTCTCGGAGCTGCTCGAGGAAGAGATCGCCGGCTGCGACGGGTGGCTCATGAGCAGGGACAGGATATTGGACAGATTCCGAGAGAGTCGTGGCCCTGTATGGCTTCAGAACCTCGCCTTCGAGCTGAGCTCATGCTCAGGGGCCGCGTGGGGCCTCGTCGCTTACGAGAAGCGTCTGCCCGCGATGGTCTTGAAGGTCGGCGAGTTCCTCGCGCGGCTGTCCTCGTGGAAGCGCTCCGTCCTCGTGAAGTGGGACACGACCATCGGGCTAATCGACCCTGACCCGGTGGACGGGCTCGCGCAGCGCCTCAAGGAGTTCAGGAGCGCTGTTCTGCTCTCCGGTACGATAAGCCCCTCAGCGGTATTTCTGCGGTCGCTGGGCCTCGACCTGGGGGGCGTCTCGACCTACGAGGTATCTGCCACGCCGGAGGTCACGGTCAGGACGGTCATAGACACTGGAACCACGACAAGGTACAGGTCGAGGACGCCAGAAATGTACTCGAAGATTTCGGGGAAGATCGCGGCGGTCATCGGGGCCACGCCGAACGGCGTGGGGGTCTTCGTCCCTTCCTACGCAGTGATGAGCGAAATCCTCGAACCCTTGTCGGCGGCAGTCCTCGGAAGGAACATGGTCAGGGAGGAGCCCGGGCTGTCCAACGAAGAGGCATCTGACAGGTTCGACTCCTTCCGCTCCGTTCCTGGGTCGGTCCTGCTCGCAGTGCAGGGCGGCCGCTTCTCCGAAGGGGAAGACTTCCGCGAGGACCTGATGGGGTCGGTGATAGTCGCCGGCCTTTCCCTCCCGCCCCCGTCACCGATGCTCTTCGCCGAGTACGCAAGCCTGAAGCACAGAGGGGAGCCCGACTCGTTCCTTATGCTCTCGCGCCTACCCGCGCTCCGAAAGGCGTTCCAGGCCGCAGGGAGGCACATCAGGAAGCCTGGGAAGAGGGGCCTGGTGTTCCTGCTCGACGACCGGTTCGGCTCAGCCACGGTAAGAGAGCTCATGCCGCCATGGCTCAGGGCGGACGTGACAGCAGGCGACTTCGCGCCAGGAGACCTAGCGAAGATCGCGCGCGAGTTCTGGGATCTCAAGGGGCCAAGGCCGTCCCTCTCCTGAACGCGATCCTCGCGGCCGCCCCCTGGTCGCCCTGGATGCCCTTCGCTTTGACCCTCCTGACCGACGTCCCCGACTCGTCGACCGACTCCAGCCTGGCCCCGGCGGCCTCTGCTCTGAGCACTTCGACTATCTTCGCAGCCGTAGCGGGACTCCCGTTTCCGACCCGTACGATTGCCTCACTGGCGCGTACGAACCGGACGAATGCGCCGACCCTGCGGCCGAGGAGCGAGGCTGAGCCGAACGTGCTGTACTCGAGGTTCGCCTCTCCATAGAAGACCGCGAGGCCGATCCTCGTCCCGGGGTCGACCCCCGCCAGTAGCACGTCGCGCCCTCCGTTCAGCTTAGAGAGAAGCTGCCCCTTGAAGACGCCTGCATGCCCATCGAGGCTCTCTATCGCTACCGCATTGTCGCCCAGGCGCCTCACCTCTTCAGCTGTGCATATCATCAGGCCGCAGTCCTCCGGCCCTGACGACGGCAGCTCGCTCGTGAAGCTGAGACCGGCCCTCTTCAACCTGGAGACGATCCAATAGTATGCCCTGGCATCGGACGTGACGACGCAGATCTGGCTCATTCTGAAATGCCCAAGCCCCCGAAGAGAACGAGGAAGGGCTAATGAGTTTTAGGCGCTCCAGTCAAGACGCGATAATGTGGAGAAACACGCCCTCTCCTGCCCGGCGCGAGGAGGGAGTGCTCGCCGAGGGCGCGGAGAAGTTCGGGCTCGACTTGGTCGTCAAATTCAGAGTGCATAAGGAGAGCAGCGAGGAGTTCCACCCGCCCTTCGAAACCGGTTGACCTTTAGGGTCCAGACACCGAAACGGCTTTTTATCGAAGTCGACAACTCTGGATTATAGGAATTTGAGCCCTGCCGGGTTCCGGGCTTCGGCTTCGATCGTGTCGGCCTTGGTCATAGTGCTAATATCACTGGCTTGCTTCGTCGCGACTCCGCTATCCTCCCCCGTTCTCGCCAACCACCAAGGGCCGGAAAGCCTTCGCGCCCGGTTCTCTCCTGCGCAGAGCAACTCCACCGTCACTGCGACCATGACGACGTACGCAAACGCTTCAAGCTCGGCGACG
>JASHOZ010000036.1 GCA_030038395.1 Nitrososphaerales archaeon
ATCAGGGGGAGCTCACCATCGACGCGTCCTACCCGCCGACGTATCATCTCCGTTGCCCTCACTCGACGGTCAACACAACAACCCTGCTTCGCTGGCGGGCTGAGGGGCCCAAGACGAGGTCGTGGCATGAGCGACTGAGGGGCTCACGGGGCTTTGTTCATCTGTACCGGAAGCCTCCACCCTTGCCTTCGGTTGGAAGGCTCGGCGCCCATGGTTCAGGACATGCAAGAGCCGGGACTCACACCAAAATGTAGAAATATGCGCAGGCGCGAATAGGGGCAGAATTGTCTGAGGAGCCTCCGAAGGAGCAGCCGGTGAAGGTGTTCGCGGGCGCGGTCTACGAGTGCGTCCGATGCGGGACGAAGACGACACAGGAAGAGCTCTCCCGTCTCCCCGAGGTCAAGTGCATCTGTGGATACAGGGTCTTCCGCAAGGCGCGGCCTGCGGTAGTCAAGCAAATCAAGGCGGTCTGAAAAGCCGCGACTACGGAATGACGGAAGTCCGACAGTAGACGAACGTCCAAACGCTTCCTGGCGTAATCGTTTATGTATCTGCCGGGCATCGGCCCGTCAGGAAACTCTTGCATCTCATGAAGAGCAGTAGGCCCTCCGCCATTCTGGGCTACGGGGCCTATCTCCCCCGCTACAGGATGTCCACCGCTGAGATCGCGCGGGTCTGGAAGGGGGGCGGTTCGGGCCCCAATGCGGAGAAGGCTGTGGCGTCGATGGACGAAGACACTGTCACCATGGCGATCGAGGCGGCGAACGGCGCGATGCAGATGGCCGGCGTGTCCCGCCTTGGGGCGGTCTTCGTCGGGACGGAGTCGAAGCCGTACGCCGTGAAGCCTACCAGCACGATGGTCGCGCAGGCGCTCGGGCAGCACCATACGCTCGCGGCAGACCTCGAGTTCGCGTGCAAGGCCGGGACGGAAGCGATTCAGGTGATAACGGGACTGGTCGGGTCGGGAATGATCGACGCGGGCCTCGCAGTCGGCATGGACACGGCGCAGGGAAGGCCGGGGGACGACCTCGAGTACACGGCGGCAAGCGGCGGGGCGGCGTTTGTGATCGGGAGAAACGGGAAGGGCGCCGTGGCGCTGATCGACTGCAGCACGTCTTATGTGTCGGACACGGGGGACTTCTGGCGGCGCGCTCACGAGAAGTACCCTCGGCACCTGTCCAGGTTCACTGGGGAGCCCGCATACTTCCACCATGTCGAGACTGCGGTCAGGACCCTCCTCACCGAGACAGGGCACAAGCCGACCGACTTCAAGTACGCCGTCTTCCACCAGCCCAACCCGCGATTCCCTGTCGAGGTTGCCTCGAGGCTCGGCTTCACCATCGAGCAGGTCAAGACGGGGCTCCTGAACCCAGCCATAGGCAACACGTATGCTGGTAGCTCTCTCATTGGGCTCGCCGCCGTCCTCGACGAGGCCCAGCCAGGGGACAGGGTCCTCCTAGCCAGCTTCGGGTCGGGCGCCGGGTCTGACGCGTTCTGCATCGAGGTCCTCGACGGGATAGCGAGGAAGAGAGGGGCTGGGCAGACAGTCAGGTCGCTCCTCGAGAGGAATGTGAAGGTGGACTACTCGACCTACTCGAGGTACCGCGACGAGCTCCACAAGTAGGCGAAACAATGCCAAGCAAGGCGTACATTGCCTCCGCGGGGTTCACCAAGGTCGGCGACCGCTGGGCGGACTCACTCCTCGACCTGGCCGTCGAGGCAGCGACATCAGCACTGCGGCGAACCCCAAAGGTCAAGCCCCAGCAGATATTCGTGGGCAACATGTTCAGCGCCTTCGGGGCGGCGCAGGAGCACTTGGGCGCGCTCCTCGCGAGTGCCCTGGGGATGTCGGGGATCCCGGCTGTCAAGGTGGAGTCTGCCTGCGCCTCGGGGGCCTCGGCGTTCAACGTCGCGTACTCGCTCGTCAGGAGCGGCGCGCTGGACTCCGCGATGGTGGTCGGCGTCGAGAAGATGAGGGACCTGGAGCCCGAGGAGGTCTCCCAGGCGCTCGCGCTCGCCGAGTCGGCGGAATACACACAGTTCGTGGGCGCGACCTTCGCCGCCCTGAACGGACTCGTCGCGCGGCACTACATGGAGAGGTACGACGTCTCCAGGGACGAGCTCAGCGCGATACCGGTGATGGACCACGCCAACGCAGTGACGGCCGACCACGCCCAGTTCAGGAAGGCGATAACTCCCGACGTCGTCAGCAGGTCGAGCATGGTCGCAGATCCGCTCAGGCTCTACGACTGCGCCCCGGTAGGCGACGGCGCAGCCGCCCTCCTCCTCGTCAACGACCGCGCGGCCGCAGGCGCGAGTCCGGGGGGGATGGCCGAGGTCCTTGGAGGGCAGATCGCGACCGATGAGTTCAGCGTCTACGAGCGGGAAGACATGCTCGACTTCCGCGCGACGAGGGAGGCCTTCAAGAAGGCCATGGCGCAGGCTGGCCTCTCCGCCCGGAAGCTCGGCTTCGTAGAAGTGCACGACGCCTTCTCGGTGGTGGGGGCGCTCTCGCTCGAGTCGATGGGCTTCTCGAAGAGGGGGGAAGGCGCGAAGGACGCGAATGAGGGCAAGTATGGCATGGAGTCCGAGCTCCCCATCAACACGTTCGGCGGGCTTAAGGCGAGGGGGCACCCCGTGGGGGCGACAGGGGTCTACCAGCTCGCGGAAGCTTACATCCAACTGACCGGGGAGGCGGGGAAGAACCAGGTGGAGGACGCAGACTTCTGCGCGACCCAGAACATAGGTGGGGTGGACACGACCAGCGCGGTACACGTCCTGGGGAGGGCTGGGTAGGTGGCCATCCAGGCCTGGAGGGTCAAGGACAGGTACTACAGGCTCATAGGGAGCAGGTGCAGGAAGTGCGGGGCGGAGTACTTCCCTCCAGTCTACAGGTGCAGGAAGTGCGGCTCTGCCGACATCGAGGACCGCCAGATGCCGAAGGAGGGGTCGATACTCACGTACACGCGGCTGCATGAGCCCCTCCCGGGCTTCGAGGCGCAGGCGCCTTTCTATCTCGCGGTCGTCAGGCTGGACAACGGCGCGCGGGTCCTCACCCAGCTGGTCGACTCTCCCGAAGAGTCGGTGCGGACTGGGGCGCGCGTCAGGGCGACGGTCAGGCGAGCCAGGGTGGATGGGGAGACGGGCCTCATCGTCTACGGCTACAAGTTCATCGTGGTGTAGTCGAGTGGAAGACAAGTACGCGTGGATGGAGGACACCGACGCCCCTCGAGTGAAGCGCTGGTCGGCCGCCCAGGACAGAGCGGCCCGTCGCCTGGTGAAGGGTGGCTCCGACGTACTTTACAAGCGGCTCGTCCCTTACTACAGGCAGCCGATCATGCGCTCGGTGCAGATGACCGACTCGGGCGTGCTGATGTTCTATTCAGACGACCGGTCCTACAAGGTCGACCTTCTAACCTCTGACGGCACGAGGGAAGGCGTGGCCGACTCGGCCAAGCTAGGGAAGGACGTCGTCATCCAGGGAGTGCAGGCACACAGGGGAGGGCGCCTCGTCGCGCTCCACTATTCCGAGGGAGGGAGCGACGAGGGGACGGTCGCACTCCTCGACCTCGACTCGAAGGATGTCGTGGACCGCCTGCATGGCTTCATCGGGAGCATCTTCTGGCTCCCCGACCGCTCGTACTACTACGTCAGGAACTACCGCACCGAGAAGGCGCCCGACGGGGTCGCGCCGCCGGCCAGCAGGGTGATGCGCCGGGGGGTCAAGGACGAGGTCGTCTTCGGCAAGGGATTCCCGACCAACATGTTCATCGGCATCTCGTCGGCGAGCGACCCCTCCGCGGTACTCGTAGACACGTCCCTGGGGTGGACGAAGAGCAGGCCCTACTCCGGAAAAGCGGCGGACCCGGAGACCTGGTCCCCCTCGTATCGCCAGACCGAGTCCATAGTCACATCCATCGACTACGTCGGCGGGAGGCACCTCCTCCTCTCGTTCGAGAGGAGCCACGGAGAGGTTGTGTCGGTCGGGAGGGGAGCCCCCAGACGCTTGGTCCGCGAGCGCGAGTGGCCGCTCCAGGAGGCGGTCCTCCTGGGGGACAGTCTCCTCTGCCACTACATGGTGGACGCATGCTCGGAACTGCGGTTCTTCGGCCTCGACGGGAGGCCGGGCAAGGTGCTCAGGTTCCCCGTCTCTGGCTCGCTCGTGGGCTCGCAGGATGGCGGCGCTCTCAGCGCGGCCGGAGACAGGGCCGCGATGGCCCTCACCTCCTTCGCGCTCCCCTACATCGTGTACAGCGTCAGCGCGGGGTCTCGGAAGCTGGAGCAACTCGTTTCGGCAAGGCTCTCGGGCTCCTATGCGGTCCGGAACGCGAGCGCCTTCTCGCGCGACGGGACGAAGGTCCACTACTTCCTCACCCATAGGAAGGGGGTCGAGCCGAAGAAGGCGTTGCTGTTCGGCTACGGCGGATTCAGGATCTCCCTCACTCCGACCTTCAACCCCGCGTACATCCCACTCATGGACGACGGGGCGGCGTTCGCGGTCGCCAACCTGCGCGGAGGACTGGAGCACGGGGAGGAGTGGCACAGGGCCGGGATGCGGGAACAGAAGCACCGCGTCTTCGAGGACTACCTCGCGATCATGGCGGCGCTAAGAAGGAAGAGGATGGACGTCGTGGGCTTCGGGAGGAGCAACGGCGGACTCCTGATGGGTGCTACGATGAACGCGAGACCGGAACTGTTCGCGGGCGTCCTCATCGGGTACCCGGTGCTGGACATGATGTCGTTCAGCAGGCTTCTAGTGGGGAGGGCCTGGGTCCCGGAGTACGGCGACCCGGACGACCTGAAGGACAGGAAGTTTCTCCTCGACTACTCCCCCTATCACAACCTCGACGAGAAGAAGAGCTACCCCCCGGTGTTCATCTACACTGGCCTCAAGGACGACCGCGTCCACCCGAGCCACGCGTTCAAGTTCTACGCCCGCCTCAAGGAGCTCGGCGCCGAGGCCTACCTCAGGGTCGAGCCCCTCTCGGGGCACATCGGGACGACCCCCGAAGCCAGGATCAGGGAGGAAGCGGACAAGCTCGCGTTCGTCTATCACGCGCTGGGGATGGACCCGAGGCGAGGGAGCCGCAAGCGCGAAGGATAGCGCATACCACCCACGGCCGCCATTCCCGCCCCGGATGGCATATATGCTCTCCATCGCAGAGCGCCGCTGCAGATGTCTTTCGACGACGTGGCGCGGCTCGCGCAGCAGAAGGGGTTCTTCTTCAAGTCGGCGGAGAGCTATCCCAATTCCCCCGCTGGGTTCTGGGACTACGGGCCCCTCGGCGTCGCGCTGAGGAACAACATCGTCGACCTGTGGCGGAGGCTCGTGGTAAAGAGGGACGGGATGCTCGAAGTAGACGGGGCGCAGATCCTCCCGAGGGCGGTCTTCGAGGCGTCGGGGCACCTCTCAGGGTTCACGGACCCCTTCGTCAGGTGCGCGAAGTGCGGCTCGGTCTTCCGCCCTGACAAGCTCCTCGAGGAGAAGACGAAGAGACAGGTCCCGGAGAAGCTCAAGGACGCGGAGTACGACGCCATGCTATCCGAGTCGGGCGTCAGGTGCCAGAAGTGCGGAGCCCCGCTCCATGGGACCGCGCGGTTCAACATGATGTTCCGGGTAGGCATCGGCCCCTCTCAGGAGGAGGCGTACCTGAGGCCGGAGACGTGCCAGAGCATCTTCGTAGACCTCCCCCTCCTGTTCAAGACGCAAAGGGTGAAGCTCCCCATAGGGGTGGCCCAGGTGGGGCGGAGCTTCAGGAACGAGATAGCCCCGAGACAGGGGCTCCTCAGGCTGAGGGAGCTCAACCAGGCGGAGGTGGAGGTCTTCTTCGACCCGAGGAGGGCGGACGACGAGCAGAGGTTCGCAGCCGGCCTCTCAGACGAGCTCACCTTCCTGACTCCCGCCGGCTTGACGCTGAAGCTCGCCGCGACCGAAGCGATATCCAAGGGGCTGGTGCCGAACAGGCTCGTCGGCTACTACCTCGCGCTCATCTCACGCTTCTATGCCGCCGCGGGGCTGGAGAGCGACAGGCTCAGGTTCAGGCTCCTGCCGGAGGAGGATAGGGCGTTCTACTCGAGGGCCGCGTACGACCTGGAGGTGGAGCTCTCAGTGGGATGGCTAGAGCTGGTCGCGTGCAACTACAGAGGCGACTACGACCTGGAGAGGCACGGGCGCGTGAGCGGCTCCGACTTCGCCGTCGACGACGGGGGGGAGAAGGTACTCCCACACGTGTTCGAGCTGTCGCTAGGGGTGGACAGGACCGTCTACGCCCTCCTCGAGTCTTCGATGAGGACGGAACACGGGGACGGCGAGCGGCGCGTCCTCTCCCTGAAACCCTACCTGTCCCCTGTAAAGGCGTGCGTCTTCCCCCTCGTCAACAAGGACGGACTGCAGGAAGCGGCGAGGGAGCTCTTCGCCGGCCTCCAGGAGTCCCTCGAAGTCTCATACGACGAGTCAGGGTCGATCGGGCGGCGCTACGCGCGTGCGGACGAAGTGGGCGTCCCGTTCTGCGTCACCGTCGACTACGACACTCTGAAGGACAACTCGGTCACCGTGAGGAGCAGGGACAGCAGGGCGCAAGAGAGAGTCGCAGCGTCCTCGCTGGGGGTCAAGCTCTTGGCCGCGACCATGCCCCCGAGGCTACACACCGAGGGCGGCAAAGACCGCTAGCGCCGCCAGTCCGCCAGCGGCCGAAGCCACAAGGTTGACCATGTTGTTCTCTATGAAGGGGACGCCTCCCGTGGCACGGGTCGGCTCGCCGCAGTGACGGAGCGCCTCCGTCGGCTTCATACAGATGGAGCAGTACCCCTTCCGCTGGAGCGTCGCGCCGAGGAGGCTGTCGAAGGACGCGCCCACGAGGCCGCCAACCACGCAGATCACCGCCACCTGGGCGCCTGACGGCCCCACACCCAGGGCGAGCGCCATGAAGCCGATGACCGCCGAGGCGAACAGCATCCCGACCCCTCCCAGACGCGTGACCCCGCCCGATGTTCCAGGACTCACTACAGTCCGCAGGTGCGTTATCAGCCTGGGCTTGCCGTGGCTGAGGAGCCCGAGCTCGGTCGCCACGGTGTCCGCCGCCGCCGTCGAGGTGGCGCCTAGGAAGAAGAGCGCGGCGTAGAGCGATGGATGGGCCAGATTGACGAGCGCGGCGCAGGAAGCGACCCCGCCGTTTGCCAGGATGTTCGGCCAGTTCCGGGCGCCCCCTTTCTCCTGGGCCGAGCCGAGCTCCCTCTTGTACCCGTACTTGTACAGGGTGAATGTCACGCCGAGGGCGAAGAAGACCGCTACGATGACGAACCAGGCGGGGCCGCCGCCGAATATGATCGCGAGACCCACGCCGACGCTCGCAAGGAACCCCCTCCCGTCCAGTGTCTTGAGCAGAATCGCCGCCAGCGCGAACGCGACGACAAGGAGGAACTCCACGGTGGAGGCCACGACTCCGAGCAAATTGCTCGGGCGCGCCCCGGCTTGCGGTAAAAAGTGTTGCAACCGCCGTGGGGGCTTCGCAGGCTGGCCCGCGTTATATACCGACGCGCCATGCGGTCGTCCGATGCCCCGGATCCTGTACGGGGTGAGCGCCATCGGGTTCGGCCACGCTAGCCGGACGGTGGCGGTCGTCCGTGAGCTGCTCGGCGCCGGCGCGGAAGTCGAGGTGTACTCGGGGGGCGACGCCGCGGTCCTCCTCTCACTGTGCGGCCTGAGCCCGCGCGACGTTGTCGCCGACCCGACCCCGGCAGTCTCCGACGGCGAGATGAAGAGGGCCGCCTTTTGGTATCTCCGGTCTTGGCTCGCCCACAGGCGCAACCTACGGAAGACCTCCGTGCTCTTCGACGAGTACAGGCCAGACATCGTCGTATGCGACGAAGAGTTCTCGGGCGTCGGCGTGGCCGCGCGGGGCGGGCGCAGGACCGTGTTCATCTCGGACGAGTTGGAGCTCGGGTTCGCCCGCGGGAGGGTGGCACGCGTGATCGAGGCGCGGGTGGAGCGCTGGTACAGACACTTGCAGGAGACGGTGGACATCCTGGTGATACCTGACACGGGGACCGACGTCGGAAACAGGCGGTATGTGGGCCCTGTCGTAAGGAGGGTCACCGAGCCCCCCGCCGCTGTCCGGTCTCGGTACGGGCTTCCGCCGACCGGGACGATGGCCCTGGTCTCGCTGAGCGGGAGCAGCGCAGGATCGTTCATCAAGGAGAGAGCCCTCCGGGCCCTTGGGGAGAGCCACCCCATAGGCTCCTTCACTGTCGTGACTGGGGGGAAGAAGCCCGGCGCGAAGGCAGACGGCGTCTACGACCTGGGCGTGGTCGGCGACAACCAGAACCTCGTCGCAGCGGCCGACCTAGTCATCTCGACGGCGGGGAAGAGCACGCAGGACGAAGCCGCGAGCAGCGGGACCCCGTTCATAGGCCTTCCGATAAAGCATCACGCCGAGCAGGAGAGGAACGCGGCATCTACCGGATACTCGGCCGCCGACCTCGACCGGCTCCCAGAACTCATAGGCGAGAGGATGGGGAAGAGGTCGGCTCCGCGCGAATTCCTGGGAGCGGAGGCCACCGCGAAGCTCATCCTGTCGGCGTGCTGACGTCGACCGGGACGCTCACGTCTGGGGGGATACGCCCTTCAGGGCGGCGATCAGCGCCTCTTCAGACGGGGCCCCAGAGAGGGCGAGCACCATCCTCTCGCGCTTGGCGAGGTCGACCGCCAAGGGGTCGATGTCCTTCGGTCCATGAATGACCACCATCCTCGGCTTCAGCTGCGACACCCTGATCGCGACCAGCGGGCTCCTCCCCATCCCGACCTTCGTGAACACGAGCGCGCGCTCGGTGGTCGCTCCGAAGATCCTGTAGAAGTCGTACCCTGACAGCGCGTAGATCGTCTTGATGCTGTCCACGACCGTGTACCCGTAGAGTCTCACCTGTCTCTCGTCCCCGGTGAGCACCCTGGCGTCAAGCGCCCCGAGCACAGCCGCGGCGTCAACCGGCGAGTGGAATTCGCCTATCGACAGTATCGCCTCGTCCTTCTCCGACGCCACAAGCTTGGAGATCACCCTGTCTCGCCCTTCGTCGAGCCTCACGAGCGCTTCGACGTATTTCTTCACGAACTGGACGCCCGGCGACGGCCTCCTCCCGCTCTCGTAGTCGCTCAGGACTGAAGGCGAGATCGCCAGTGCACGGGCGAGCGCGACCTGCTTGATCCCCACCTTCGACCTCCACGCCTTCATCGCCCTCCCTGGGTCTGGGCTGGCCACTATGCTTCCAGCTATCTTGGCAAGTGCGTCGTTCTGGACCGCCTCCAATGCTGTTGGGCAATTGGCGAACGTCTCTTTAAGCGTTAGACGAAGTCGGTACCGTCCCCTGTGGTGCCCCAGCCGGCTCGGTGCCTGCGACCCATCCCGTGAGGGTGCCCTTCTGGTTTCAGCCGGTCGGCGGGGGACGGCGAGCGAGGCTCGAGACCTGGGACTTCACCGTCGCAGCTGCGGACTGTAATTCGCCCTTCTGGCGAGAGAGGCCCAGGTCGCGAAGCAGCCTGTCGCCGAGGAGCCGCTCGCCCCCCGTTGAGAGGGCGGCAGGTCCGGCCGCTCTCTTCGCTTCGCCCACCTCCAACCGGGCCAGCTCTCTTAGGCAGTTCAGGACCTCAGTGCCGAGATACGCATAGCACTCCGCGAGCTCTACGCGTTCGGTAAGATCTCCCGCCTTGGCGGTGATAGATGCGAGCCTGGATGCCGACCAGAACTGCCTGCCGATGGGTCGTCTTTCGTGGCCGCCCCCGACGACGTCGTAGAGCACCGCGAGCCCGTCGAGCCTCGAGCGGCAGTTGGCGCGGGAGGCGCCCGACAGCGCAGCTCCCGCGGAGAACGCCTCGAACCCCTTCTGTCCCCTCCTTGACATGCCTTTCAGCTGGGTCAGGAGGTGGCTCGGGGAGGGGGACGTCTCGCCCGAGTAGAGCCACGCATAGGCGAAGTCGTAGGAGGCAGAGAGCAGCCAGTAGTCCGCATCGACGTGAGCGCCCCTGCCGAGCGCATCCTGCACCCTCCCGAGGGACTTCAACGCGGATGCGAGGCGCCTGGCCGAGCTCCTGCCCGCGGCGGCGCCGGAGATGGCGAGGTTGGATGCCAAGCTGGTCGAGAGGATCAGAGACGAGTCCCGCACGATTCTGGCATGCGACAGCGCCACCGTATGCTCCGGGTTGCTCGGTGTCAGCACCTCCCTTTCAGGGACGAACAGGATGTCGGTGTACCCTCCCCCTGTCTTGATGGTGACTGCAGGGCGCCTCTCGCTTGTGACCACCAGCACGTCCGTCTCGCAGGAAGCCCGGGCGAGCCCGACCGAGCGGCATCCCACTATCGCAACGGGAACCCCCCTGTACATGTCTAGCACGGGGCGTAGGAGCATGTGCGGTGAAGGCCCCGGCGGGCCGCTCAAGCCAAGACCCCTCCCGCGGCGCTCTCTCCGCAAGGAGCGGTGGAGGACCGAACGCGCCAGTCCCTGACGCAAGGAGACAGCCGCGACGGCGCAGGGTTCGCGTGTGGACGCCTCTCAGGCCAAAATCGTCCACAAAGCATATATAGATGTGCGAGCAGACGTTGCTTGTAAAGCTTTCGCTAGTGGGAAAATTGTTTTCGGACAAGGACTACTCGAGGCTGATGAAGCTGCAGAAGGCCCTAGACAAGTGTCCAAGATGCGGGAAGGGCCCGATGATTGTCGACACGGCCGGCGGGGAGCTCTTCTGCGGGGCCTGCGGATTCGTGGTCAAGGAGAAGATCGAGGAGGTGGGGCCGGAGTGGAGGGCGTTCTCGAAGGAGGAGAAGGACGACAGGAGCAGGGGAGGGATACCTACCTCGATAGCAATGCACGACATGGGACTGGCGACGGTCATCGGCGGCTTGAACAAAGACGCCTCCGGCAAGTCGCTCTCCGCTTCCATGAAGGCGACGGTGGAGAGGCTGAGGACCTGGGACTCCCGAAGCCAGGTCCACGAGCCGGTCGACAGGAACCTCAGGCAGGCCTTCAGCGAGCTAGACAGGCTGTCCGACAAGCTCTCCGTGTCGGACGCCGTCGTGGAGAAGGCCGCATACGTCTACAGGAAGGCGCTGGAGCGCGGCCTGGTGAGGGGGAGGTCTATCTCGGCGATCATCGCCGCCTCGCTGTACGCTGCGTGCAGGGACACTCAGACCCCCAGGACGCTGAAGGACCTGGCTGCGGTAAGCAACGTGAAGAAGAAGGACATCGCACGGTGCTATAGGCTCCTCCTGAAGGAGATGGACATCAAGATGCCCGTGGTCGACCCGACGAAGTGCATCTCCCGGATAGCTTCGAAGGCCGGCCTGTCGGAGAAGACGAAGCGCAGGGCTCTCGAAATCCTGAAGCGCGCGGAGGAGACGAGGATTTCGGCCGGGAAGGATCCGATGGGGCTCGCGGCGGCGGCGCTCTATGTGGCCTGCACCCTCGAAGGCGACGACAAGACGCAGAAGGACGTGGCAGAGGCGGCCGGCGTGACAGAGGTAACCATACGCAACAGGTACAAGGGCCTGCGGTCAACCCTCGGGATCTGACCCCGGTTCAGTCCTCTCTGAGGAGGCGGGTAGCCTTGATCTGCTCGAGCTTGTCCCTCGGGAACTCCGAAGGGAAGTTTTGGGAGAGGACGTCCACGTATCTCTCCGCCTCCGGGTCGCTCATGAACTGGAACATGTACCTCCCGGAGTAGGGGGAAGGCGCGCCCTCTCGCCTCAGGAACTCGATGTGGATCAGCGGGTCCCCCTGCCTGATAGTGATCGGCGTCCTCTCGTTGCTCAGGTTCACGAGCTCGAGCGCGAGACGCCCCACGAACCCGCTGTGGACCTTGACGGAGTTGAGGAACGAAAGCCCCATCCTCCCGAACTTGCTCTTCGAGGTGAGGTGCGCGACGCAGTCAGGGGGGGTGAACACGATCTCCCTCGAGACCATGTTGCGGTGTTCGAGGTAGTTGAGCGTCCTGTCTTCCCTCACAGTCAGCACGTACCCGTCCCCGTCGAAAGCCGCCGGGTCTGTGGGGTAAATCGCTCCGTACTTCGCGACCAGCTCTTTCAGTACGGATGCGCCCAGGACTGTCATGCCCTCAGCCCAATCGCCCCCCAAGGCGCGCTTATGAACTTCAGGAGGCGCCGGGGGGTGGGTCCCCGGGGGCGCGCAGGAGTCTCGTCAGGCCCATGTGGGCGACTATGAAGAGGCAGACGATGCCGAAGATCCCGAACAGGTCGTTCGAGATGACCTGCTGCAGTATGTACCCGGGGCTCGACGTCCATGGTATCCCATACACCCCCTGGCCGAAGAACGCGAAGACGCTCGGCAGGTAGTCGATCCCCCAGTGCGCGAGGACGGCGACGTGGAACCCGTACCTGATGTACAGGTAGGCCAGAACGACCCCTCCATACACCGCTTCCGGGAGCTTCCCTATGTCCCACCCCCCTCCTCCGCAAGCGACGTGGCAGGCACCGAAGGTCCCCGCGCTCAGTGCGCCTGCCGCCCAAAGGACGACTATCACTAGGGTGTTGTCAGAGACGCCCTCGTAGGCTGTAGACGGTCTCCAGAGCGTCCTCAGCGCCCCGCGCACCGCCTGCCTCGTCGGGACCCCGGGGCGCGGGAGGGTGACGGCGAGGGCGGCGACGCCTATTATCAGGACCCTGAAGCCGAACTCCTCCCTGAGGGGAGCCAAGGTGAGCTCCAGGAAGTAGTAGAGGTCGTCCACCCCTGTGAACGGGTTCCCCACGGGGACGTTGGCGCTCGAGACCAGGAGGTCGATTATCGCGGCGGTGAAGACGAGGAAGCCTATCGAGACGATCGTCAGGACGGCCCTGTTCGACATGAGATCCTGGTACCCGTACTTCAGCCCAGAAGAGACGGCAGTCACCAGCCCCTTCCCCTGCTTCGCCGCCAGGACGAACATCGCGGCATACACGGCGCTCGTCACGAGGAAGGCGGCCCCGTACGTCACGGGGAGAGGGATGACGACCGACACTGGCCCGATCCACAGGAAAGGATACCCTTGGGTGGACGCGGTGGAGTTCGACAGGTGAGTGAAGAAGACCGTGTAGATGCCCAACGGGAAGGACAGTGCTATCAGTATCCCCGTCATCCCGACGAGAAGGAGAATGACGGCGGCGACGACCGAGTTCAGCAGGCTCGGGGTTGGCTTGCGGGCCTCCCCCTCGCCGCCACCGCCCTGACCGGGGCCTTCGGGAAGCGCCCGCTCGGAGGCTACGTGTCCTCACTACCCTGGGAGGTCCTTTCGAGAAAGGCGGTGCCGTGGTAGCCGCAGCTCGGGCAGTGGTACGTCATCGGCACGAGCCACCCCCCGAGCTTGCTCGCGTTCTTGACAGGGGAGAGGCAACGAGGGCAGAGCTTTGGCGAAGGCCTGAGCGGGTTCCTTCTCACGAGCCTGGGCTTCGCGCCGTCGACGTCGGGGTCAGACTCCAAGCAGAAGCACCGAGCCGGCCGGGCTTAAAACCATTGCAGGCGAGATGGCAGGCCGAGAGACGCCGCTCCGCGGCGTCTATCCCGTTCTCATCGCTCCCCGAACTTGAGCCTCTTTGCCGAGATCACGTCGAACAGGTTCCCGTCAGGGTCCGCGAGGGTCGTGAAGTCTTCCTCTGCCTTCGGGGGTCTCGTCACCTTCGCCCCGAGCCCCACCAGACGCTGGACCTCGGAGTCGGGGTCGTTGCTATACAGGTCGAGGTGGAGCCTGTAGTCCGAGAGCGGCCCCTCTGTAGTCTGGTTCAGCGAGATGTTCGGGCCGAATCCTTCGGGGTCCTTCAGGATGACCCACCCCTTCGTCGGGGGGTGCTTCGGGACGTAATGCAGGGCGTCACTCCAGAACTTCAGCATGGCAGCAAAGTCGGCGCAGTCTATCACCAGCGACCCGACCCAGATCCGCGGCTTGTCTCCTTCCATCCCACCCCGCGCAGGCTGACTGGATTTAAGAGATGGGCGGGCCCGCCGCTGGTCGTTCGCCCGAGGCTTAACCGTGCGGCCCCGGGAGAGACAGCTGCCGTGTAGTCGGAGTGGGGACCGGATGACTCTGCTAGCGGGTCGCCCCTTCGAACCCCCTGAACACTGGAACATAGGCGAGTTCCAGTTTTATCCTGTCCGGGTCCTCGAAGTAGACGGCGTAGTATCGCTCCGAGTATTCCGGGTGCTCCTTCGGCCCGCCGTACAGTACGGGGATCCTCTTCGGCTTGAGATACTCCCGGTAGAACCGGTCCACTGCAGTCCTGGAGCCCGCGTGGAAGGCAACATGGTTCACGCCTACGCGTTTTCGATGGTACCCGTGCCGGGCGAATCTGTCCTCGCGCTGGCTCAACCAGACGTTGCACCCTTTCATCCCCCAGCCTGCCACTCTCTCCTTCTCCCAGTATCCGATTCCACGATATCCTAGCCAGCTCAGAAATTCCCCCGTAGAACTCGGCTGACCTGCGAAAGTCCGATGCGACGATGTCGACGTGGTAGATTAGCCCCGTCCTCAAGGCCAGAGCAAGGGCTCGTTCTCAGCGCGATAAGAGGATTCACCTCTCCCTTCGAACTTCGCCTATCCACTACGACGAGCTGGGTACGACCACATGCGAGCGCGTCCCCTCACCCGAGAAGGCTGACCTACGGCCGCCATGTCCAAAGACCAAGGAGGTCGACGCGCCATCTTCGAGGGACAAAAGGGTCCTTCGAGGGTCGGGAGCCCGGGCGATGCCCGAGCGGAGAGCATCTTCAAAAGCGGACCGCGCACCCGCCCCACGGCCTGAGACTTGCATCGGGAGACGTGCTATGCTTGCGGCGCGCAGATGGTCGAGATCCAGACGTGCAAGTACAGATGCCCCAACTGCGGCGCCATCCTAGACTGCGAAGACGTCGACGGCCTACCCCGGTGAACTGCTGGGCGCCGGCCCCTGACCCTTCGTCCTGCCTTCGAGCGCCGAGAACGCTTCGGCGGCGCTAGCCCCCTCGTGCACTACGGAGCGGACGGCGCGGATCATCCCTACCGGGTCGGCCGACTGGAAGATGTTCCGCCCCATGTCGACCCCCGACGCGCCGTCTGCCATCGCCTTGGCCGCGAGCTCGAGCGCGTCTCTTTCAGGCGTCTTCTTCCCCCCTGCTATTACCACCGGAACGGGGCATGAGTCGACGACCCTCCGGAAGTCCTCGCAGTGATAGGTCTTGACGACCTGCGCCCCCATCTCCGCCGCGATCCTGCAAGCCAGAGCGAGGTACCTCGCGTCCCTGTTCATCTCCCTCCCCACCGCCGTCACGGCGAGGACGGGCATCCCGTAGCGCTCCCCTTCGTCCACCAGCTTCGCCAAGTTCATCAGCGACTCCTTCTCGTGGTCCCCCCCGACGAAGATGGAGACTGCGACTGCGGACGCGTTCAGCCGTAGGGCTTCCTCTATCGACGTCGTCACCCCCTCGTCAGACAGCTCCTTCAGTATGCTCGCCCCCCCAGAGACCCTGAGCACGACGGGCTTCTCCGAAGCCGCGTCGACCGAGGTCCGGAGGACTCCTCGGGTCAGCATGACTGAATCTGCATACGGCAGCAACGGGGCGATAGTCTTTCCGGGGTTCTCCAGGCCCGTGGTCGGCCCCTGGAAGTAGCCGTGGTCCACGGCGAGCATCACCGTCTTCCCCGTCCCCATCACCCTTGCGAGCCTGTTCTGCTTCCCCCAGTCCATCTCGTTTCACCCGAGCGCACGCAGCGTCCGTGGCGTTTTAAGCGTGACTGCCCCCCGAAGGTTCCGTGGAGCCCTCGGCTCCCTGTGCTGGTCTACGCGGCTGTGAAACCCCGGCCAACGAGGCTCCTTGCTTTGAAGATGTGCCCTTCGGTCGTCTAAGGTCGTTCGATGGGTCGCAGCCCCTGCACTCTGCGCTCAATCTCGTCCCTGATTCTCCTCACATCTTCGACAGGCTTGCCTTTGGGGTCTTCCAGATTCCAGTCGACTAGCTTCTTCTGCATCTGGGCAAGCATCGGCCTCGGACAGACGGACTCCACTGAGCAGCCCATCGTGAACACGAGGGTCGCTCGGTCGATCATCTCCTTTGTGAGCATCTTCGGCCTGTTGCCGGAGATGTCCATCCCCTTCTCTTTCATGACCTGGACCACGACGGGGTTCAGCATCTGAGGGGGCATCGTTCCTGCGCTCTGGGCATCGAACCCCAGCTTCTTGGCAAAAGCTTCCGCCATCTGGCTACGTCCTGCGTTCTCAACACATACAAACAGCAGCGAGCCTTCTTTCATGTCCACTGAACCTTCTCAGCGCCCCGAATATTAAGCCCGCGCAACCCCCGCCGAGCAGCGGCCCGATCCAATATATCGCCTGGTTGGCGAAGTATCCTGAAAACACCGAGGGGCCTAGGCTCCTTGAAGGGTTGAAGGAAGCCCCGGTCAGGGGCCCTATGACGAGAATCAAGACGATGAGCGTCAAGCCGACGAGCGCCGCCTGCTTGACTGGCGTCCGCAGGAATGACGACGCAGAAAGGGCGGAGAACGCGAGAATGAACGTGCCGATGGCTTCGAGGAGCGTCCCCTCAACTGGACTCAGGCCTGTGGCGAGCCTGGTCGAGCCGAGAAACGTGGACGAGGAAATGGAGTTGAACGCCAGCTTCAAGCTGAAGCCGGCTAGCAGACCTCCAGTGAGTTGGAAGGTGACGTAAGGGGCGAATAGCCTCTTCTCTAGTCTCCCCGAAAAGAGACTCGCGAGAGATATCGCGGGGTTGATGTGAGCTCCAGAGCGCCTGCCAAGCAACAGTATGACAGATGCCACGGTCCCGCCGAAGGCGAGTGCGATGAACGCCAGCGACTCGGTAGGAGTCTGGAATCCGATCAAAGGAGCGACCACCACCGAGGCGGGGCCGATCAGAACAAGCAGATATGTCCCCACGAGTTCGGAGGCGCACTCCGTTCTGCACGCCGAGCACGGGAACGTCAAAGCTTAGTGAGGCTGCCCGCGCTCCGGATTAATGTCTTCCCTGGCCTTCACCCTCGACCCCTGACCCGGCCGCTCCTGCCGGAACCTCCGCTGAGGTCCCCCGCGCGGCCTGGTGTGGGCGCGCCGAAACTGGACTCCAAAACCCTCATGCTCATCAGCTCCGTTCGCCTTATCGCCCGTCCCTCCTCTTCGGCCTATCCGTTCGTCCGCTCAGGGCGTTATGACGACCTTCAGCCCCGATCCCGACGTCGCCACCCCCATCGCCTCGTCGAACCTGGCGATGGGAAAGGAATGAGTGACCACCTGCGAGAAGCGGTCCCTGGAGCGCCCTATGGCGTCGAGGGCGGAGGTCACGTCCTTTTCCGTAGCGCCGTAGCTCGTGACGATGGTCAGCCCCGAGTTGTAGAGCTCGCTCGCGTCTATGTCCATCATGGACCCCTTCGGCGGGACCCCGAACATGCAGACCTTCCCCCCGGGCCTCACCGCGCCCGCGGCCTGCTTGACGGCCTGCGGCGACCCCGCTGCGACGATGGCGATGTCTGCGCCGCGCCCCTCCGACAGCTTTCTGACGCCTTCTGATACGTCCACGGCCTTTGCATCGACCAGGTTCTCAATTCCCAGTCGCTCCGCGAGCCTGAGCCTCCCTTCGCTCACGTCGCTCACCATCACCCGGGCACCTCTCTGTCCTAGGAGGATCGCGTGGAGCACGCCTACGGGACCGGCACCGACGACAAGGGCGACGTCGCTCTCTCCCACACTGCACTTGTCGAGCGCCCTGACGCAGCACGCGGCAGGCTCTATCAGGCTCGCTTCAGCGAAGCCGATGCCCTGAGGGAGCCGGAGCACGCCCCCCTTCCCCACGTTCCACGCCGGCACCCGGAAGTACTCCGAGAAGCCGCCGGGATGGATGTTGCTCCGCCGGTATTCCTTGCACAGCGTCTCGTCCCCGTGCAGGCAGTAGTAGCACTGGTGGCAGGGGACGTGATGGTGAGGGAACACCCTGTCCCCCTTCCGGAAATCCAACGCCCCTTCACCGACCTGCGCAACGACTCCAACCGCTTCGTGCCCAAGTATGGGGAGCGAGGCCGTGTATTCTCCGCGGATCTTCTCGACGTCTGTTCCGCAGAGGCCGCAGGCCATCATCTCCACGAGGAGCTCCCCGGGCGCTATCTCGGGTACAGGGACATCCGCCACCTCCGCTCCGACGCCACCCGACCTCCCAGGCTGTCTCAGCAGCACTGCCTTCAAGTCCAGACACCGCGGCGGCTGCCAGCCGATATAAGCAAACGCGATGAAGCCGGGCTCTGCCTCCGTGAAGACGAAGCTGCCCAATGGGCCAAAGAGCGGGGACGGCAGAGTCGCAGCCCCCGCAGAGGGCCGTCCCTGTACTATCCTGCCGACACTTCGAAACCCTTTAGGAGTCTCGAGGGACGAAGAAGCCCAGGTTGCGACGACTTGGGTTCCTGATGTCCCTCGCCTCAGAGCTCATGCTCGTTTCAGGGGTCCTCCTAGTCGCAGAGGCGCTTCTCAACGTCCGGTATCTCTCATGTCCGTCGTCGGCCCCCATCATAATCCAGTGTCCGACGTCATACTTCACCGCTCCGTACCGACTGGCGCTCGCGTCCGGGATCATCCTGGTCCTCCTCTCCATAGCGTGTCTTGGCGCCGCCTTGGCCCTGATTTGGCGAGAGACGACGCCGCGGCCCCCTTCGGACGAACCGGGCGCCTGAGTCCCCGGCCAAGGCGACACAGCAGAGAGCCGGCGGCTCTATCTTAAAATCGGGGGAGACGGGCCTGCGCCTGAGGGACATTCTACGGGCCTCCCCGAGAAGATCAAAAAGATAGAGGACGACATCCACAGGACACAGGTCAACAAGAAGACTGAGCATCACATAGGCCTGCTGAGGGCGAAGCTGGCGAAGCTCAGGGCGGAGCAGGAGGAGCAGCAGTCCCGGCACACGGGGTCCAAGCTCGGCTACGACGTCAAGAAGTCGGGCGACGCGACGGTCGTGCTGATCGGCCTCCCCAGCGTCGGCAAGTCCACCCTCCTCAACAGGCTGACGAACGCAAAGTCGAAGGTGGCCGCCTACCAGTTCACGACCCTCGACGTCGTACCGGGGGCGATGGAGGTCAACGGCGCCAGGATCCAGGTCCTCGACCTCCCGGGAATCATCAAAGGCGCGTCTGAGGGGAGGGGGCTGGGGAAGCGGGTCCTCGCCGTCGCCAGGAGCGCGGACCTAGTGCTCTTCGTGGTCGACGTCTTTCAGCCGGAGGCCAGGGCGATACTCGACAGGGAGCTCAGGACGGCGGGACTCAGGGTCGACGAGAGGCCGCCGAACGTGGTGATAGAGAAGTCGGGGGCGGGCGGGATCTCCGTGTCGGCGCAGGTGAAGCTCACGCGCGTGTCAGAGGAGCTAGTCAAGGACATCCTCAGGGTCTACGGGTTCAACAGCGGCAGGGTGCTCGTCAGGGAGGACGTCACGGACGAGCAACTCCTCGACGTGCTGGCGGGGAACAGGGTCTATGTCGCGTCGCTGACCGTCATGAACAAGGTGGACCTGGTCAACGCCGGATTCACCGAGGAGCTCACGAGAAAACTCCCGTACCGTTTCCTTCCCATATCCGCCGAGTCAGGCATCAACGTCCAGGCGCTGAAGGAGGAGATCTACAGACGGCTGGACTTCGTGAGGGTCTACATGAGGAGGCGGACGGGCGAGACGGACTTCGAAGAGCCCATGATCGTCAGGAACGGTGCGACCATCCTGGAGGTGTGCGACAAGGTCCACAGGAACATGAAGGATGACTTCCGGTACGCACAGGTCTGGGGGAAGAGCGTCAGGTTCGGGGGACAGAAGGTAGGCGTCTCCCACAGGCTCATGGACCAGGACGTCCTGACGATAGTCACGAAGTGAGCGAGGGCCACTCGTGGCAGGCCCCGTCCTGCATCGCGACAGGCGACAAGTCGGATCCGCAGACCATCTCGCTTTTATATTGGAGACGGGCGAGACATCTTGGCACACTTGGTTCTGCCCATCGGTCTCCAGATGACTGACGAGTTCCTTCAGTTCCTCGGCGTCTTCGTCTCCTTCTCTATAGCATTCGTAGCCTGGAGGGGGGTGAAGCAGACTGAAAGCGCCGTCCTGATGAGACTCGCCGCCGCGTTCGCCTTCCTAGGATTCGGCTTCGCCGTAGAGGGCGTAGTCGGGCTGGGCCAAGTAATCCCCAACCTGTCATTCTCTACGATGGTGGTGGTCGCCGGGCTCCTCTTCGAGACGATAGGCTATTTCTTCCTCGCCTTCTCCCACGTGATAGACGTCGTGGTCTCCAAGAGGGCCGCTCTCGCCCTCCTGATGTTCCCAGTAATCGCCCTCTCGGGGGCGCAGCTCGTGGACATCCTGAGCGTCCTTTCGTTCTACTTCCTGCTATACGGCGTCGCGGAGACCGCCTACTCCTACATCCGGACCAGGAAGCCTGACACGCTCCTGATAGCGTCCGGGCTGGCCCTGATCGGGGCGGGGACGTTCGTGCAGTGGTTATCGCTATTGTACCTGAACGTTGACGTTCTTTCACTCGTGGAGCTTATTATGAAAGAGGTCGGACTGCTCATCCTGTTCATCCCAGTACTCGGTTTCGCAGTGAAGGTGAAGAGGCCAGATGGCGCAATATAGGACTCAGGCGCGGATAATCGCTGACGTGCTGCTGGCCGCCAGGGACATGAACATGGAAGGGGCCGGCGTGGGCGTCACCGCCCTCCTGCGGCGCGGCAACATGTCCTACTCCCGAATGACGAAACTCCTCTCGGAGTTGGTCGGCTCGGGGCTCCTCGAAGAGCTTAGCGGGGACAAGAT
>JASHOZ010000037.1 GCA_030038395.1 Nitrososphaerales archaeon
CGCAACTGCTGTGGGATCACCACCTGCCCCTTAGTACCTACTGTGGCCAATTCAGGTTCTTCCATGGAGTATGACTTTCATACCGCCTATTAAGTAATTCCTATCCCGGCCGTATGATGTCCAATCAGGTTGATTGGAACTGGAGTGAACTCCGTTTGAGCAACGGGTCTCATTATGTGCTTGGACTGCCCCGGCCGGGATTCGAAGCGGGGCGGAGGCTTGTTGATCTGACCTCAGGTACTACAGAGTGGTGACGCTTGTACTGATGGGGCCGAACTGACCATAGTACGAGCTTGCCTGCCAGGCCGAAGTGAGCCACTCCTTGACGACGGCGAGAAAGAGGGCATATTCGCAGCCGTCACCCAACCGTGCCAGTGACTAGTTCACCCTTGTCACGGTAGGGGGCGAGTCGGAGTGTGTCCGGCGCCGGATCTCGTCGAAAGTCCGGGAGTTCGCGTTCTCCGTGCTGCCGGGGAGAGGGAAACGACTCTTCTCGGACGACTCAGCACCACGCGCCTTCAGAATGGCAGGCAGCACGGTGCCGCCGGGGGGAGTCGCCCTCGCGTCCCAAGCACGCGGCGGCAAGCTGAGGACGAACACCGTGGGTGGGCCACGAGAGCTCTCGGCGGCCGAACTGGCTCTGCTCACACTGGATTTCGGGGAATGACGACCGACCTGTTGAGCCGCGGGGACCGCGGCGGCCGGGGTGCACCTCCTGGGCAGGGCGAGTCTAACGCAGTGCTCCCTGCAGCTTGTCGAGGGACTGGCCCCAGCCCTTCCTGTATGCCTCCATTAGGGACTCACGTTCCCGCTGGGGACCTGCGACGACCTTAGTGATGGCTGTCACCCGGGTCTTTCTGGGACCGAGTTCTTTGAACGTGATGGTGTACATGGCCTCCCACGGGGAGAAGCCGGCCGTGCCGGGCGACGCGCTTCTGTAGACGAGGAGCTCAGGCGGTACGACCTTCTCGAAGGTACAGTTGGATGAATAGAAAGACCCGTCGGCGTTTCGCTGGTCGACCCGCATCATGCCCCCCGGCCTTGGGTCCACCTCTGCGAGCAGAGTAACACACCCTGCGGGACCCCACCACTTCGCCAGCTTCTTCGGATCCGTCCACATCCTGAAGACCGACTCCCGCGGGAAGTTGAAGACCCGCGTCATCCTTACGTCGCCCCGCTCACCCGCTGTCAATACGCCTCCCCTCCGGAGATCGACCCCCCGCCTTCTTCCAGAGCCTTCTCTAGCCGGTCGAACCTGCGGTTCCACATCTCGGCCATGCCAGCTGCCCACTTTTCGACTTCGAACATCGACTTCGGGTTGAGTGCGTAGATTCGCTGCTGCCCTCTCCTCTCCATCTGGACCATATTCGCTTCCCTGAGCACCCTAAGGTGTTGGGATATCGCCTGGGGAGTGACGTCGAACTCGACGCAAATCTGGGTCGCGCTGAGCTGGCCCCTGTGCGCGAGAATTTCTACGACCTTGCGCCTGCGTGGCTCTGCGAGGGCATAGAAGGCATCCATGGCAGATTACTAAAGTTCTTACTTGATAAAGTTGTCGCTTTAGCGGCGGCGCACCATGAGCTTGTCGCAGGCCGAAGGCGTGAGTTTCGACTGGACTGCCGCTTGTGTTTCCCCCTTCCATAGAGGGACGCATGTGCAACAAGCGTACAGTCAGCGTGGGGCGTTCAACCACGGTGCGGCACGGAGAGACGGCCCAGACATGAGTCAGGAAGCGAGTTTGGCCCCGTGTGAAAGTGGGCCCGAAGCTTCGACTGACATTCGGTCAGCGCGTTCGTGCACAGAGGCAGATCCAGCAGACGCCTGAGCAGCCAGTGTGGGTACGACTCGGCGGGCACGGCGGGAACCGAACCCCGCAGGGTTGGCTGTGCTGCGTTCCTCACTCGTTTAGAGTCGCTCTGGCCAATCTCGACAGCTTCGTCGCCGCCGCCAGCGTCGCGTCCTCGGTCAAAGCTGCGATGAGGTCGAGCTCGGCCTTCTTTCGCTTTGAGAGCGCTCTCATGACTGCCCATCCTTCAGCGTTTCCTCGGCGTGTTTATACCTTTCCGACAACTCTCCGTACAGATAGCTCGCCTCGAGTGGGCTGCTAAACAGAATCTGGATGACATTCCCAACTCTCACGAGTCTGATCGATGTCGTTCCTATGTCATACTGGCTTGATTCCATTTCTCCGCCCGACGAGAACACAGCTCCGCCGCCCAACCCACCATAACGAGTGCGGAATCGCCTTAAACCTGTCGGCTCATGGTTCGGCTCCGCTGCGTCCTCGGGTGAGTCGTGGTCAGACCCTCACCATCATCGCCCGCTGATGCAACACCATCCGAACCGCTTGGATTGGGGTCATATCGCCCGAAGGTAGTAGGATGATATGCCTCGGCGGATACAGAGCGCCTGAGCTCGGGCGAGCGCGGGCCCGACGGGAGTTGTATACCGGGGTATTCGCTTCCTGAATTCGCCTCCGGATACCAAAGTGCCTTTGCGATACCAGGATGACCGTCTGCAGTACCATGAGGGTGGCTTAGTCTCTTGCTAGAGGGGTTCTACAGAGCAGGTCTCAAATCCCTTGTTAAATACGCCCTTGGTTTACGCCGACAGGGCAGGCAAGATGTCCGTTCGAAGAACAATCGAACAACGGCTCTCGACCATCCCGGGACTCACTCCACGCGAATCCCGATACGGCCACGGGCTTGCCTTCTATGTGGGCCGCCGGGAGGTGGTTCACTTTCACGGAGACGAGCGCATGCATGTCCGGCTGACCGCAGAGCTCATTCTCCGTCGAAAACGCGAGGGTGGACTTGACGACCGGGTGAGGCCTGAGGGCGGGGCACCGAACTGGGTAGAAGTTCGACTGCCCGGACTGGGAGATGTTGCGCTCGCGGTCGTGCTAGCGGAGGAAGCCGTCCGTGCGAATGCGGCGCCCGGCACGAGTCGGTTCCCCTTGCAGGCGTGACAGGACCCACCTGCGGGAGGTCCCCATCCCGTCCTGACGAGGTCCCTCCTGGACTCGTACCCCTTCCTATCAGGTCGTAACGCGGGCCCTATGGGAGTCTCCCCGTTCGCTTTCTAAAGACTGACTCATTCTCCAAAGGCGCCCACGGGCCGCTCGTACTTCGAGCTCCCTAACGCTCTATGACTGTGGAGTGCGCGATCTCTCTAGTATTCTGTTGATCTCGGCTTCTGCGTCAGCTCTCGAGTACTTCAGTGCCACGTCCCGAGTTCGCAACTCGTCGAGGAGTCTCCACAGAGAGACTCCCGCAATCACGGATGCCTGCTCCAGCGATACTCTCTCCTTCGCGTATCGATCGACAGCGATATCCATCCTCGCATCGCTCAGCCCCCTGTCTACTACCCTCCTCAGGATGGTCGACTGGTCTTCCCCTGTCAACTCCTGCAGTTCCCTAAGGGACTTCTTTAGATGTCTCGGTATCACGAAGGATATTCTCTCACTCAAACCTTCCGCCTCGCTCCAGATAGTCGCTCAAAATCTCGCCGCTTATCCATCCGTGACCACCATATTCCTTAACGTTTCTCACGTAGTCACTTCTCGGCAGGGCCCCAGACACCAGCAGTTCTAGCATGACTCCCAACGTAGTTGTGGTCTCTACCCTGTAGAGCTCGGCAGTCCGCCTACCCTTTAGGTCATCCATGAACAGCCGTTCCCTCTTCTCAGTGGCCAAGGCTATCGCTTCCGCCTCCCCCCTGCCCACGGCTCCAGACAACTCCGCCGCCAAGCTGTCAGAAGCCTTGGAGAGTCGGATAGTCTTAAGCCACCCTTCTCTCTCGAGACCCTCGAGGCTGAGCGCGTCGCTGTATCCCTCAGACTTTCCTGCCTCGATGGTCTCTCGCCTCACGGCAGGCGGTATCATTATCTGAGAAAACCTTGAGCGAACATATCCCAGCTTTCCCAGCCTCGATAGGTGAATCAACGGACTGGAATTACTCACAGGCATCGACAAACTCGCTAGCTGTGCGTTTTCCACTCGCGGCGTATAAGTATTACGTCTTATGAAATCGTAAGCAACATGACTAGAGAGCCGCGCCTACCAACTGCGCAAGTCCGAATCCTTGAGTACTGAAGGCGGCCCAACGGGAATCGAATGCCGGGGCACTCGGTGCCGATGTCTCTCCGACCCCCCGGGGACCATGCATCAATCGTATGTTCCGTCCGCCATGAGCACCGCAGTGAGGCGAGAAATCCTCGCCCCCGGCGCATTGGAAAGTGCGAATTCCCGCGAGAGGCGACACGCAAGCTGCTGTTCGTCTGGCCGCTTCAGAATGATGCTGGAGGTCCGCCATTGGCCACGAGACTCGCGTGGCACAGCAGGGGCAAGGGTCAGCCGATGCGAGCGCAGATGTGCAACATGCTCACCGTACAGTCCTAGTAGATGTAACCAAGGTTACAGATATAAGCCGTCGCCGTAGAAGCGAGTCTCGGTCGCATACGAACAAAGTCTTGACTGCGATGCGAGCTGTCGGACAGTGAAGTGAAGCTGACGAATGAGGAAGAGTTGCTCGTCTCCGGTTCGGGATGGAGGTCGTGGCTGAACGGCAACGTACTAGGAATCAGCCTGACCAGCCTCTTCTCAGACATGGGTCACGAGATGGCGACTGCGATCCTGCCTTTCTTCATCATCTTCGACCTTGGGGGCACGGCGGCCATCGTCGGCCTGGTCGAGGGGGTCTCGGACGGCGCTTCCAGCGCCGTCAAGTCGTATGCGGGCTACTTCTCCGATAAGAGGGGCAGGCGCACGCCCGTGATGTACCTAGGCTATGCGCTGACTGGCGTCCTGATACCAGCCATCGGCTTCTGCACCTCTTGGCTGCAGGTCTTGGTCTTGCGAGCAGGCTCCTGGATGGGTAGAGGGGCGAGGGGACCACCCAGGGATGCGCTGTTGACCGAGTCTGTTCCTGCGAAGTCGGTGGGGAAGGCCTTCGGATTCCAGCGGGCGATGGACACGGCGGGTGCCGTGATAGGCCCAGCCATGGCGCTCGTGCTCATCCCCTATGTCAGGTACTCCTCGATATTCTTCGTCTCTCTCGTTCCCGGGGTGGTCTCGGTCATCGTCGTTGTCGCCCTTGTGAGGGAGGTGCGAACGACAGAAGCAGCCAAAGTGGCCGGGTTCAGGTCGTCACTTGCCGGCCTTCCCAGAAGCTTCAAGCTGTATCTCGCCGGGGTGGGCCTCTTCGGAGTCGCGAACTTCTCAAACGTCATCTTCACTCTCAGGGCAGAGGAGGTGCTGCAACCCTCCCTGGGACCTCTGAGGAGCTCGGAGTACGCCGTATTGCTTTACGTCATTCTAAACATCTTCTATGCGCTGGCGTCATTCCCCGTCGGTCACCTGGCGGACAGGATGCCTAAGCGCAGGCTGCTAGCTGCAGGGTATGTGATCTTCGCGCTTGCATGCATGGCGTCGATTTCCGAGAGCCCGTTCCTGCCGACGCTCGCTCTCATCTTCGTCCTGGCAGGCCTGCAGGCCGCTATCATTGACACGGTCGAAGGGGCCTACGCCGCGGACCTGATCGGGAGCGCCCAGAAGGGGTCAGGCTTCGGAGCGCTGCAGACAGTCAACGGCCTCGGAGACCTGGTCTCAAGCGTCATGATAGGCATCATGCTGACCTACTCCACGCCAGAGCTTGGATTCTCTCTGGCCGCCGCCATCGCAGTCGCAGGTGCCGTCGTCCTCCTAGCATTCACCAGGCGCGCAAGCCCGGGTACGCCCACTCAGCCGCACCCACAGTCTGTAACCGGCGTTACGTTAATATCATCATACAGTGGAAAGGGCATGCAAGAACGGAATGTCTCCTGTTCTTCCGGTAGGACGAACGGGCGCCTCGGCTCACACGGTAGAGACAAAGGGCGCGGTCAAGGTCACCATCACGGTCAGGATGGTGGATTCGTTCCATGGTAAGAGGACGACTGGCCTGCCGTTCGAGCTGTTACGGGAGAACGGGCTCGACACAGTCATGACTCTGGCGCGCCAGAGCTACGACAGCCGCGGTCTGGCGACGTCTGCAGTCCTAGGTCTCTCGTACAGCCTCCCCGTCGTTATAGAAGCCGTGGCCGACAGCGCCCTCGTCCTCCCCTTTCTTCCCAAGACAGGGGAGATTGTCGGGTCCGAAGGCATAGTTGCAATTGCTGAGGTCGAGGTCGTCTGACTCAGAAGGAGGACTCAATCACAAAGATACTCGTCGGATATGACGGTTCGAGGGAGTCCAGGAGGGCCCTGGACTTCGCGATATCGATTGCCATTCACTACGATGGTGCAGAGATCCACGTGGCGCACGTCGTCCAGAAGCCGGCAGGGGCCCCGGACCCTGTTCCCGACGAGGTGTTGGAGGCGCTCAGGAAGGCAGCTAGACAGACTCTTCTCGACGCCGAGAGGGCCGTGAAGAAGAGCTTGGGAACTCCTGTCGTCTACCTTGAAGTGGGCAGTCCCGGGGAGATGCTTCTTGACCTGGCCGACAGGATCAAGCCAGGCCTGGTGGTACTGGGGACTCTCGAGCACTCGGCCTCCGAGAGGCTCTTGGGCACGGTGTCCTCTTCGTTCCTCAGGTCTAGGAGGCACAGGCTCCTCATAGTTCCCTGAACGCTACCCTATTGTGAACTGTATGTAGAGGAGAACGAAGACCAGTGCCGCCATGATGTAGATGATGTACAGCCCGAGCTTGCCTGGCATGACCTTCCTGCTCACGAAGGCCGACATCGTGACTGCCCAGTGCGACAGGACGTCGTAGAACCTCTTGAAGACGTCAAGAACCTCAAGCTCCACGACATACTCCTCCGGAGACAGGATCACTGTCCGCGTCACTGAACCGACCTGGACTACGCTCTCCTTGGTCCTGAAAAGGAACCTGAGCATGATCCTTATTGGAGTGCTGTAACCGAACGAGTTGTACAGTTCGCCGGGGCTGTCCGGCTCCGAACGCCCGGCAAACCAACCTTGTGTCGCCCGCGTCCTCCAAGGGCTCCCGAGCCTCGTGATTAGCAGTGGAACTGACAGCAAGCCAAGTACGAATATGGCGGTGAAGGTCGGCGAAAAGCCACCGAATGGGCTGCCTGAGAGTATGACGAAGTCGGACGGCACCCCTAGGAGACCGGTCACGAAGGTACCGAACACGTTGGCGCCGAGAATTCGGGCAGCGGCACTTGAAGCGAGGAAGAAGATCCCCGGTGCGGTGACACCGAGCCCGGTGACCAGGGCGAGAAAGTACACAAGACTGACTCCGACAGCTCTTTCCGCCTCACGACTGTCAGTCGCCGCTGTCCGGCTGCGTCCACTAAGCGGCCACAGCACGCCATATCCGTACGCCTTGGTCATTGCCACGACTATGATTCCAGATGCCAGCGCGGTGACGGCCCCTACCAGTGTCCCGACCAGCTGGCTCGTCAGGTCGCCAAACCGGAACGACTGGAAGAGGACCTCAAGTATCATCCACTCCGAAACGAAGCCGGCCACAGGAGGAACGGCGGCCAGTGACAGAACAGTGAAGACGGCCGCGAGGCGGATGGTGCTCCTCTGTCCCCCCGCGGCACCGAGGCTACTGTTTAGGTCAAAGCTGCCTCTCATCTTGCTGACCCAGCCGCTGACAAGGAATAGCGAGGCCTTAGAGATGGAGTGAGAGAACGAGTGATACAGCGCCGCGATGAGTGCGAAGTCCGCCAGGAGAGCCAGCTGATAGTAGGACGCGAGAAGGTAGGCCCCTATGGCCACCACGATCAGACCGTTGTTCTCTATGGTGCTGTACGCGGGGAGCCCTTTGGTATGCTCCGAGACGGCGGCAAAGAGGGCGCCGAGGAGAGCCGATATCCCGCCTACGACCAGCGCCAGCCATCCCCACCACAGTTGGTACTGGCCCAGGTGCGTGACGACCGTGAGTAGCCCGTAGACTCCCATGAGCGTCAGAGTGGATGATAGGAGGGCTGACGCATTCGACGGAGCGCTCGAGTGGGCGATGGGCAGCCACTCGCTCATGTGGAATGGGGCTATCCCCATCTTCAGACCGAAGCCGACGAGCGCAGTCACGAACACCCAAGATGCTACCGAACCCGCGGCCGCGACAGAAGTCGCGCCGAGGAAATCGAAGGTTCCGGAGGACGAGAACAGCCCGGCGAAGGCTAGCATGATGAAGATAGTGCTCGCCTCTCCGAAGGCCAGGAACAGGAAGGCAGCGTTGCGGACGCCTTCGCGGTTTCCCTTCCCCTCCAGTATCATGAAGAAGGAGGCGATCGTCATCGACTCCCACCCTATGAGGAAGAGCACCGCGTCGCCGCTCGTCACTATGAGCACCATTGAGAGCATCGTGAGCAT
>JASHOZ010000005.1 GCA_030038395.1 Nitrososphaerales archaeon
CCACGGCAGAGGTATTGGAGGTTGCACAGCTCGTCCCTGCCGCCCTGGGACAGCGGCACGACGTGGTCGACTTGCAGCTTCCCGCCCTTCCCGCAATGCACACATCTTCCCTTGGGGTTCCGCCGCCTGAAAGCGTCCTCCGCGCCATGCAACTTCCGCTCCCTCTGCCTTGGGAACCACCACGACGGGATAGGGCTCTCCCACCTGAGCCAAGTTACCATGTCCTCCGTGGGTTCCATCTCACAGGCGTCCAAGATGGAGGCGGCCATGAGGTCGCCCAAGTCGCGGTAGTAGACGCGTTCTTCGAACTCCTCGGCGGTCAAGCCATACCAGCCGTAGGTTAGCAACCCGACTTCGAGAGCCTTCACCCTTTGCACCTTTTCAGATGTCTTGCCAAGTTCGTGAGCCCGACCATTTCGCCGCACTTGGAGCACTTCACGGGGGGATACTTGCGCGGCTGGCCTCTCGGGGTTGTCAAATGAAACCCACCGGCACGGGGCAATCCGTTTCGTCGTCGTTGTGGGGTTGAGTCCATATCTTCACGTGGACCGATTGGCGCGAACATGTCCAGTATTCTGTGCCGTCGGCAGGGAAGAGGGGATCGCCCTTGCCGACCTTCCGTAGTGGAGCACCGCAATCGAAACAGTGGTTGAACTGGGGTTTGTCATGGCGTTCGCACATTTCCATCCGATAGTTTGTCATTTAGACTCAGTCTCCCAGCTTCTCGCCCTGCATGGTGCCGATAATCCGCGCTAGTTGCTTGTTAACTTCCTTCAATTCTTCAAGTATCTCAGGAAGGGGCATTGAGGAAAGGTCTTGGTGGATGGCCTCTAGGTTGCCCGATATTGCCCTAAGCCATTCGTTCTCTGAGCTGTTTGTCATTTGGGCGCACTCTCCAACGGCTCCTCTATCGCCGTGGCCTTGAACTCCTCCGCGAAGCTCTCATACTTGCCAAAGCTGTCTTTGTCTCTCTTGAACGTCCTCACGAAGACTCGGCGCTCTGAATTGGCGAACTCCAGATGGGGAGTTGGCGGGTGCGAGCGGGTCCGTCCCCAGTAGTCCTTTGTCGTGGTGGGCTTCTCGTTCGGGTCCACATAATAGCGGACCATGTCCATGCCCCGCTCTTGGAGCGTCTCGACATCGGAGGGGATCGTGAACGCATAGTCCTCTAGGTTCTCAGCCTCGTGTTTGAGGGAGCGGACCTCGTCCTCTAGCGCCTCCATCTCTTCCCCGATGTATTCCTGGGCTTTTTCAATCAGCTCGTCCTGCGCGTCCACCTGGGTCTGCAAGAGTTTGAGCTGCGGTATGCTATACCACCTTCCGACCTCGCATAGCTTTTCCATAGGCAACCCTAGGTTATGTTACCTTATTAATGTTACGTAAGCGGAGATAGGCGCTCGGGCTTCCCTGACGACCACTTTCGAGCCTGTGATAGCATGGTGCCCACGGCCAAGAAGGACACGACCGCTTATGTGACATAACCTTATAATGTAGCATTACCCTAGGGTTGCCCATGCAAGAACTTCTGAGGATGAACGACATCCGAGGACTCATGGCTCAGGCGGCGAAGGAATTGCTGGAGAGCCCGCTGAAGAAGACATTCCAGGGCGAGGATACAGAGTTCGACGCCCAGGACTTCCTATACCAAGTCTGGAATTCCTTCAAGGATAGCGAAGTCTGGGGTGCATCTCCTTCTCTCAAGAAGGCGCTCGTCGGCTATGTGCGCTACTGCGCGGAGGACGCGCTGGAGAGCTTCGACAGCATCATAGACAACGTGGATGGGCGGAACCATGTGTGCGTCGCCGACATGGAGGACTTCGACGCCGAGTGTTATGAGGTCTGGAAGGGCATGGACTTGAAGGCATACGACGAGCCGAAGGCCGTGGGGAAGGCGAGCTAGATGGACGACAAGAACGACCGTAAGAAGTTCTACCGAGTGCTGGGGGCTTCGAAATACGACAAGGCGCGGCGAGAGTGGGCTCCTGATTTGAACGCAGTTCGTCCGCTTCCGAAGGAAGTCAGAGCCTTCTTTGGCGCGATGCTCCCCCATGAAGCCATCAATCTCATCTTCGAGTTCTATGGCTTGGAGTTACTCGCCGATGAAGATGTCAGCGTCCACACAATACGCTGGCGGCACAAGGAGAGCCCAAGGCCATCCTATACCAAGGTCAGATACCCATCAACCGAAGCGGGAGCATGACCAAGGGAGCCCACCGCAGATACGCCGGCGTGAAGTGCCCTAGGTGCGGCAGGGAGGTCGGGGCGACGGTCCTGGCGCGGCATCTCAAGAAGTGGTGCAAGGGCTAGGCAGAGAAGCGCGTCTCTTCCACCATAATCCAGAACGATGCGAAGTGCGACCGCTTGAACTTCTTGGTAGCGGCCTTCAGGCGGTGCTTTTCGTCCTTGTTTCTCAGCTTCGCCATCTTCCTCTGCCCCTTCGCGTTGAGCAGGTTCCAGGAGTCTAGGAACGGCATCTTACGATAGATGAAGTCGAGTTGGTCGAACCAGAACACTCTCAGCTCCCACCAGCATAGGACGCAGAGCATCGCCAAGAGCCCGATAGAGACCACTTCGGGGCGCATGGCGGCGGGGAACAGCGATAGGAAGTCGGCTATGCCATACGCGACCTTGTAGGCGAGCCAAATCACTGCCGGAGTGAAGTAGGGTATGAACAAGGGTTGCGTCGGCTTGGCGGCCTCTTGTGCGACCGGAGTAGCAGAGAGTAGCCCTACGAGTTGGGGCGCGTTCTCCAGCAAGGGCACCCCATACCACAACAGCAAGAACTTCTTGCCGCATAGGACATACACCATCGGCGTCAAGAGGTATGCGACCGTGATAGAGAGGACGGGGAAGAAACCTAGAACCGTGTCGAGCGTGAAGAGCATCGAGAATACGGAAAGCCGCCTGGTGTCTCTCAATCAGCCTCTCAGCCTCAGGCTCAGGTCCGCCGCCTCGTCCGCGATCCTGACCCTGTGCGCCCGGGTGGGCGTCCGCTTCTCCAGAGCCTCGGACCTCGTGGCCGTGGCGAGCCACCTGTTCAGCGTCCGCCCCGACACCTCCAGGCGCCTCATGGCCTCGGCCTTGCCTATCCCCTTGACTAGCTCCTTGAGCTGGCCCTTCCAGTCCTGCTCCTCGTCCCATATCTCGTTGGCGGCCTTCTCGACGGTCGAAGTGAACTTGCTCCCGAACTCGCCCCTGACCCTGGAGAGATAGTCCTCCTTGTCCTCGTCGCCCCTGGGCTTCAGGTGCCTCATCAGCCAGCCCTTGACCTCTTCGACCCTCTTGGGGCCGCCCTTCTGAATCGCTCTCTGTCTGCTCATAGGGGTTTAGGTCGTGAGTAGACGCCGAACTTTAAGGGTTGGTTGCAGGGGGCCAGTTCCGACCCGTTGCCTTCCCAGTCCAACTCGGGGAAGATGCTCGCGTAAAGGTGGTAGACCTGGCGGCACAGGCGCTTGGGCGGCTGGATGAACGCATAGTCGGGATGCGGATAGAGCCGGACGGCGGAGCCAGGGCACCTGTCATCGGTAAGAGGCTCGACCTTGGGGAGCGGTTCGGCGTTCAGGACATGATAGCCGTTCTTGGTCGAGTAAATCAGGGCATCGGCAGCCATCTGCCTTAGTCCTGCGCCCAAGCCGTTTAGGTGCCCTGAGTCGATATCGTAGAAGTAGAAATGCGGTGAGTCGCTCCGCCCCCTGCCGATTGCTATGCACCTAACCATGATGGACGCCCACTCTGACCTGCGCGTATGCCTCGGGCATGAGCTTCACCTTCGAGTCCCTTTTCTTCGGCCCCGCCCTCAGCTTCATGCCGCACTCAGGGCAGCACAGCGTGTCGCCGTCCCTCGACGTCTGGCAGTGGCCGCACCACTTCATCCCCTTGGCGTAGTTGATGAACGGCGTCAGGCTCTCCCCTTTTCGCGCTGAGTCACCCTTTCTTTTTCCCCCTGAAGAGCCACCAGAACGCGCCCGCGATGAAGCCGGAGTCGAGGACGACCACGGAGCAGAAGAGGATGAAGTCGGTGCTCATGTTGCGGCCTCTTTCGGAAATTCCGCTCGGTGCGGGCAAAGCGAACTCTCGACCATCCCCATGAAGTCTTTCGTCACCCTGTATTTCCTGAAGCATCGTTTGCATTGCTTGAACTTCGGGCGCAACGGGAAATCGCCCTTTGGCCCTTTTGGATTCATCTCCCCTGCCACTTCCTCTTCACCACATGCACCACCAAGCCGCCTATGACGCCCCCGATGGCGCCGTCCACGAGCGAGCCCCCCAGCCCTGAGCCCCTCGAGGCCGCCGAAGCGAGGAATACGAGGGACATGACGATGAAGGCCCATATCTCCGCGCGCCGCTCGTCGTAGTCGATGAGGTCAAGGAGGCCCACTTCTGGATTCCTCTCTGCGCCCGATTTCGAGCATGACCGCGAATATCAGTATGGCGCCCATCACGGCCAGGAACGCGGGGAAGAACGACGGCCTGAGTATCGCGTAGCCTACCCCCGTGAAGATGAAGAGCAAACCCAGCGTCACGAACCCCGTGGCCGCGCCCTTCTCTCTCGGCGTCAGATGGCTCTTCGCGAGCCTCTTGCCCTTCAATCCTGCTCCTCTATC
>JASHOZ010000038.1 GCA_030038395.1 Nitrososphaerales archaeon
GAGGAATAGTTTGGCGGCTGCGTAGGCTGTTCTCCTGTTTCCGCTATCAAAAGCGTGGGCTTTCGTCAGCTGGGCTATTGCATCAGGGGTGACGACGGAGGACGTCCGACCGCGCAGCACCGAAAATGCAATAGCGCAATGCTTGGTTCGGTTCCCCGATTCGCCCTTCAACCCGGACAGAATACTGACAGGATGTGCTGCATCCAATGAAGCGCCGCCGCTCGGGAGAATGCCGTTTGACCCGGGGCGTACCCTGCGACTTGAGCCCGACCGCGCGTTTTCGACTAGAATTCTTCGAGCATCGTAGCGAACTCGTCGGAAGAAATCCGCACGTCTTCCGCTATCTTTCTTAGCAGCCCTCTTCCGAGTTCCTCGTTACCGTGTCGCGGGACCACCGTCATCCTGCCGTCAGAGTGCTTGAAGATCAGGTGACTACCGTGGACTCTGACTAGCTTGAACCCCAGCCCATCCAGGACCCCCAGGACCTTGCGAACCTTCGTAGGCCTCAGAGGCATGTGACTCCCCTATGGAAACTTCATCCTGAACTGTTGGACCCCGACGAATTCTGGTCGGTTTCCTGGCTCAGACACCTCAAGGTAGCCTTCTATCGCCTCCCGGACTCGGTGGCTCAGCTGGTCTAAGGACTTCGACTGTGTGTGGCAACCCGGAAGCTCCACGACCGAGGCAACGTAGAGGTCGTCCTCGTCACGCTCGACTACCACGTTGAAGGTCCTCTCCGCGGCCTGAGACTTCAACAGGTTCTAAGACTAGGCGGGTCTAGTTAAAGATAGGCTCCCAGGTGTAAGCATCAAGAAGGAGGCCGATCGAATGTGAGCCCGACCCCTACAATGCTTCAACTTGTCATCCAGTCCAAATTGTCGAGCGAAGACGACGGTCAAACTACGCCAGAGGCTAACCTATGAGATGGGATTTGTGGTATCGGACCCGAGGGGATACGATACTAAGCGGGCCCGACGGGACCCGAAACTCATCCATCCGAGACTTTCTCACACCCCCTGACACTTTGGAACTATCGACAGCGCGCTAAATCGTCTGGAGAGACAAATAGCCCGGCTAGGATTCGAACCTAGGTCGAAGGCTCCAGAGGCCCCCATCCTTGACCACTAGACGACCGGGCTGCTTGTCTTCGGCGACGACGTCTCTGCCGTTAAAAGTATTCCAGCGTCTAAGCGCGAGCGACTACGGTCTGGGGGTTCGCCCCCAGGCCCAGCTCGTCCAGGACTCTGCCCATGGACCCTAGGGCCGAGGTGAGCCGTCTTGGGGTCAGGTTCCCGAAGTGACCTATCCTGAGCATGGTGTCCTTGTCGTCGTATATACCTCTGGCTACGACGATGCCGTGTTCTTCTTCGAGCTTCTTTTGAATGGGTCCCGCCGTCCCGTTCTTCACCCACATCGCAGTCACGGTGTCCGCCCTGAACCCTTCGTCGGCGACCAGCCTGAACCCCCAGTCAGCGACGCTCCGCCTCGTGATGTCCCCGAGTCTCTTGTGGCGAGCCCACCGCCTCTCGATGGTCTCTGTCTTCAGGTCCGTGAGTGCCACGCGCAGCGCGAGAAGCACCTGCGTGGCAGGGGTCGCGAGATACATCTTGGGGTCTTCCATCACTGGCTTCCACCTTAGGAGGTTCATGTAGTACGACTCTATCGGCTGTTCCCGCCTCTCCATGTATTGCAGCACCCTGTCTGACGCGGCCACGAGCACAGCACCCGGGGCGCCAGCGAGGGCCTTCTGAGATGCGGTGAACGCGATGTCAGCCCCGATCCTGTCAAAGTCGAACGGCATCCCTCCGATGCTGCAGACGCAGTCGATGACGGAGAAGACGCCAGCGTTCTGGCACTCAGCCACCAGCTCCCGGATGGGGTTCGCGACTGAGGTGGAGGTCTCGACGTGCGTGATGAAGACCGCGGTGTACTTCCTTTTCCTCAGCCTCGCCCTGAGGTCATCCGGGTCCGCATGGGCGCCCTCCTTGTACTCTATCGAGTCCGCCTTGGCGCCGTGTATCTGATTGAGGAGGAGCATCCGGTGGCCGAAGTACCCCGTGCTGAGCGTGAGAGTGTGGTCGCCGCGCGACACGAGGCTCACGATCGACGACTCCATCCCGATCGTCCCTGACCCAGTGTACACGAACTGGGGAGACCTCTCGTTCTGGAAGGCGTAGCGAGCGAGCGAAACGGTCTCCTTGAACGTCGAATAGAATTCAGCTCCCACGTGCGGGAGCTGAGGGCCCGCCATCGCGCTCCTAGCCCTCCGCGACAGGTTCGTCGGACCCGGTATCAGAAGGAGATTGTCTTTCATGTCACTTCCGTCAGTCCCCGGCCGCGGGGAGGGTAAAAAACATCTCTAGATGTGGTCGAATATGTCATGCAGCTTCTCGATGTGTATTATCCTGGGATCGTCCACCCTCGTAGAGTGCGCGAGCATGAAGCCGACTCCGGCAGACCTCAGGAATCTCAGGTCATAGACGGTGTCTCCGACGGCGATGGTTCTCTCACTCGGTATTCCGAGCTTCCCGAGGAGCTTAAGGTAGGCGACGTCCTTCGTCGTAGGGTCGACTCTCCCGATCCCCTCCGGGAGTACTCGTCCGGCGGCGTCAAACTGGAGCCCGTTTGCCAGCCAATGGTCCATCCGCAGGTCGCGTGCCACGTCTTCTGCCAGGATGTCTATTCCAGAACTCACCAGAGCCGTCAGTATCCCACGCCTCCTCAGTTCGTCGATCGTAGGCTTCGCCTCCGGCCTGAGGGTGTACCTGGAGAGTATCTCCTCTATTTCGCCGCGCGTGACTCCCGCCGGCCAAGCTGCGATGTCCCTCCTCATGAACTCCATGTAGTCTATCCTCCCCTCGGTGTAGAGTCTGAGCGAATCCTCCCCTGCCTCCGTCGTCCCGAACGCCCTGTGCAGCGCGACCCAGCTGCTTTCGTGCTCTAGCACCGTTCCATCCATGTCAAGAGCCGCAAGCAGGAACCGTTGGCCCTCGGGCATGCCGTCGACAAGGGGCGCCGAGGAATTTAATGCTGTCCGTAGGTGCCCGACTCACCCGGCCAATTACTGGAGCCCGCTCCCGCCGGAGCTGCCGGTGCAGCGGGGCGGCTCATATCCGCTCCCTCAGTGGAATGCCGATCATCTCCATTGCCTCCGCCAACACACTGCTAGCGGCGTCCACTAGTGCGAGCCGCGCAAGCCTGGCTTCCTTGTCTTCCTCCCTAATGACCTGCACGCCCTCATAGAAGTCGTTGAAGGTGGCCGCAAGTTCGTGGGCGAACTTCGCCATCTCCTTGGGGGACATGTACTCGCCAGCGACCGAGGCGGCGATGTCCATCATCGACAATTTCTTGACGAGGCGCCTTTCCTGCTCACGGACGAGTTTCCCGGCCCCCTCCGCGGTCATCAACGGCTTCTCCCCTGCCTTCTCCAGTATCCTTCTGGCCCTCGCGTACGTGTACATGAGGTATGGCCCCGTGTCTCCCTGGAACTTGAGAGACTCTTCGATGTCGAAGACGATGAGCTTGTCGGGGTCTTGCTTGAGAAGCTCGTACCTTAGGGCCGCTACGGCGACCGCCTCTGCGGTGTCGTCGACCCACTCTTCCGGGTCTTCCGGATTCCGCTTCCTAGTCTCCTCACTCGCCTTCTTCTGCAGCCCGGCGAGCACCGCGTCGACGTTGACGTACAGCCCCTTGCGTCCCGACATGTGGACGAACTCCCCACCAATGTCGAACCCCAGCTGGGCTGCCGCACCCTTCGATAGCGCTACCACCTCGTAACTCCTGTGGACGTATCGCGAGGCGGCTCCCTTCTCCAGGCGCTCAAGGACCCGACCGACAATTCTCTGCAGGTAGCTCTGCTTGGTGTCTATGACAGATATCGCGGTCTGCGCCCCGCCGAACCTCATCCCTGACTTTTCCCCACCGAGGTTCGTCGAATAGAGCGCGCCCCCACCAGGCTGGGCCGATATGTACACCTCGTAGCCGAACGGATCCTCAGTCAGCCCGATCTTCCAGGCCGCGTATGGAATGTCCTTCGCGACGTAGACCGCCGTCCCGTCAGACCGGACAACCACCTTCTGCTCGCCAGTGTCTGGGTCTGGGATGACCCAGCATCCTCTGTTCTCGCCGTCCCTCTCGAACTTCACGATCCCTTCGGACTTCATCCTTTCGAAGACCGACTCCCACATGCCCGAGTGTATGAGCTGGGACTCCCAGTTTAACAGGTCGTACCGCGCACCGAGCCTCCAGCAGGTCTCCAGCTGCGCCGCAAGTATCCGCTTCACGATCTCCTTCGAGTAGACGGCGATTTCCCCCTCCCCCGACTCGATCTCCCTGAGCACCAGGGACTGCTTTTCCTTCAAGCTCGGGTTCGTCGCGTACTCTTTGTTGACTCTCGTGTAGACGCTGTCTCCGCAATAGGTGTCGAACTTCGTCCCTGCCGGAGCGGAGTCTGGGATGCCGAGAAATCTGAACCCGACGATCACGTCTGCGACCTGGGCGCCCGAGTCGTCGATGTAGTTCAGAGCCTGGACCTCGTTCCCCAGGAACCTCATCACCCTGACGAGGGAGTCGCCTAGCACGAGGTTCCTGGCGTGCCCGACATGCAGAGCCTTGTTCGGGTTCACATTGGTGTGCTCGATTGCGTATGATCGCCCCGTGGCGTCCCTCCTCCCCAGGTCGCCTGAGGTTACGGCCTCTACCGCGTCTTGGATGTACTTCGCGTATGCGATGGAGAAGTTCAGATACCCCCCGCGATGCGGCGCGACCGCCCCCACGTACTTCGTGGTCTTGAGGCGACCGACCACTTTTGACGCCAACTTCACGGCGGTGTCGCTCGGTTCCTCTGATCTGTCCTTCGCCAGCCGCATCGGCAGAGCGCACGACAGGTCGCCGTAGGTCGGATTTGGGGGGAGGGCCACTTCGACTTCGACTTCGCCATATCCTAACTCTGCGCACGCCTCAGCCACGATGCGTTTCGCCTCGTCCTCGAACTCAAGAAACTTCAAAGCGCAGATCCCGTTCGCGTGGCATGCGATAAAAGCTATCGGGAGCGCGTGGTTCGCCTCTAGCGCCTCTCCGCCGCGCCTATGTCGACGAGGGAGCGCGGGAGACTTCTATTCATCGCATGAAGTTTTAGTGACCGAGATATGTTAGATTAGTCTAAAGTTAAATACGGCCGAACGACCGCTCTCGCTTTAGAGAGTGATGGCCGGCCAGGTCGGGGTGCCCGCAGGAGCGGTCCCTGAGGTGAGCGAACACCGCAAGAACGCCCAGCGGATTGGTCTCAGAGACTTCTTCATCTATCTCGGCCCCACCCTCATCGTCAGCCTCGCCTATGTCGACCCCGGCAACTTCGGCACAGACATCGCGGGGGGCGCGGCGTTCAACTACGAACTAGTCTGGGCCGTCTGGATGGCGAGCGGCTTCGCCATGATGCTGCAGTATCTCTCTGGAAAGCTTGGGATCGCGACGGGGAGGAACCTCCCTCAGCTGATTCGAGACTCGCTGAAGTCGCAGAGCCTCGTAGTGCCGTACTGGTTGGCCGCGGAGGTCGCGATAGCCGCGACCGACCTAGCCGAGTATCTTGGCACGGTGATAGCGCTGAACGTCTTGTTTGGCGTCCCTCTCCTCTATGCCAGCATCATCGGAGCCCTGGACGTCATAATTCTGCTCGCTCTCACGAGCAATCGCCTGCGGGTCGTGGAGTACTTCTTCATGATATTCGTCTCTGTCATCGCGGTAGGATTCCTGTACGAGCTGCTGACAGTGGGCCCGAGCCTGAGGGACGTAGCCGTATACTCACTCTCACCAGCGATATCGGGCGCGACAGTCGTCACGATAGTGGGCATAGTCGGCGCGACCGTCATGCCCCACGTCCTGTGGCTTCACTCCGCCCTGACCTCCGCGAAGCTCGGCAGGTGGGGAGTAGGGAAGGACGAAGAGAAGGCGAAGAAGAAGCTGCTTCGGCTCCACCTCAGAGAGAACGTGTTCATACTCGCCATAGCGGGGTGCGTGAACGTGGCGATACTCGTCATGGCCGCGGCCGCCTTCTTCCCGAAGTACAGCGACATCTCGCAGATAAGCCAAGCGTATGATGTCCTCAAGCCGCTATTCGGGCCACTCGCAGCCGTGATATTCGCGCTCACCCTGCTTGTCTCGGGCATCGCCTCGTCAGTCGTGGGCACGCTGGCCGGGCAGGAGGTCATGACTGGGCTCCTCGGGGTGAGGGTCAACGCAACGCTGCGGAGGGTCATCACCAGAGTGATCAACGTCTTCCCCACGACGGCCTGTATACTGCTGGGAATAAGCCCCCTCTCCCTGCTCTTCTACAGCCAGGTGTTTCTGAGCGTGCTGATACCGCTGCCGATGATCCCGCTGATATGGTACACCGCGAAGAAGTCTGTTATGGGCTCGTTCGTGAACAGGAGAGCCACGACGCTTGTAGCTCTGGGAGTCGGAGCGACAATAATTGTGCTGAACCTGGCTCTCATCTACGTCAGCGTATGAGCATGCCCGCACTGAACGGTCCCGACTCGGGGTCTGGGAATGCTTTTATCGAGTTAGGGGGCGTTGCATCCCCCGGAACGAATTGGACAAAGCCTCGAAGATGGAGGAGACCCCGCGCTTGGAGGACTATCTCGAGGCGATATACCACCTCGCCCAGGACAAGGGGTACGTCAGTGTCATCGACCTTTCGGACAGGCTCGAAGTCAAGCCGCCGACGGCCTCCGCGATGATCTCTCGGCTCGCGAAGGGCGGATATCTTGAGCATGAGCCGTACCGCGGGATGAGGCTGACCAAGAAGGGCGAGAGTGTCGCACTCTCTGTGGTGGCGCGACATAGCACCATCTTTGAGTTCCTCTCTCTGCTCGGGGTCGACAAGGTCACCGCCTACGAGGATGCCGAAGGCATCGAACATCATGTCCAGCCCAAGACCCTCCGCCGAATCGCCTCTCTCGTCAGATACATGAGAGAGAACCCTGAAGTGCTTGGCGAACTCGACAGATAGGCTGCTCGTCTTGCACTACAAGATGTTGGCCAGGCCCCTGAGAGCACTTAATGAAGCCGAACTCTCGGGGCGCTCGGGCCCGTAGCCTAGCACGGATCAGGGCGTCAGCCTCCGAAGCTGAAGAGGTCAAGCCTCAGACACCGAGGGTTCGAATCCCTCCGGGCCCGCTCCATTAATGTAGCCCGAATCGGACGCAGGATTTTAGTTGCCTCCAGCCGAGAACGTGGGTCTCCCAATAGGCGAAATCGGAGCAATTGGTGGTCTTGAAGCCTTTTCCGCCGTCATAGCCCGTATGATAGCCCGGCGAAGACGACTTCCCCTGAGGGAGACAACCGAATCCGGTGCCAACGCGAGTCGAAGGTCTCCCCCCTGCAGGCCCTTATCCTGAGGTACTGTTCGATTCTTTCACCCTCCTCCTGGGCCTTGAAGTCGATGATCCCGTCGCAGAAAGCCTCGAACTGGCTGTAGAAGCTGTCGGAGTACGCCCCCTTCACCACAGAATGAAGAGCCGAGAGTCCGAGCCTCCTTACATAGGGGGCCGTCCGGGTTCGATGGTGCTCAAAGACGCTCTTCTCATCATTGAACTGGACGAGCACGGAAGTGTTGTCGTCGATGTGGAGCCTTCCCCGGTCGACTTCATCAAACCCCTTCGCCAGTTCTTCAGACTCGCGCTGCTCCCAGTCACCCATCTTCAAAGATGAAGTGTCCCGAAATTCGCCAGGCGTAGTCCGCCCAGGATCTAATGGCTCCCCATACGTCGTCTGGGTCGTGTAGCTATCCCAAATCCTGAAAGTGTCATCAGCCTCAAGCTCCACTATTCCGTGGTCGAGGGTAGCGAGCTCCCTGCGGATGTCGCCCGGCGTGTGGGTGAACGTGTGGTAGTCAGTCCTGATGCCCTGTCTCAACGCCTGGACGCAAAGGCTGAGGGAGGCCTCGTGCCAGAGCGAATGGGGCTCGAACTCTACAAGATAATTGGCGCCGAATCGAAGTCCAGCCGGAAGTAGCTCGTTGAACAGCGGAAGCTTGACAGACTCCACCAATGGTAACTCTTACGCGCTCGGTCAAAAGCATTTCTTCCGACTAGACCCAGAGCAATCCGTACGGGTGGGCTCGGAGCTGGGGAGCAGGAGCTGTTAGGTCCCTGGTGGGAGGTCTCGAATCACACCGGAATCGAGCCACTTCCTCCTTTTGAAGTTCGCTCTGAACTATTTGAAACTAGCTGGGGGAGGCAACGCAGCCCCAGGGCGTTGCAAATCGGGCCGAACTACAGCACCCACTAGTGCCGGACTCTTCGGGCCTATCGATTTCAGGACGTGGGTCCTGCTCTCTTCATTGAAAGAGAGGGCCGCGGCAATCAGGTACGTTTTCGTACTGGACCCCTCCGGGCCCGTTGAAATAAGCACAGAATGGGCTCTGTTACGCCGGAAAAGGTCAATTCCCACTCTAATCAAACTCAGGGATTTTCTCGGGTACTATGCTTGAGCGGAGAGTCGCCTGGTTTATCTGACCCTAGACTTTTACCGCTGTCCACTCGAGGTATAGAATGTAGTCCGACTTGCCGGGAGGACGCACTTCGAACTTTCCCCGTAGGCGCCCTTGGGTCAGCCTACGGTAAGTCAGGCGGAAGTTGGGGCCCTGACCATTGGATTCGCTTTGAAACGTGACCTCTCCTTGTTCAGGGGAGGCATGGACTTTGTACTCGATGCGGTTATCCTCTGTATCCCAATAAGTCGCACGGACTTCCCCTTCTGAACCTCTGAATATGACCATCAGGTCCTTGTGAACTTGTGGAGGCTTGTCTCCAGCGGCTGGATA
>JASHOZ010000039.1 GCA_030038395.1 Nitrososphaerales archaeon
GTGGCCCTCACGTACAGCGGCGGCAATATGAGCCTGTACGACTGGTCGCCGAACCCGTCGAACCCCAACGCGGTGGTCGTCTCGCTCTATTCGTCGAAGTCATGCACGTACTACCCGCACGACGAGACGTCCTACCTGGGGGCCGAGTACAGCCTGTCGCACTACGCCAGCGCGAGGCTTACCGAGGTCCGTCAGTATTCATACGCGATGCCCGTCAGCGTGATCCAGCAGTACGCTCAGTCGACCCCTCAGAGCCTCATCTTCCAGTCCAACGGGTACACCTCGAGCCGTACGGTCGTATACACGGAACAGGTGAAGTTCTACCCCAAAGTCTCCCCCGCGACGAGCTGGAACTCCGACCCGACGGGCAAGATCCCGATCTACGGTTCATACTTCGGCGTCAAGGAGAACTCGACCTCGTTCAACGTAGCCACCCTGACAGGCTCAGCCAACAGCACCATCTGGGGGGACTGGCAGAGCCCCTTCGACTGCGAGAACTCTTACGACAACCCGAGCTTCGGCGAGTGGATCTCCAACATGAGCGTCACGCCGACCTACTCGACGCCTGCGCGGACCTTCACATGCCAGTACTCCCCAGCATACTATGACACTACGACTACCTCGGACCCGGCGGCCCACGCGAGCGGCGGCCCGGCGTCCGAGAAGGAGGCATACGAGATAGGACTTGGAGCCGTCCTGTCTGCCGCTGTGACTGTCGCATGCCTGTCCGCATCTTCGAGGAGACGGAAGCCGTCTAAGCCTCTCGGCGGGTCTGATGGAGCCAACTGCCTGCGTGGAGCTCCCTGCAACGTTCCGCACCGGGTGTTCCAAGGTCTCCCTCTCCCGCCGCTCTTGTCCCGCCCGTCGGGCGACCTGACTCCCGCGCTCATTTCGACGCCCCCAGGCCTTGGCCTCCCACCGAGGGAGTTCAGTGCTCGTTCTTCGGCCCTTCGCTCGACGCTAATGTTTTAACGCGGGGGGTAGCGGCGTGCCCAGAATTGTCTCTGGGCGCGTCGATCAGGAACTACTGGCGCCTGACCAAGCCCAGAATCTGGGGGCTACTCGTCTTCACCGGGCTCGTGGCGATGCTCGTCGCATACAAGGAGACGCCGGGCTCTGTCTTCTCCGCGACCTTGACCCTCACGGTCTGCGTCTCACTCGTCTTCGGGAGCGCGTCCGCCGACGTCCTCACGAACTACCACGACAGGGACATCGACGGCATGATGAAGCGTACCATGAAGAGGCCAATCCCGGCCGGAGCGATCAAGCCCCGCTCGGCGCTGGCGTTCGGGCTCCTTCTGGCTGCCCTGTCCGTGCTCGTCCCCCTCTTCCTCGTCAACCCCACTTCGGCGGGGTTCATGCTCGTCGGGCTCGTAGACAACGTTGTGGTCTACTCCCTACTGTTGAAACGGCGGAGCTGGCTCAACATCATTCTGGGTGGGTTCTCCGGCGGGATGCCTGTGCTTGTCGGCTACGCCGCGGTCGGGAACCCGTTCAGCCCCATAGCACTCTACATGTCAGCGCTTGTCATGGTATGGATCCCGACCCACATCTGGAGCCTGGCCATATTCAGCCGCGAAGACTACGAGGCCGCCAAGGTCCCGATGCTCCCCGTGGTGTTCGGCGACAGGGTGGCGGCGGTGTGCGTGGCCGCGACGAGCGCTCTGCTCACGGTCTTCTCCGTCCTCATATTCCTGTTCACGCCCGTCAGCATCGTCTACACGGTGACCGCCCTCGCACTCGGAGGACTCGTTCTGGCATACAGCGCGAAGCTCGTCGTCGATAGGACCAAGACTACGGCTTGGACGCTCTTCAAAATAACCAGTCCCTACCTTATGATGCTGTTCCTAGTACTCGGAGTCACCTTCTGGCTCTAGACGCGCTCCTCTGCGGGAAGCGAGGAGCCGGCCGAGTCGCATCAGGTCGCGGAGGCGCGCGAGCTCGTGGCAGGCCCCACAAACATAACGACCCTCCAGGTCAGATGTCGAGCCCAGGTGGGCTGGCGTTGGCGTCTCGGAAGGCGTCAGTCCTCGGACCTGGGAAGCCTGACCTTGCAGACGTATTCCATGATCCACTTCACCGGGCTCTCATAGACCTCCTGGCCTTCCTTGGTAAGGTGTACCGTCCCGTCGCCATCGATCTCGAGGAACCCCTTCTCGCTCATCCAGTCCAAGTATCTGGCTAGCGAGTCGTACGAAAGGCCGACCTTCGTCGCGAGCGCTGTCCTCTTGGCTGGGCCTTCCTCGCGCAAGGCCTTCACGACCCTCGCGATTACATACAGGTCAGGCCCTGAACTCCGATCTCGCGAGGCCAGTGCTGAACACCCGAAGCTCCCACACGAGCGAATCGAGGGCCGAAGAGTCCTGAAAACTCTCCCTCACCCCCCCATGAAGCAGCGACGACCAGAACGAGCGCGACAGCGGGGACAAACCAGTAGGGGCGCAGGATTAGCTGGTGGATCGCGGGCACGTCAGCGGCGACGACCGCGGAGCCCAACAGGACAGAGAGCAAGAGGGTGTACGCCACTATCCTCATGAAGCCATCGACGATCCTGCCCGCCCTGGCAACCCGGACGTCGCCAATGGCGGCGGCCCAGTCGAGGTTCGTCAGTGTCTTGAGGGCGCCAGGGAAGCCCTCGTCTAGGTCAGCCTGCCAGGCACCCCCCCTCACACCCTTTACCTTCATCTCTGACACAGCCATCCCCGCGACGACTCCCCCTGCGGCGACCGCGAGGACTCCGAGCGTGACCGTCGAGTTGACGCCTGGTCCAAACCCGTAAGCGTAGAGCAGGCACGTGAAGCAAATGTAGAGCGCGGTGCACACGACCGCGATGGCGAGGAGCGCGATGGCGAAGTCGACGAGCGAAGCGCTGCGGGTCCGATACCTCCTGGCCATGTCAATGGCAGTCATCAGGTCCCTGGTCTTGGAGACGACCGACTCCTCGTCTGTCAGAGTCCCGCCCCCCACGGCCTCGTAACTGACGTACGCCGAACCGTTGAGGTCGATGATGTAGAAGCTGTAGGGGATTGCAGACTCGCCAGCGATGCAGCTGCGGAAGACGGCGCCGAATGGTGCGGCTGTGACGTTGACGTTGCCGTGAGCCGGCGCTGCCCCTCCGAAGACGCATGTGTCCCAGTGGGCCGAACAGCTCTGCGAGGCGAGCGTGCCGGGGAGGCTCACCCAAGTCCATCTCTGACACGAGCGCCTTGGTCGTTCCGATGGGAAAGGTCACCTGTGTGGGCTGAGCGACGGTGGAGTTGACGGGCCAGATTTGGACGTCGACCCTCGCGGTCTACAGGTCTCCCTTGGCTACGACAAGGAACCCGCCGCCGCTCCCGGTGGCTCCTTCCCCCGTGGACTGGTCGAACGCGGACGACCAAGCCACCTCCAGCAGAAGGACAACCACCAGGGTCACGACGAGCCACCTCCTCATGGCCAGAGAATCGCTGGCCGACTTACAAGCGAGACTCGGCGGGAGTGAGTACCGCTTGGCGGATGCGGCTACATCTGGGGCGCGAAGCCCTGACGCTTTCTGCAGTTCGCGTCCCTCTCCGTGTCTACGGCGCCAGCATCAGCCGTAGAATCCACGCAGCCCAAGACTGATTCAAGACTAAATAGAAGAGGCCGCCCCTTCCGACCATGCGAGCAGTCGGCAGGCCGCTGGGGGATACGCTCGCGCTGGCAGTCCTTCTCGTCCTCGCGCTGACGGTCGCCGCCGGGAAGGCGGAAGCGGTCGATGCCTCGGCGCCGAAGGCAGTCCCCACCGAGGCATGCACGTGCACCGCCCCGGTTGCAGACGGCCCGCAGGAAGCTCTGCCGTTCCGGGCCTTCGCAAGTCCGGTATCGAACCCGAACTACGACGAGCAGATCGGCATCACCTTCACCCAGGGCTTCACCTCGATCGAGTACAACGTAACCGCCGTCGAACAGACAGACCCGACGTCGGGGACGGGCCCAGCCTATCTGCTCGACGGGCTCTCGAATACGGGGTACTGGTACCAGGTCGGCGTATCCTGGAACTGGGCCCCGGGGAGCACCCCAGGGACAGGCTTCGCGATGAGCTACGAGGCCTTCGACAGCACAGGGGCTTCTGTATTCCCTTCCAATGGGTATGGGGGTCTGTCCTCCTTCTCTGGACCGGTCAACGCAGGCGATGTGATCCTGCTCAACCTGTACTTCTCCTCCGCGGGTTCGGTCGTGATGCTGGCCGAGGACACCGACACAGGCGCGTCTGCGATGGAGTCGTACACCAGCGCAGGTGGGACGTACTTCGCAGGGCTTCCTGGTTCCATGTCAAACGCGAACGGATTCTTCACCGGGCTGATGACAGAGTGGTACCACGGGGCTCCGTACTACGCGAACGAGGAGGAGGCGATCTACTCGAACCCGGGCTTCGCCCTGACCTCGGGATGGATGTGGATGGACGAGTTCGACGTCTCAAACCTCTCCCCGGTCTTCTCCTCCAGCACCTCCGCCCCCGTCGCTTTCACCCCTCCGGGCGAACTTCAGGAGTTTTCATACAACGGGACGACCGAGTACAGCGACGCGTACGAGTTCGTCACCGGCGCGCTCGGGAATGGGACGCACCCCACTTCGACGACGGTTCCGCTGACTTTGGCCTTCAGCTTGGTGGGGGGCGCAGGGTACCTCCCTCCCTCGATCACCTACTCCTCCAACGGGACGATAACCACAGCCGCGCTCTCCCAGACCCCGACCGTCTACCAGGTGGACGTCGGTACGACCTGGAACGTCACGGAGCAGCTGCCGGGGTCGAACTCGAGCGTGAGGTGGGAGCTGGGCGGGCATCCATCGGGGCTCGCTTACTCCTCTGAGACGGTCACCTTCGTCTACTACCAGCAGTATTCGGTCCAGTTCGGCTACGTCGTCCATGGTGCGGGGGGAGGGTACTCCCCACCCGCTGTGAACTACACATCCCTCGGCTCCCTCCAAACGACCCCCGCCGGCGCCACCGAGTGGGCTGACGCGGGTTCGAAGTTCCAGTACCCGGACGCCCTTCCGGGCTCCAACGATGACCAAAGGTGGGAGGGGGGGCTCGTGGGGCACGTCCGCGCGCCAGGGGACGTTGACGCGGTCTATTACCTGCAGGACTCCGTGACGTTCGTCCTGTCCTTCAGGAACACTACGATCCTCCCGGGGCTCTCCCTCTCCTCCACCTCTGGAGGGAAGGCGCTCTCGGCTACCCTCACGGCCGGGTCGAACTCAGAATGGCTGGATGAGGGTGCGGAGTATGCTGTCCAGGTGTCATACGCGCTTGCGTCGGGGAGCAGGTTGGAGACCTCCGGCGAGAGCAACGGCACCGTCGGAACCGGGCTCGTCGTCGACCTCGAATACTTCCACCAGTTGTTCGTCAACATCACGGAGAACGCCGCGGGGGGCGTAGTGACGCCAGATTCAGGTTGGTACGACGCGGGGAGCGTGATCACGCTGAGCGCCTCTGCGTCGCCAGGGTGGGAGTTCGAGGGCTGGGAGGGGGCCGGGACAGACTCCCTGACATCAGCCAACTCCTCGCTGGCCTTGACGGTCGGGCCTGACACGCAGGCGGTCGAGCTCTCCGTCTTCTATCCCCGCGTGACGATATCGGCCTCCGGCCCCGCCGGAGTTGCCTACAGCGACGGCTCGACGTCAGGGACGGTGCCCTCGGGGGAGGCCCTTGCGCTCTATCTCCCCCCTGACTCGGAGCTCCGCCTTGGCACCGCCGGTCTCGGACCCCTGACGTCGTTCGACGGATGGAGAGGGGGGGTGAGCTCGAGCGCGTCGTCCGTCTCCCTGTACGTAACCGGTCCTGTGGCCGTCTCCGCATCCTCCTCATACGACGTCGCGGGGATCGGTGCGATAGTCCTCATAGCGGTCGCCGTAGCCGTCTCGGCCTTCGTCGTGCTCAGGGGCCGGCGGGGTCGCGAGGCACGAGGGGGAGAGGCAGCGCAGCCACCCTCTGTCCAACCAGCCAGCACTATTTTGAAATAAACGACCACGGACGGCGACCTGACCTTGCAGGAAGCGGACAGGGTGCTTACTAGGACTCCTGCGCGCGGAGGGAACAGAGAGAGCAGGAAATTCGGCTTCGTCATCTATCAGGCGCTATACGCTCCCTGGGTCTTCCTCAAGGCCGTATACGCGCAGCTGGTCGTCCTGCTGCTGATGTTCATTTCGGGAGCGGCCATCTTCTCGTATTACGAGGGGCTCCCCCCGCTCGACGCCTTCCTCGCCTCCGTCTCCACGATCACCACCATAGGCCTGTACGTCCCCAACGGCGGCGACTTTCTGACTCTGAACAGGACGGAGGCCGCGCTGCTCGTGGTCATGATACTCGTCTCCGTAGGGGCGGGTGCTTCGATTCTGCAGAACACCGTAGGGAGCGTGGTCAACGGGGAGCTAGCGAAAGGGGAGGTAGAGAAGAAGCTGATACGGCACCTGAAGGGGCACGTCATCGTCTTCGGCTACGGCCATCTGGGGAGGTACGTGGCAGAGAAGCTCAGCGAGATGGGCTTCGACTACGTCGTGGTCACAAGGAACCCACAGATCTACGACTCGCTGCTGAAGAGAGACGTACTGGCGATCCTTGAAATCGAGGGCCACCCAGTCGACGCGCTGCAGACGTCTGGCGTCGACAAGGCGGCGCTCGTGGTGGCCGCGCATGCGGACGACCCAGACAACCTGGTCCTCGTGCTGACCGCGCGGAGGCTGAGGCCTGACATACGGATCGTGAGCGTGGTGAACGACCCCAACCTGGTCGAGACGACGAAGATCGCGGGCGCGAACGTCGTGGTCCCCGCCTCCGTCACCATCGGGCACCTCCTCGCCCTTTCGGCGGTCACAAAGGACCTGGTGGGGGTGGTCTTCTCCGAGGAGATCGGCACCAAGGAGATAGCGCAGTTCACGATCTTCAAGCGCTCGAAGCTCGTCGGGAAGAGCATGGCGGAGGTCGCCAAGCTGGCGATGGTGATCGGGGTCGTGCGGAAGGAGGCGGTAGTCTCGAACATCTTCGACCCCGGGTTCAGGTTGGTCGAAGACGACATCCTTCTCGTCCTCGGGGACCCATCGAGCCTGCGGACGCTCGAGGAGGAGGCGGAGGCTACGTGAGCGACCCGCGCCGCCTGACACACTTCGCCGCCCTCGCCTTGTTAAAACTAACATACCAAACCCTCGTGCACAATTGAGCCGTCTTCTTGTAAGCCCTGAGCCCGCTTCTCCTCTGAAGCAGAATGGAGTCTGTCCCCCAGCTGCGACGGCTACTGGACGTGCTGCCTCAGGGGAAAGAGTACTCGCTGATTGCCAGCCTTCCGAAGAACAGCTCCGCGCTGGCCGCGAAGGCAGAGGAGGCGGGCGCGGATGCCGTCGTCCTCAACATCGAAGGGGACGAGGGCTCCTCCTCGGGGCACTTCGGGAGCTACGACCTGCACGACGCCTACATCAACGACGTGATCTCCACCGTGTCGATACCTTGCGGCCTCTACGTCGGGGGCGGGAGGCACCTGACCGAGGAGTACTGGGAGAGGATAATGTCCAGCGCCTTCGGGTTCGTCGAGATGTATGCCCACCTCATGCCGCTCTTCGTCCTCTCCGACCAGAGGCTGAAGAAGGTGTGCGCCATCTCGACGGGCTACATCCTGGAGCAGGTCAGCCAGCTCTCGCGGATGGAGGGGGTGGAGGCGGTCGACATTGCGACGGTCGCGCCGAGCGCCCGAGGGACCCCGTTCAGCGTCCTCGACTGCGCCACGCTGGCCGTCATCTGTCGGCTCTCCGCGAAGCCCGTGCTGCTGAGGACGCAGAAGAGACTGACCCGTTCGGACATCGCGCGAGTGGTCGACCTCGGCGTGAAGGGACTCGTCGCGGACCCCTGTATCTTCTCGGGGACGGACGAAGCGTATAAGGAAGAGCTCTGCGGGCTCGTCTCACGGCGAGAATCCACAGCTTCAACCTAGTTCCATCGAGCGCCAGGCGGGACCACGGCGACGGCGCCCGGGTTCGCGGTCGCGCAGGCTCGGGGTGTGCATCTGACCTCGGGGAGAGCAGGCGGGCCCGCCCCCGATGACGCTGGTCATCTTTGAGGACGACGGCCTGGCGGGTTTCGGCCCCCTGGTCTTGACGAGGCACGCAGGTACGATGAGGAGGGGCACGAAGGGGCTCGCGGACGCGATCCGCGACTCCGTCGCGCCCGGTGCCGAGTTCTCGCTCTGGGGGAGGGGCGACGTGGACGGAGGGGACGGCAGGGGGGGCTCGAGGTACAACGCACCGGCCGAAGAGAACGTGACCCTAGTCAACGCGCGCGCGAGGCCCGGGAGGCGTCTGGCGGACCTGGTCTCGAGGGAGGGCACATTCGTAGCACTAGAAGGACCAGACCTGGTGGCCGCGAAGGTGGGGGGGCGTGCCCTGACCCCTGGCCCCCTGCGGACGAGGGACGCCGCGCGCCTGGCCAAGTCGCACGAGCGGATAGACGCGCCTGGCGGGAGCCTATTCAGGGGCTACTGGGAGCTTGTCGAAAGCAACGGCCTGGCGGTGGCAGAACAGGCGCGGCCGGGGGGAGACCGCAGGCCTGTCCCCGACGGCGTCGAAGTGAGGGGGTCGCGATCGAACCTGATGATGAGCGCGAGCGCTGAGGTCGAGGCTCACACGGCGTTCGACACGCGACTCGGGCCCATCGTCGTCTCCGACGGCGCGTCGGTGGAGAGCTTCAGCAGGGTCGCGGGCCCCTGCTTCGTGGGCCCGAAGGCGAGGGTCCTGTCGGCGCTCGTCGGAGGGGGGACTTCGATTTTCGAGTCGTGCAAGGTAGGAGGGCAGGTGGAGAACTCGATCGTGTCCGCGTTCACCAACAAGGCGCATCACGGATATCTTGGAGACTCTTACGTGGGGGAGTGGGTCAACCTGGGCGCGGGGAGCACCTTCGGGAACCTGAAGAACACGTACGGGGACGTGAGGGTCGACGTTGCGGGGGAGAGGCGCGACACGGGGCTGCTCAAGCTCGGGGCAGCGGTGGGCGACATGTGCAAGGTCTCGATTGGGGCGCTTGTCTACGCAGGGAAGATGCTCGGGACGGGCTGTCAGGCGTCGGGGCTGGTAGATCGCAACGTCCCAAGCTTCACGTTCTACTCGGGGAAGGCTGAGATGGTCGAGCTCCGTGTGGACTCGGTGGTGGAGACTCAGCGCAGGATGATGGAGAGGCGCGGGCTGGCCCTTACGAAGGCGGGCGAGGCGACCATCAGGTCCGCGTTCGAGGCTACCGCGCATGAAAGGCGCCAGGCCCGAGTAAGGAAGGGGAAGCTGCCGTGACGCTCCGGAGCTCCATCGCGGGCGCCAGCCTGGACTCCGACAGCACCTCCAAAGGGCGCGCCCAGCTTTAAAGCCGCACCGTCCCGGGGCCTAGAAGCATCAGGCGGAAGAGAGCGACATGGACGACCCATTTTCAGCCGAAAGAGCGGCCGCCTCAGACCGCATGCGCGTGAGGGACGAATACGTCAGGTGGCCCGAGATGGCGCGCGCAGGCTTCAGCAGAGGCGCGGGCACGCAGCCGAGGGGCTTCAGGCGTGTCCTCTTCCTCGGGATGGGCGGGTCGGCGGCCGGGGGGGACATTGTCGCCAGCTGGCTTTCCCCCAGGAGCGAGTTCGAGCTCGTCACCATCAAAGGACAGGCGCCGGCCGGCGACCTGAAGGGGACGCTGGCAGTCGCCTGCAGCGCCTCGGGGAGACGCTGGAGACAATCGAAATGCTACAGGCGGCGGTTAGGAAGGGAGCCACGGCCGTGGCAGTGTCGGCGGGGGGGAGGCTGATGGACGTGGCGAAGTCGCTCGGTGTGCCACACATCATGATGCCCGGGGTCCTCGCACCGCGCTACATGCTCCCGTTCATCATATTCTCGTGCCTGCGGGTCGTCAACGACGGCCTCGGGCTCGAATGCGAGGAGGACGCGGAGGACGCCTTCAAGGGGATGGACGCCGAGGGCGCAAGGATCGGGGTGGGAGTGGCGACGGGGGAGAACCCGGCGAAGCAGCTCGCGCGCTCGATCCTCCAGAAGACCCCCGTCGTGTACGGGTCGGAGTCTGTCCGCGGAGCGGGGATAAGGTTCAAGGACGCGCTTAACGAGAACTCGAAGAGGCACGCCATCTTCGAGGGGCTCCCCGACGCGTTCCACAACGAGATAGAGGCATGGGAGGACCCGGACCCCGCGTACGCGCCGATCTTCCTGCGGCACCCGTCTGAGCTCTCCTACGACAGGGCCCGCGCCGACGCGATGGTCGCGCTGCTGACGGAGATGGGAAAGGCGCCTATCCAGGTGTCCGGGAGCGGTGCCTCGGGGCTTGCGCAGCTCGTGACGATGGTGTACAGGCTCGACCTCGCGTCTTACTACGTGGCTGTCGGCCAGGGGAGGGATCCCTTCCCCACCAGGCTGATCGACAAGATCAAGAGGTCCGGCGGGACCTTCTAGTCACTTTATCCCGACGAGCTGGGCCAGTTCCTTCCTCGAGCTCGCCCCGAGCACCTGCGCGGCAGCCTCAGGCGAGACGTCCCCCGCGTATATCCCGCCCCCGAGCTCGAGCCCAGTCCATCTCTCCCGGCCGGGGTACACCTCCATGTGCCAGTGGATCTGCTTGGTGGTCTTCTTCTCGGACGAGCTGTGGAAGACCATCGTGAACGGGGGGCTCTCCAGCGCCTTGGACAAACCTCCCAGCGTGGAGCGTAGCATGAGCGCCAGGTCCATCATCTCCTTCTGCGAGAGCTTCAGGATGCTCGTCATGTGCCGCTTCGGATAGATCCAGAACTCGAAGGGGTGGGTCGACACCCAGGGCGCGAAGGCGATGAAGAAGTCGGTGGCGAGAATCTGCCGTGGGCCCCCCGTTTCGGTCCCCACTACCTGGCACATGGGGCAGACTCCCAGGTCGTTCAGCGACGTCTGGACGGTGTCGGCCTCTCGCTCGACCACGGGCGGGACCCTCGGCGTCGTGACTATCTGGACGCTCGGATGGGTCGCCGTAGGGGTCCTCCCTGACTCGGAGTTCACGTAGACGAGAACGTAACTGACCCCCTTCTGGGAGTAGAGCCACCTGACTTTGTCCTGCAGGGACGCAAGGATGTTCGTCCACTGCTCGATGTCTATCCGGGGGAATGACTGGTCGTGCTTGGGGGTCGCGACGAGTATGTAGTGGTAGCCTATCGCGGGCTCGCTGAAGTGCGGGGGCTCGCCGTAGGAAGGAGGCGCGTTAGGCGTCACGAGGGGGTTCTTGGCCGGGAAGATCCTGACCGACCAATTCTTGATTATGTTCCCCTCAGAGTCCGTCTGCTTCAGAAGGGTGTCGCCCCGTTTCACGAGGACTAGGTCGGCAGGGAGGGTGAGCTCCTCGTTCCCCGGGCAGTAGTTGCACTTCTCTTGCCTTTGCGGGATGACCTGGCCAGGCTTGAGCCCCCTGTCTGGGAGGATGATCGACAGTCTGTCGGTAAAGTAGTCCTTCCTGATCTCCACCATGGCGCCGGCGCAAAGACCACGGGTTGCGGATATTAGCATTTGGACCGGAGGCGTCGGCTGTGCCGACGCCTTCCAGGGCTGACATCGGGTCCACCGAAGGGTCTGCCTCTCCGGCGCGGTCGGGCTCACTCCGAGCCTCGCGCCGCGTCCACGGGGGGATGTGGCGCGGCCGAGCGCCGCTTTAGGACGCGCGAAAGGGAGATAATCGGACACGGGGGGGGCTCGCGTATGAAGACCGGATACGTCCTGCTCGACGGCTGCGGCGACAGGCCATCGGCGGAGCTCAACTACACGACCCCGCTGGAAGCCGCCTATACTCCGCACCTGGACAGGCTCGCCTCCCGTTCCAGGCTCGGACGAGTCGTGACGGTCAAGCGGGGGGTGGCACCCGAGTCCGACATAGCCGTCTTCAACATGCTGGGGTATTCGTTCGACCGAGGCTATCCGGGGAGAGGGGTCATCGAGGCCGTGGGCGCGGGGCTGGAGGTCAGGAACGGGGACCTCGCCCTCCGCGCAAACCTCGCTTCCGTGAAGGGGCGGAGGATCACGGACAGGAGGGCGGGGCGCGATCTGACCCAGGAGGAGGCCGAGTTGCTCGCTGACGAGCTCAATGGCATCCAGCTCAGCGGAGCTGAGATGAAATTCAGGGCGACAGTATCGTATAGGGGGGTCCTGCTGATTCGCGCGGACGTCCCTCTCTCCGCCGATGTCTCCAACACCGACCCCGCCTACGCGAAGGTGGGGGGCTTCGGCGCCGCGAAGCCGACATCAGGGAGAGAGACCATCCTCCGGTGCGCGCCGGAGTCCCCCTCCAAAGCCGCGAGGAGGGCCGCGGAACTGGTGAACGAGTTCACTGACAAGAGCATCAGGGTGCTGTCAGAGAGCAGAGTGAACGCAGAACGCGAGAAGGAGGGGAAGCTCCCGGCAAACTGCGCCCTCCTGCGTGACGCAGGTGACCACCTCCCAGACCTGGTCCCGTTCAGAGAGAAGTACGGCAAGGAGGGGACCGCGCTTGTGGAGATGCCCGCGGAGGTAGGGATAGCGAAGCTACTCGGGATGAAGATGGTCCCGATAAAGGACAGAAGGGACCTCACCGAGAAGGCGAAGCTGTTCGTGCGCGAGCTCCGGGAAGGGAGCGTGGTCTACGTCCACATCAAGGGGCCGGACGAGTACGGGCACGACGGGGACGCGCGCGGGAAGAAGCGGGCGGTCGAGGAGATCGACAGCGACTTCTTCTCTGCTGTATCGGCGGAAGCCGCAGGCGCGCGCATAGGCGTCTCGTGCGACCACGCCACTCCTTGCACAATCAAGATGCACGCCAGCGACCCGGTCCCGCTCCTCATCACGACGGACTCCAAGGGGGACAGCCTTCGGTTCACCGAAAGGAACGCTAGGCGGGGCTCGCTGGGGACCCTCAGAGGGAGGGACGTCCTGAGTCTTGTCGTGACGGGGTCCTCCCCAGCCACTCGAATTGGTCGGACCTCCGCCGCGCAACCTCGGCGTTAGCGAACCGTTGCCCGCCCGGTCAGGGGTGGAGGCAGTCCCCGCCTTCGGACATGAAGAGGCCCGTCGTGTCCTGGCTCTTCCGCACGACGCGGTAGTCTCCGCTCCCGCTCCTCATCAAGACCGGCGGCCGAGGCTGGCTGTGGAACGGCATGTTCATGACGATGGAATACGCGCCCACATCCTTGAACACAACGAGCTTCCCCACCTCGGCGCCTCCTAGTTTCGAGCGGCTCGACGTCGGGAAGACGTCGAGTGGATCGCAAAGTCGCCCCACCAGCGCGGTCTTCTGCAACGCCTGCCTCCCTCCGGGGATGACCTCCACGGGGTATTCGTGCCTGAGGAGCGCGGAGTCCAACAGGACGTGGTACCCTGCGTCGACATAGACGTACTTCGCGTCGGCGAACTCCTTGACGTTGACGATGCGCGCCACCAGCACAGTCGACTCCGCCGTCAGGAACCTCCCGCTTTCCGCGACGAGCGTGAACCGCCTGCCCAAGCTTTCGGCCAGGCTGTTGAGCTGAGGAGCGATCTTCCCCCCGACCTCCTTGGGCGTCGGGACCTTCTTCCCGTAGGCGACGGGGAGGCCGCCCCCTATGTCAAGGGTGTTGACCTCGAAGTGCCCGAGCTCCTTCCGCGCTCCCAGTACGAACGCCTCCAGCTTCTCGATGGCCTCGGCGTAGCACGACGGGTCCTCTATCTGGCTCCCGAGGTGGAAGTGGAACCCCTCGAAGATGAGGTTCGGGGACGCAAGCACGCGCTTCAGCACCCCCGACGCCGTGTCCTGCCCAGAGCCATACAGCTGCAGGCCGAACTTGCCGTGTCCCATTGACCCTCTCAATTCCGCGTGGACGTGCACCTCGGGGTTCACGCGGACCATCGTCTTGACGTCGACTCCCGCCCTGGCGGCCGCTTCCGCTAGGTTCAGCATGCCGTTGTAGCTCGCGACGACGACCTTCTTGACGCCGAGGCCCAGGACCTCCTCGTACTCGGACAGCGTCTCGGTTATGCTCGTGTAGATCACGTTCTCCGTGGACCCTCCGCAGCGCAGCACGAACTGGAGCTCGGAGGGCGCAGTCAGGTCGAAGACGATTCCTTCCTCGCAGAACGCCTTGATGACCGACGGGTTGAAGTTCGCCTTCACGGAGTAGGCAACTCTGAACGCACCCTTGAACTCGGAGAATGCGTGCTCCATCTCGTTCACCTTCTTGCGCAGCGTCGCCTCGTCTATCAGGAAGTAAGGAGTACCATAGGTCTCGGCCATTCTGTAGAGATCCCTGTCGACGAACTTCGGAGTTGCAACCCCTGTTCGTGACACGGGCTGCGCGCGAGGGTCAGCCAACTTTCTGTTGGCGCTTCCCGTCCGAATTTATCTTATAACTTTTTTCTCTCGTCGAGAATTTTTTTCTCGACGCCAGTCGCCGTGCGTCGCCGCGTTCGCTCGGATCCTCGGTGCAGAATCTTCTAATCGCCTGACCTGCGAAGGGTGAGTCCGATGCCGCATCTGGTCTATGTCGTGCGGTGCTCCGACGATACGCTCTACACAGGGTACACGGTCGACATCGTTGCGCGCCTTCGTCTGCACAACTCCGGCAGGGGCGCGAAATACACTCGCTCAAGATCCCCGGTCGAGCTTGTCTACGCGGAAGAGCTAGAGAGCAGGCAGGATGCGCTCAGGCGCGAACTTCAAATCAAAAAGATGAGCAGGAGCGCGAAGCTCCTTCTCTGCGCCGGCTACCGGCGGTCGCGCGGGCATAGCCCTCGCTGGAGTCCACGAACCAACTGACTTGCTTGGTGTGACTGTTCTTACTTGCCGACGACTATTTCGATAGAGGAGATGTTTCTCTGCTCCGCGCCTTCGCCAACGACCTCGGTGTTGATGCCGATGTCCTTGATCTTGAAGGCACCGTTGCCGAGCCTCTTGGTGACGATTTCTGCCACGTCGACTGCTCTGCTGATGGACATTCCCCTCGCCTTGACTGTGACTTCGCCCGCTTGAGTCAGCTGGATGAGTGCGCTCATCGCGTAGTTCATCACCGGCTTCTTGCCGACGAAGATGTGGTTGGTTGGCGAGGTTCGCTGCATCTGGCCTGATTGGCGTGTTTGCGCTGGCATTTGTTCAGAGGATTCCTCTGCGTCTGAGTCGGATTTCTTCTTTGGCATGTTTGTTGCCCTTGGTTGCCACGACCCCCCCGCCGCGTATATAACGATATGCAGATGTGGTAGTGTCAAGAACTCGGCTCCCGCCTGAGTGAGTCACCTCAGTCAAGATTCGGCTCCTCTCACTTCGGCTGACCCCTCTCCCCGCAACGTTCCTGTCAGGATGCGGCCGGTGTTAAACGCGGGCAAGCCCCGGCCTGCCTATGCAAATATGCGGGACGCAGAGGACGGACGGGAGAGGTCAGACGCACACATGCGGGCTGTTCACGGAGAGCCCGACGCCGGAGCGGGGGCACGTCCACGTCTGCCTCAGCGACGTCGTAAAGCGGGGATTCCCTCCTAAGGAGCCTTGCCACTACATGTGGAGCGACGAGGACAGCGTGGCGAGGTCGGACTTCAACAATCCTGTCATCGCGCCCCTCGAGTTCCGCCTTCACCTGTCCGCGAACGCTTCCTCAACAGGGTCGGGAGGACGATGAAAGGCAGATGGTAGAGATATGCCCGAAGTGCGGGAGCCTCAGTGTCTCGCTGACCCGCAGGACGTGGGAGGGGCGGATGACCACAATCTACTACGGTTGCGACCGGTGCGGGGACGAGTGGAGGGAGAAGAGATACCGTTAGCGCACGACCGGTTGTCCCGCTAAGCGCGTCATCGTAGTGCCTCCTCATCCCCCATGTGGTCGATCTTCACGTCTGGGGGCGTCCAGCCACACTTCGCACAGCTAATCCTGACAGTCCGCTCGTCGATGTCCTCGGCCCTGAACTCGGTAGAGCCGCATCGTCGGCATCTCGCGCTCAATCTGTCTGAGCGACCTCTCGGCTGATACGTCTCCGTCCTCGGAGATAGGCGTGTCTCTCGGTGACGATGACCTCACTCTCGCGGCTCAACTTGATGGCGTCCGGCTCCCTTCTCGGCATGGGGAGGGGAGTCTCGTTCACTCTCTTCCCTAAGGTCCCGACTGCATCCCTCGTGAACTGACTGGACCTCATCTGCAGTCTCACTACCGGAGTGTCCAGGAGGGCCTGAGGAGGGAAGGGGGTGGAAGACTTCGGGTCTCTCGACCTCATCTGCTAGGCCCCCCACGACAGAGAAATTTGGTCTCCTCCTTGGCGGTGATGTAGCTCGTCCCGATGAGGCAGGTTCCGCCCCTGACGGGAAAGATGCCGTTCGCCCTGACCTCACTTCTCTGCTCCGATTGGACAAGTCTCGCCGAAAGGCCTTCATCGAGGCGCCAGCATGGAATGCCGAGCCGTGGTGGAGCTAACGGTGAAGTGGGACTGAGTGCCAAACCAGTCGACCTCAGGCCCCGTCCAACGCCATCACGTGGACGTAGACATACATCAGAGGTCTGTCCGATCCGTTCCCGATCCCATGCTTGGTGTGCGCGGAAGTCGGGCAGGTCGCTGGCGAGTGAGCCGTTCTCGTCTCTCCTCCGCTCGAAACCTCCCCGTCCCTTCCAAGAGCACAACTAGCTCTCCCCGCCTCCCGTCTCGTGCTCTCCCATCTCCTTCCCTCCGTCGAGAATGACTAGCCCCGACCTGAGCTGTTTACACTCAGAGCCCGAGACGACCGAGCCTGCCTCCTTCACACTCTTGGTTAGCGTGCCACGTCCCGATGCCCGCTCCGTTCGGGCTTTACGCTGAACCTCTCGCTGCATTACGCTTGACGGAGGCAAAGTCGTGAGGAGCGGCCCAAGGACCTTACGGAGCCGCGGACTTGCGCCCGAGGTGCGACTCGGGGGCCTCCCCTAACCTATGGCTGGGGACTGACGGTCCGCTTGACGGAAACGAGTCCTGGCGTCGGAGGGCTCAGTCCCCCTTGTATTCGC
>JASHOZ010000040.1 GCA_030038395.1 Nitrososphaerales archaeon
GAAAGCGGGCTAGGTGACGCGGGATTCGAAGTATCGGTCATGACCATGTTTTGCTACATAGCTTCCGACAAGGAGAAAGCCTTGGCGATGGTCAGAGAGAGGCTGGCTCCTGCACTGGGAAGGCCCGCGGAGCAGCTCGAGAAGGCGCTCCCCTTTGGGAGCCCCGAAGAGTGTGTCGAGAGACTGCAGAGGCTTTCGGAGGCAGGGGCGCATCGCATTCACCTCTGGCCGATAGGCGACTACGCCGAACAGCTCGAGATACTAGCGAAAGAGGTGGTCCCTGCCTTCGAATGACCTCAACTGAATCGTGCATCCTCGTGCGGATTCGAACTCGACCGGTAACGACTCATCTTATGCCCTTGGCTCTTCATCTCCGTCAGTTTTTGTTCCAGCCAATCGAATTCGAACTTGTCATCGGTCGCGGGCTCAATCCGCGCACGCTTGAATGTCGACTTCGCCCTGGTCAGGAAGGATCGAGCGCTCGAAGAATGACCTCTCCCGTAGGCCACCATCGCCCTGTACAAGAAAGCCATGCCCGTGCCATACGGGCTCTCGTTTGTCTTGCCGAAGACCTTCTCTGACTCTTCAAACAGTCGTTCTGCGGTCTCGATGTGGTTTCTGTGGATTTCAACGAGCCCAAGATTATTGAGCTCTGCCATCACCATTCCCCGGTCTCCAATTCTTCTGTTCAGTTCCACGCTCTTGCCGAAGAGGGATGCGGCCTTCGCGTAATTTCTAAGCATCCTTTGGGATTGGGCTTCCAAGAACAATGGAGCCTGACCGAGGGCGGGGTCGAGGCTGTGTGACAGTCTCCTAGCCTTCTTAGCAATGGATAGGGACTGCCGATATTCTCCCTTCTCGAAGGCGACTCGGCTGAGGGCTAGATTTGCGAGAGTGAGAGCTTCTTGGTCTCTAACCGATTCCGCTACTTTCAGCCCTTCCTCGCCTCTATTCTTAGATTCGTTCGGTTTCCCTTGCCTCAAAGCTAGCAGGCTATCACCATACAAAGCTAAGGCCACGTCTCTGGAAGGTTTGTGTGGACTACTCAGAACCTGGGCAAGAAATCTTCGGCCAACCTCATACTCTCTGACAAGGATCCACAGCCGCCAAGTATTGGCGGCAATCTCAGCCGCGAGGTCTGCCCGGCCGTTGCGTTGGAAGAATTCCGCGGCCGTTACGAATGAGCTTCTTTCCGCTATCATCCTTTTCATTCCTTCATCAAGTTCGCCCCATCGAACGGGTCTTCCCCCGGACGAAGGGAAGGTCCAGTGAACTTGCTTAGCTAGCTTGAGCATTCGCCTTGCGTAAGTGATGCTCATATCGCCAGCATCTGCACTTCCGGTCTGCGTAGAAGGATCATCCCTGTGAGTTCTTTCACCCAGACCTTCTTATGTCTTCGACGACGGGCAGTCAAAGTCATGGGGAGCAGGCAGGACCTGGTTGCCCTCTCGTTTGACTGAGATTAGACATCCCTCTTGTTCGAACTCGTTCTTGGTTCAGTTTAACCGAAACAGGGCTCATTCCGAGCTAGTTATCTCATCGACCTGTAACGTTTTGAATTCTCGGCTGTTTTCGACCGAGGGCAGAACCACGGACGAGAATGAGTCACTCAGATGTCGAAGTACAGGTAGAACTCATAGGGGTGCGGTCTTGCCGACACCGCCCTGTACGACTCCATCTCCAGTTCCTCGATGAGTTCCACAAGGTCCTTCGGGAATATCCCGTCCAGGAACGAGGAGTCGCTCTTCAGGCCGTCGACCGCCTCTTTGAGGCTTCCGGGAAGCTCGCCCACCTTGAGGTCCCTCCTCTTCTCCGGGGTGAGCTTGTAGATGTCCTCGTCGACCGGGCTCCCCGGGTCGGTCCTCTTCCTGACGCCGTCGAGCCCCGCCGCCGTGATTGCCGCGAAGGCAAAGTAGGGGTTGCAGGACGGGTCCGGCGTCCTGAACTCGACGCGCTTTGCGCCCTCGGAGCCCTTCTCGTAGGCGGGGATCCTGACGTTTGCGGACCGGTTCATCTTGCTCCACGCGATGTATACGGGCGCTTCGTATCCGGGGACGAGCCTGTGATAGGAGTTTGTCGTCGGGTCCACGATGGCGCAGAGGGCCCGACTGTGCTCCATTATACCGCCTATGTAGTACCTCGCGGTCTGGCTGATCTCGGCGTAGGCGTCTGCCGGGTCGAAGAACGCGTTCTTCCCGCTCTTCCAGAGGCTCGAGTGGATGTGCATCCCTACCGCGTTGTCTCCGAAGATCGGCTTGGGCATCGTGCTGGCGATCAGTCCCATGCGGGCAGCGACGTTCTTCGTTACGAACTTGTAGGTCATAGCGCTGTCCGCCATGGTGACGAGCTCGTCTCTGTACATGTCGATCTCGCACTGCCCCGCGGTCGCGACCTCGTGGTGGTGGGCGTTGCAGAGCACGCCGAACCCATCACGGAGGTAGTTGACACAGACACCCCTGTAGTCGCTCAGGGTGTCCACCGGCTGCGCGGGGTAATATCCGTCCTTGAAGCGGATGGGGAAGTTCGTCCCTCTGGCCTCGTTCGCCGACTCGCGCGACGTTATGCTGAACCCTGAGCTGAACGGGTTGTTGGCCTCCCACTTCGCGCCGTCGAAGACGAAGAACTCGATCTCGGGGCCCCAGAGCGAGTCGGTGAACCCCGCCTCCCTGATACGGGCCTCCGCCGTCTGCGCGACATGCCTGGGGTCCCTCCCGAACCTCCCGGCGCCGTACCCCGACCTGACGTCGCATATCATCCTGGCGGTCTTCACTTCGTCCTGTATCCACGGCACCACTCCGAACGTCGACGCGTCCGGGACGAGGAGCATATCGGACTCGTGGATCTCCACGAAGCCCCTGACCGACGATCCGTCAAGCTTGGCTACGCCATCAGAGAACATCTTCTCGTTCATCATCTCCGCGGGAATGCTGACGTGTCTCAGTCTCCCAGGGACGTCGGTGAACTGGAGGTCGACGAACTTCACATGCCCGTTCTCCACCATGTCGAGCGCCTCGGCTGGCGTGAAGCTTCTCTTCGCGAACCTGCCGTCGGCCGTTATTGTATAGGTCAACGCCGCGCCTCGGTTAGCATCTAATATAAGTATCAGGCTTCTGGACTGGACGCGCGTGGGACAGAGTCCTGCAAAGGTGGACAAACGGCCAGGCTCGCGCCGGGGTCCTGAGGGCGGGACTGGACGGATGCAGCTGGACGAGGTCGACAGGCGCATCCTGCGCCTCCTCATCAAGGAGGGCAGAACCTCCATGAGGGCGCTGGCTGCGGCCCTGGAGTTGTCTCCCACCACCGTCGCGTCGAGGGTCGCAAGGGTCGAGAGACACAGGGTCATCAGGGGCTACGCGGCGCTGGTAGACGCGCTCGCTCTCGGGTACGAGCTCACCGCCGTTACGGAGGTCCTCGTTTCGAAAGGGAAGCTGATAGAGATGGAGGGGGAGATAGCGCGGCTCCCGGGCGTCTGCGCCGTCTACGATGTTACGGGCGAGATTGACGGCATCGTCGTTGCCAAGTTCAGAGACAGGGAAGAGCTGAGCCACTTCACGAAGGGGCTGCTGACAATGCCATTCGTCGAGCGAGCCATAACCCACGTCGTCCTGACGACAGTCAAGGAGGACTTCCGTCTCCCTGCTTAGGCTTAAATGTCGATAGCCCCCCTTCGGGCTCGCGTTGGCAAAGGTCAGGGTCAAGCTCGGAGGAGCCGAAGCGGAGATCGAGGCGGACCTGGAGGACCTGACGGCGGCGATCGCGATGATCCCAGAGGTGATAGCGAAGCTCCAAAGCGCCGCCACCTTGCCGGCCAAACAGCCCGACGAAGTCGGCCGGGATCGACGCGCGGGACGACCGGAAGAGAGGGGCTTCTCGCAGACTCCCGTCGTCTCCGTAGAGAAAGGGGACTCCCTCGCCGACGTGATAGCGAAGTTCTTCGCCGACCCGTGGGGGAGGGAGAGGCGGAAGCTCTCCGACGTCCGCCAAGCACTTGAAGCCTACGGGATGAACTATCCCAAGCAGTCGGTGGCCGTCGCCCTTCTGAGACTCGCGAAGGCGACGAAGGTCAGACGCTTCAAAGCCGATGACGGCGAGTTCGTGTACATCTCCGCAGTCATGCCGACGCCCGCTCCCTCTGCCGGCTTGAGCGAAACCGCCGCGGCGGAAGACTCGGCTTCACAGAATCTAATTTAACCTGTCGTAAATCACGTGCGCGGCGGAAGAGAGATGTCTTCAGATCACCAGCTTTCGATCGTGGTCAGCTACGGGGATGCACGCGTGGAGTTCTCGGGTCCGCCCGAAGTCGTCATGCGGTCATTACACGAGTTCGTCTCAAAGGTGGTGCCGAACATGGACCTGGCCCGGACCATCACTGTCAACTATTCGCTGAACGACCTGATTCAGATGTTCAAGGAGCAGGTCAGGATCACCCCTGAAGGTCCGAGAGTCTGGGCCCAGGACAAGAAGCTCAGCGACAGGGAGGTCATCCTGCTGCAGCTCGTCGCCGCGAAGATAGCCAGCCTGAGCAACAAGTCGACCACAGACGCCATGAGCGTCGGCGAGATCGAGTCAGTGACGGGCCTATACCCAAAGACCATAAGCTCCAGGCTCAGCGAGCTTTCGAAGTCTGCCCAGGTCGAGCGACTGGACGCCCAGGGCGGGGGGAAGTACAGGATTTCCACGGTCGGTGTCAGCAGGCTGGCCGACCAAGTTTCCAAGAGAGCGAGGGCCGCCGGGCCTGGTCAGCCCTGAAGCGAGCGCCCCCGCTGTCACGCGCCTCTAGGCGGAGGCCTGCTCGCCCTCATGCGTCGGAGGGCCTGGGGGACGTTTCTGGACGTACCGATAGTTCCGCATGCTTCCTTCGCGAAAGAGTGTGCCCTCGCGCACCAGGTCCGCTAGCGAGTGTGACACGGCCGTCCTGTCGTAGTGATACCCCCTCCGGCTCAGTTCCTCGTGCGCCTCGGACAGCGACCGGGGGGCACCGAACCACCCCTCGCGCCACATGGTGACCAGCATGCCGCGGCACGTCTCGAACTTCCTCTGCTCCGGCTGAGCCGCGTCAAGCTCCACGAGCGCGGGTTCCTTCGACGCCATGCCCGCGAGGACGCTCTCTACGGCCTGCTGCACTCTGTCCTCCGAAGAAGTTATCTCAACTTCCCATGCGCCCCTCCTCAGCCTGACGGTGACCTTCCCGGGTTCCGAAGACAATCGTATCTTGTTGCACTTGTTGGGCAAGTTGCCCTTATTTGAAGCATTTCGGGTTGGCGTTGCACACGCTTGCCACCGCGTGCGGGGTGGCGGGAGAAGTTGTTGCGCATGTTGCTGTTGCGCAATACATAAATAGTCGCCGTGGACGTACCATGTTGCGCAACATGGCCATCGCAACACGCATCCTTCCCGACGGCCTCGAGCAAGGCGTCCTGGACTCGATAGCATGCGAGTTCTCGAAGTCGTTCGCCGAGCTTGAGCGGAGCGCCGAGCGGACGATTGCCGGCAGGTCGTTCGTGTTCAGCCAGTATGGGAAGGAGCTGTACCCGTGTTTCGAGAAATCCGACGCGGCCCTGGCCCCTGGGTGCATAGTTCCCGTTAGAGAAGGGCGGCCGGTCGCGTCGGTGGACTCGACATGCGTCCTGGTCGGCGAGTGCTCAGAGGGGGCTCTCTACGCCGCCAGAGCCGCGGTGGGGATTTCGTACGAGGGGACCCTGCGGCGCTTCTTTCGCCTGGGCCCCCTGCTTGCCCTCGCTTCGGACTCCGGTCTCACCGGCGTCGAGCAGAGCTGTTGCTCGTCGGAGCTCTCGGCGATAGCCGCGGACAGCGCGCTCGCAGAGAGGGTCATCAGGAATTCTGTGGAGCGCAGGGTGGTAGAGGCGTTGCTCAAGGGGGAGGAGGAAGCCATAGTGGTCACCGACGGTTCGCTGAGCCACCCTCTTGGGCAACTCAGGGGACCGCCTCCCGCACGGGGCAACGCGGGCACGAGCCTGGTCGGGTTCTCGAAGTCGAGCTCGCTCATCCTCTCTGAGACTGTCGTCGCGGCGCTCTCGCACGCGCCCTTTCCGTCCTACTGCAAGCTGAGAGAGGGCGCGGTCACGACAGTGCTCGCGAAGTTCTCGACGACGGGACTGGTATTCAGGGTGGACTTCGCGCCCGGCGGGGAGGCGCCGGAGCGCACCTTAGGACGGATGCTGTGGAACGACGCGTTCGCGTCGGGGTATCCGGACTCGCTCAAGGTCGCGCACCATCTGTCCGTGTTCTCGAAGGCCGACGACGAGGCGCTCAAGGCCTACGTCACCCGACGCTTCCAGCTACGCCCGCTCCCGACCTTCTCGCTCCGGAGGATAGCCCTGGGGAGTTTCAGGGGGGGCGGCTGAGGTGAGGGTTCTGAGGAAGGAGTCGGGCGACATCCTCGTCGTAGCCGCTGCGAGCGAGCGCATAAGAGTGGGGGACTACCTCACGGCTGAGGAGGGCGACCTGAGCCTCGTCATGCAGGTCTACGACGAGCGCTATTTGGACATCGACGGCATCGAAGAGGAGATAGCACGAGAAGAGGTCCTCTCCGAGTCCGCCCCGGGGACGACGGCAGACCCAGCCGGGATCGCCACGATCTCCACCATGATACGAGACATGAGGGTCCTCCTCTGCAAGCCCCGCGGCACTGTCGCCTCCGGGCTACTCACTCCCAGGTCCGACTGGATGCCTTCCAGGACTAGGTCGCGAGTCTCGAGGCTGATGGTGGCGGAATTGTCGGCGGCCCTCCCGGCGCTCGGCTCTCGAATGATAAGGCTCGGGACTGTCGACTCGGAGTCGGGATTCTCGGTGCCCGCGGAGTCGCTGGACGGGCGGATCACGGTGATAACGGGAAAGAAGGAGTCAGGGAAGTCGCACCTTGCCAAGATGCTGCTGAGAGGGCTGCTGGACGAGGGGGCCTTCGCCGTCGTCTTCGACCTGAACGACGAGTACGCGACGCTAGGCCAGCGGCGCGACGGGACGAGGACACCCGCCGATTCCAAGGTGAAGGCGGTGCGCCCCGGCCGCGACATGAGGTTCTCGCTACAGACTGCGGGACTCCGGCCGATAACGAACCTCCTCTCGCACACGCTCGACATGCCCGGCACGTCTCTGCGCGAGTTCGTGAAGATCTGGGAGCAGCTCGAGGCGCGCGGCGAGCTGTCGCTCGCGTCTCTGGAGGCCGCCATCCACCAGTGGCGGTGCAACGAGTTCGTCAGGGACGCCCTCTTCGCGAGGTACCACACGCTAGCGGCATGCGGGCTCTTCTCGGACTCGGAGCACCAGCGGTTCGACATGCAGAGCTTCTTCGACCTCAACCCTCACGGTGGCGCCCTCGTTGTGAACCTCAGCGGAGTGTCCCCGCTGAACAGGAAGATGGTAGTGGAGCTGATGTTGTCAAAAATGGTGGAGCTCTTGGAGCGCAGGAGGATACCCCCGGTCTTCCTCCTTGCCGAGGAGGCGCACCTCTACCTCAGGGACACGTACTGGGAGGACCTCATCACGAGGATGCGCCACTTCGGGATCTTCACCATCTTCGTGACCAACCAGCCCGATGCGATAGACCAACGGATATACAGGCAGGTCGACAACATCTTCCTGTACAACTTCAGCAACGACGCCGACCTCACCCTCGTGGCACAGGCTTCGACGGCCGACTCGGACACGGTGAGGGCGGTTGTGAAGACGCTCCCCCCGAGGATGTGCCTCGCGCTAGGCCACGCCGTGAGGAACCTCCCGGTGGTGATTAGCGTAGACCCCTTCGACTCGCCTCCCAGCGGGGCGACCAGGCTCTTCTTCGCCGAGGCCCAGAAGGCCCGCCCTCAGACGCGATGACTCCGCGGCTCAGACCTGGCGCTCTCGCGGGAAGAGCCGCTCCGTCGACACGATCGTACCGACGAGGAACATCACTGCGCCTACGCCCGCGGCAACGAGGTCCGACGTGCTGACGAAGTAGCACCCCTCGCTGCAGGCGCTGCCTAAGGGCTTCAGCAGCACGCCGAACGAGTCAATCGAGATGCCGGCGTACGTCGCTGCCGCGAGGATGAGGACGCCGAGACATACGAGGGCCGTCCCGAACCTGAGACCTTCCGCTCCCGTCGCGAACCAGGATGGAAGCCAGCGGAAGACGCGCCTCCTCGCCCGGTAGACGCCCAGCAATGCCAGCATGATGGCTGACAGGTTGAATACAAGGATGTTGGTGATTGGGGTGCCGTACAGGTATTGTATGACCTGCGCGCCGAGCTCCCCCGGCTCCCTGACGTACACCAGGATGACCCACACGAAGCAGACGCCAAAGAAGAAGGTCAGTGAGTCAGCTCCGGCGTCCATGACCATCCACAAGGACGAGAGCTCGCTCGGGTCGCGATCCCTGGGCTTCAGCCTCAGGATGAACACGCCTACGAGCGCCAGCACGAGCCCCTGAAGCGCCTCGAAGCCTGCTGCGGGCCACCTCACGGCCGAACCATAGATGAAGAGGTTGGAGAAGAGGGCCTTCCCCCCAGTCTTCAGCTCCCCCGCTCCCTGGTCCCCGAACACCAACAGCCCGTAAGCAAGCAGGAGTATCCCTGCGACTCTCGACGCCTTCACCGAGGACCCCTCCCCGCTGCAGGAGCCAAACCCGCGCACGTCAATGAGGGCGGGGACATATCACCTTTGCGGAAGGCCCGACCTAAGCCCCGCTATGTGACCAGGGTGACCGAGATGAAGGAGTTCGCCACGATGTAGCCCGTGTCCCCCGTCGTCTCCCATTCGACCTGGAACACCCCGGAGGAGGGGAACGACACCATCGCGCTCGCCACGAACAGGCACTTGTCGGAGACACCGGAGCAGTAGTTCGGCCCGAAGGAGGTGTCTCCGGGGAATGTCGTCGCCCCTATCGAGGTCCCGGGGGACGTCGTGCAGAGCTCGACCACGTCGGGGACCTCTACGCCCCCGCAGGAGAGGAGTGCCGAGCTCGAGGGCAACGACAGGGCCAAGGTGATGCCAGGGGTGGTCTCCGAGCTCTGGTAATACCCGATGTCCACAGACACCATGTACTCCGACCCAGCCGTCCCTGTGAACTGGAGCCCGGTCACGGGGACGAACGTCGTGGACGATGTCGACTGCAGAGAGGTTGTCCAGTAATAGCTCGCCGAGCCAGAGGCCGAGCCGGCTGAGGCCGAGTACCAGAAGGTATTCCCGAGCGAAGTCAGGATGCCGACGGAGCTCCCGGGCGGGTCCCCCGCGACGATCTGCTCGTATCGCTCTGCGCATGTCTCAGCCCCCGGCGCGCATGTCCCCGACGGCACCAGCGAGGCAACCTGGACGCTCCCTCCCTGGGGGACCGACGCAGATGCGGCAAGCGCGTACACCGTCCCGTTTGGGTACTCGAAGATGACGTGGTTGACCGTAACCGTGGTGGGGCCCGAGTCGACCGCCTCGAGGCCCGACGCCGCCTCGACGAACTTGACTTGCTCCTGCGCGTGCAGCGCCGCCACCTGGTCCGCCTGTCCGGCCGCGGCCCCCGCCTCCCCCTGCAACGCCGACGAGTACGCTATTGCCCCGACCGCGAGCATGAAGACGATCAGGAAGAAGAGTGTCCCGACGACAGACGCGACGCCTACTCTGTCGCGCAAGGACTCTCTCGCCCTTAGCCCCCTCATGCTGGCACCACATCCACGTCCACCGTCTGCTCGGCGCCCCCCGTGGCGGTGACCGTCACAGAGCAGACCGAGCCCGGCTCGAACTGTACGCCCGGCAACGCGAGCTCTATCGCGGCCGAGGTCCCCGGGGCGAGGGTGAGGGGGACGGCCACCGCAGCCGGGTCCCCGGTCAGCGAAGGACAGCCAGAGTAAAGGACGGTCTGGTTCTCGGGGTCGGAGACAGTGAGGCAGAACTTCGCGGTCGACGGGACTCCCGCGGTGTCCACCGACAGAGGTCCGAGCCTGGTCGTCCCTGAATTGTATACGGTTAGCTCCTCGACCGCAGCGGCCGCCCCTTGGCTGATGGTCGCTCCCGACAGCGTGAGAGACGGGCCTCCTGTCGATGCCGAATACGTGAATGCAGCCTGGGCCACAATCGCAGACCCGCCGAGGGCCACCCCTATCAGTAAGAACACTTCGAGGTAGCCGGATATGCCCTTCCCGCCCCTAGGTGCCAACCTCGACCTCCTTCCCCGTCGAGCCAGCCAGCGCGACTGTCTGCCCCGAGGCGTGCACGCACACCGACTCGCTGAGCGTGTAGGTCTGCAGCGTACCTGGGCTCAGCTGCGCGAAGTTCCCGGTGAAGAGTGTGGAGTTGTCCGCGAGCAGCACCGGGGCGAACGAAGACGTCCCGTAGTCGTAGATCGCCACTGTCAAGGAGGTCCCCTCCGGTGCCCCGTCGTAGGTCGGGCAGCTCCCCGGCGACGCCGTGAAGGCGTACACGAACGACACCTGCACCCCCGACGATGAAACCTGGAGCGCCGAGCCGAGCGATGCCGAGCCGGCCGACGCGGTGTACTCTCCGACCGCGGCGACGGTTACGAGCCCTCCGAAGGAGAGCGTTATCCCGATCATTAGGAGCGACGCGAAGAGTTCGCTCACCCCCCTGGCGCGGCGCGCAGACTGGCGGCGAAAAATGGGGGAGTGGGGCAGGTTAGAGCCAGCCCCTCTACTGCGCGATGAGGTTGATCTGCGCCGAAGCGGGCCCGAAGAGCACGCTGACCGTCTCTTCCGTGCCGGTCACGTACCCCTCCCCTCCGGTGAGCGTGAGGGTGCCCTCGGTGAGGGAGACCTGCTGGCCGGGAGACAGCGTCATCGAGGTGGTGACGAATGTGACCGGGCCGCTAGCGTCCCCCGATATCGTCCAGCTCGCCGACGCGCCTGCGCTCGTTGAGCCTGACGGCGACGGGCTCGTGACGGGCGTGGAACCCTGTTTCGCGTCGACCAGGACCACCTCGCACGGAGCGTTGGTGCTGCAGTTGATGGTGCTTGTCCCCGTGTTCTTGATGGTGATGGAGAAGGCGTTGATTGACGTCGCCGTCCCTCCTGCGGTCGCCGCCTGCACGATCTGGATGCTCGTCGACGTCGCCGCGCTGTTGGCCAGCGAGTACGCGGCTCCGGTCACTATCCCGCCGATGCCTAGGACAGCCGCTATGATGATGAAAAGGTCGAGGCTCTGGGAGATTGCCTTTCTGCGCTGATTCGTCTTCATCGGGCACAGATGCGCCCGGTGCTAATAACCTCCAAGGACTCAGAACCCGAGCCGCGCGAATGCGCCGCCGGTGATCGCGGCCATCGCGAGTGTGGCGAAGACCGCGATCGCGACGTTCACGGAGCAGGGGAGCGTGTTCCTGACCGTGGAATCATTAATCTTCGCTCCGATGAGGCCGAGCGAGGCCGCGGATACGACGATTAGGACGTCCGACACCTGCAGGAGTGCGGGAGGGACGCTCCCGATGTGGAACGCGGAGATGCTTATCGTGCCGAACGACGGCCGGACCGCCTTGCTGAACGTCTCCAGAACGCTCTTTACGAACGTCACGCCGAAGGCGAGCATCAGCGGCGACGCATACGCGAGGACGGTGTAGGGCCGCATCTCTGCGACGGCGCTCCGCTTCGTCTCGACGATCTTGGCGCAGTACGAAGTGAGATGGAATACCGTGTCGACTGTCCCTCCCCCCGAACGGCTCATCTCCCCCACCAGGAAGAAGGCCGCCCTGACGAGCCTGCTCCTGCTCCTGACCTCGAGCTCATCCAGCGGCACCCCGGCCCTCAGCTGGGCGCCCGCCTCGGCGAGGAGCGAGTTGAACGCCGGGCCGTAGTTGCGAGTCGAGGCGATGCTCCCCACCCCCTTCGTCAGGTCGTACTCCTGCCTCTTCAGCTCCATCAGGTCCTTCAGGAACCTGATGAGGCCCGCCTCCAGGTCTCTGACCTCCCTCAACTGCGCCCTCACCGACAGGCCGTAGGCAGCGCAGAAGATGACCAGCGCCGCGGCGGCGCCGACCCACGCCTCCCCAAGGATGGGGGCGAGTGCGAGGCCAGGGAGAGATACGAGGATGCTGCGGACCAGCTTCCCCTTCGGCGGCTCTTCTGCCACCGGCTGCATCCCTTCGACGAGCCTCAGAAGCAGGATCGTGAACAGCGGAACGCCGACCCCTGTGAAGATCAGCAGCCCTGTGATCGAGAACGCGGGCGAGAAGAACCCCACGACCATGAGCAGTAGAGGGAGGACCCCGAAGAGCGTCACCATCATGCTCCCCACGAGTGCGACCCGGCCCGCGTACCTCGTCCACCCCTCCTCGAGCTCTCTCAGCTGGGACGCGCACTCCCCCGAGAGATAGGACGCCACGTCACCGCCGCTCCTCACCTTCGACGTGTACCCTTCGAGGAACTCGCCGAACCTCGCGGAAGGATGGTTGCCGGCAAGCCGCTCGAAGGACTCGTTGGGGTTCATTCCGAATATGGTGACGTCCCGCTTGACGAGCTTCGCTTCCTCACTCATCGCTCCGAAGATTCTGCGGTCTGACACTCCATCGAAGACGGCGTACAGTGGGACGCCGGCCTCAGAGAGGACGTCTGCCAGCATGGAGAAGACCGGGAGCTCCCTTTCTACGCCCTCCTTCCTCTTCGCGGCCATGTCTCTCAGCGTGAGCTCGGGCCACAGGAGGACTCCCACGGGTGCGAGAGCGACGATGAAGAGAAGAGGAGTGAGCAGCGCCCCCAGCGCCACGGCAAGAGGCAGGGTGACGAGGGCACAGGACAGCGCGGAGATGACGGAGTCGTTCGCCACCTTCTTGGGGCTCCCCATCGCGCCTGACCTCGCCATCAGCACTCGGAAGGCGTCCGATCGAGCGGCGACCAGCCGCGAGAACGGGGAGAGCCGCGAGACCCGCGCCATCGCGCGCCCGACCACCGGCACCATCATTTGCCGTCGAGTTCTCCCAACGAGCCCTCCTCGGAGAATCTCTTCACCATCAGCGAAAGGGACTCCGGCGAAAAATCCGCGTTGCCTACTTCGGCGGCTAGCGCGGCGGCCCTTGCATGGAGGCTCGCCTGCACCCGCCCCGGCGTCCACCCGAACCCCCTCGCAATCTGGTCGAGATGGTAGCTCCGGTCAACGACCTCGGCCGGAGTGGTGGGGTGGAACGAGTCGGTGACGTAGTCGTAGCGAAAGATGTTGAGGACCTCGTGTCCCCCAGAGTCAGCGGGTTTCACCTCGTCGACGCTCACCACCCTCCTCGCCACCCTTCCGTCGCTCAGGGTCGCCTTCCTCATCGTGGCGATCGCCGTGATGTCTCTCACGTGTCCCTCGGCGAACCCCATCGGCGGAGTGGTGAGCCTCTGTATGCACCTCTCGGCGTTCTCAGCGTGGATGGTCGTCATCGTCGAGAAACCCAGAGTCATGGCTGCGGCAACCGTTTCGGACTCCTCCCCCCTCATCTCGCCCAGGCTCAGCACCGTCGGGGAGAACCGGAGCGCGAGCTTGAGCAGGTCCTGGAGTGTGTACTCGTACCGCGCGGAGGTCGGGGACACTCCCGCCCTGTGTGAGCGCGTCTTGAGGCGCTGCCAGTGGAGGTGGCCTGGCAGGTTTATCTCGAGCACGTCCTCGGCTGTGACTATCTTCGCCCTCGGGTTGGTGAGCGCGAGGATCGCGTTCATCAGCGTCGTCTTGCCGGAGTTTGTCTCGCCTGCCACGAGCACGGTCGTTGTTCTCTCGAGAAGGAGCCAGAAGTAGGCAGCCATCAGGACTGACAGCGTCTTGTGCGCGGGGACCTCCTCGTAGGACAGAGACCTGTCAGTCGCGGAGGACGCCGCCCGGGGCGCCCACTTCGAGCGCTCGGGCGCCGCCAGCTGACTGAGCGTCAGGGGTCTCTCCTTCTGCTTGCGCATCGCCAGCGTCGATCCGGGGCGTGAGATTTCGTCCCCGAGCGTGGCGGTCACCCTCCTGTCCGACGCCCCATGCAGCGTCACCTCCAGCGAGGGCTGGGCGAGCGAGACCGTCGTACCGCCGAGCTGTGCGAGTCTCCTGATCAGAGCCTGCAGCCTCGCTTCAGAGGGGAAGACGACGTTGGTCTCCATGAAGGCCAGCTCGCTGAAGCTTCTGTGAAGCACCCTGACGGGCTTGTCGAAGCGCGTCACGGAGATCTCCTCGACGCCGTCGTCGCCGACGAGAGGGTCCAGCTCCCAGAACCCCGAGAAGTCCTTCAGCAGGTAATACAGCAGCTTGTCGTGCTTCTCCTCGACCAGCGCGAGGATCCCGGAAGCCTCGGCTGCGCTCCACATGTATTGCTCAATCACCTCGGAGGGACTCCCCGAAGCGTCGGAGGGGACCGAGTGCAGAAGGTTCGTCTTCAGGAGGTCAATGGCGTTTCTCTCGGCGTCGTCCAGTGGAGGGAGGCGCACCATGTACGAGCCGAGGCTGTCGTCCTCGATAACACGGATTTCAGCGGAAGCATCGGACGGCGCTCCAGTGGGAACTCTGTATAGTTCCAGAACAGTCCCCACCCCCCCGATCCCCCCGCTTCGCGTTCCTCCGGGGGGCGTCGTGGCGGGAACGGCGCCGGCTTCTCGCTGCCTGCCTAGTAGCCCACGAGGTCCTTCCAACGGCGAGAGAGAGTCCGCGGACTTATAACCCGCCCGTCCCCCTTTCACGCCAGTGAGACCCAAGGTCAGGCCACCGTATCTCGTAGTTGCGGCACTCACCTTCCTCGCTGCCTTTCTTTGGAGTGTCGTCCTCGGCGCCGGTGACTGCAACCCCTGCAAACCGCCTGCTTCCCCCGAGGACCCGTTGTTTCTCGGCTTGGTTGCTCTCGGAGTCGCGTCGGCGATAGCCGGAGTATGGCCCGAGAGGGGGCCAGCCGCCCCAAAGGGAGCGGTCAACCGACCTTCCAGCCAGGGAGGTGAACCCCGCTCCCGCCAACTGAAGGGTTATCTGCGGCCGCAGGCGTGACGGTACTATGAAAGTCGAGGAGGTTCCCTTGGAGGTCCCCGACGCGTGCCAGCTGATCGTCGGGCAGGCGCACTTCGTGAAGTCCGTCGAAGACATCTACGAGGCCATCGCCACCTCGATGCCTTCGATCCGCTTCGGCGTTGCCTTCTGCGAGGCTTCAGGAAAGGCACTGGTCAGGTCTGACGGGACAGACAGGATGCTCACTTCGGTCGCAGAAGGCCTCGCCTCGAAGCTCGCCGCAGGCCACTCCTTCGTGGTCGTCCTCGAAGGCGCCTTCCCGATCAACGTCCTCAACAGGATCAAGGCGGTTGAGGAGGTCGCCGGGATCTACTGCGCCAGCGCGAACCGCGTGACGGCCGTGGTGGCGGAGGTCGGCTCGGGGAGGGGCCTGCTTGGCGTAGTCGACGGCATCTCCCCCAGGGGGGTCGAGACCGACGAGGAGCGCAAGGAGCGCCACGACCTGCTGAGGAAGCTGGGGTACAAGCGATAGAAGAGGGACTTCTCTTTCACGCACAGAGGAAGACCGCGGGGAACCCGGTCGGCGGAAGCCACCACTGGTGGCTCCCCATGGGGCCGGACACGAATCCAGCATGGAGCCACGCGTATGAGAGAGACGCGAAGCAGAAGGAAGACTCCGTGTCCGGGACCAGGTCCCTGCAGCCCCCACGCCCCGCCCAAGTCGCGGGAGTCGGGGTGAACGAGGGCAACAAGTGGTTAGCGCTCATCAGGGCGGCAGTCGCCACCAACCGGAGAGAAACAGGGGGTCAGAACAACTAAAGATGGAACAGAATCGGTCCGAACAGTATTCACTTCGCCCACGGTGAGATGTGACATATCAATTTCGCATAGCCCTCTCTATCTTACGTAAAAGTAATGCAATACTGCTTAATAGAGAGCGCTCTCATGAAATGGTGAGGGGAAAAGCATGTACGCGAGCCAGGAGCAGAAGTCCGCGCGGCAGTGCGGCCTTTGCGGTAGGAGCCTCGGGGTCGGGTTCTACTACATGTGCCACGTGTGCGGAGCAACATACTGCTACGCGCACAGCCCCCAGAAGTGCGACCACAACAGAGGCGCGGTTCCACCTCTTAGGCTGACCTCGACGAGCAAGTCATAAACGGGTAGCCTGGTCCTAAGGGCGGCATGAAGGTCTATCTGGCCGTCCCGCTCGTGGAGAACAGGTCTCTGGAGAGAACTAGGTTGATGGCGAGAGCCGTCGCCGACGCGGGGCACGAAGTTGCTTCCCCATGGAACCTCAGTCCCACTGAGGTTTCGATCCGCTCGACGGTGAACATCTTCCAGCGGGACAGGGCAGGGTCGAGGGGGGCGGACGTGATCGTCGCCGATGTGACCACCCCGAGCATAGGCGTGGGGATGGAGCTCATGGCTGCGTACGACGCCGGGAGAAGGATAATTCTCGTATCAAGGAAAGGGAAAAGGATCTCGACGATGCTCGAAGACATGGACGGGAAGGAGAAGATAGAGTACGAAAGCGAGCCGGAGATCTACCTCAAGCTGCTCGAACGGTTGACACTGTTGCGGGGGACCCGAGCCCGACGGTTCTGGTAAGTCCTCTGGAGGTCATGGTTCCTGATTCTTCTCCCTGTTAAGGGCGTGGAGGTGGCTCGCGTTCTGGATGATGTCTCACTGTTGACCTTCTGCGGATGAATCTCGTTCGTCATCATTCTCCTCAGGGTCATTCTTCCCTCCGTATATCCTCCAGATTGGGGGAGCCTCATAGAATTTTGATAGGAGCCACCAAATTGCATAATAGACCAAGATGAGTGTGGAGGTTTGGAAGACGCCCCCATCATCAGGGGGGAAAAGTTTCTGCTCCCAAAGCGTGAGGGGAACGAAGATTGCTGATGAGATGATGAACCATCCGAAGAGAAAGCCGAGCGTGTGACCAAGAGTCTGCTCATCATTCGGGGCCTTTTCCAATCTCCTTTCTCACCTTCGGCTGGTGAGAGGCGTTCTGTATTAGGGTTAACCACTTGTCAGGGCCCTCGACTTGAATCCCCGCAGCCTCTGCCGGAGTCCTCCCGCCAAGGCCCTGATGGGGCTTGATGAAGTTGTGGTGAATCTGTATGCCTTTCAGAATCGGAGTGTCCTTGGTCTTGAGGCCCCGCATTACCTTCTCTCTGTCTCGGACTTCGCCGTTCATGCGCTCCATCTTGTTGTTGTGGACTCTTCCCGCGAGTGCAATCTCCCTGATGTGCGTGGCGTGCGGGAAGTCGAGCGCCGCCGCCATCTTGTATGAGCCGAGCGCGTCGGTTATCAGAGTCGTTGGCTCCTTGCCCGCCACGGCCTTCGCCTTGATGAACAGTCGGCTCGCGTTCGCGCCTTCTTTGACGTTAGAAACCTCTTGGGCTATCCAGTATCGCGTTTCGTCATCCATGACCGCAAAGAGATACTTGAGGTTGCCCTTCACCTTGACGTAGAGTTCATCCGCCCTCCAAGTGTCCGAGACTTGAGGCTCGATAGTCCCGATGTATTCCTGCATGAGCCCGACATACTTCCGAATCCATCCGAGTATCGCAACGTGCGAGAAGTGGATTCCCTGAAGCGCGAGCGCCCTCTGGGTCGAGCGGAGCGAAGCGCCGCCGAAGTAGAGTTGCATCGCCATAGTGACCGCTTCGGGGCTCGCCCTCATCCGCTCGAACCCGGCGTTCTTCGAGTAGCGCGAGCCGCACCCCTTGCAGAAGAACCTCTGTATGACTCCGCCCTTGTTGTGGATGAGGCCGTCCTTCCTTACCTCGGCAGACCCACAGCATAGGCACGCCTGATAGTCGAGAGGCACGACGCGCCTCGCGTTCTCTATTCGCCGCC
>JASHOZ010000041.1 GCA_030038395.1 Nitrososphaerales archaeon
GCATAGTTTATCGTGACGATTTCAGAGGCGACCCCCGACGTGTTGAATGCCGTCTGGTACAGCCACGCTGCGCCGAAGAGTGTGACGATGGCACCTACCAAACGGATGAGCGCGTCAACCCTCGACTGCTCTGCCTCGACCGTCAATGTCGTCTGTTCCGGCCAAAGCCTCGAGGGTATTTAGAAGTTCCCGGCGCGTCGAGCCCTCACTTCCGCGGCAGGAGTTGATGCGACAGTTTAGCGGCCCTTCAGCAGCTCCAACTTCTCTGGAAGGTACTTGTCCACGATGTAGCTCAGGCCGTAGCGGGCGAATGCCTCCTGCTCGCTCTTCTTCTTAATCTTCAGGAACGTGTCGAGCTCGTTGTGCCACATCACATCAGTGTAGCGCGGGTCTGACTTCAGCTCGTAGAGCCTCTTGATGTCGATCTCGGTGAGCTTGTCAGAGGGGAGCTTGTACTTGACGATGTCCGACGCCCAGACCCCCAGCCAGACGGCGTCTGGTGTAGTCAGCTCCCGCAAATGCGCGGCGTTCGCTGAGTTGTGAAGGAGAATCCCTGACCTGCCTCCTACGAATCTCTCGACTCCGGGGACGGACAGGTCGTAGACATAGTCGTCGACTTCCGGGGTATTCCTTATGTCGACTATCGGGTCGAAGGCGATGTCAGACTCGACCAGGTTCAGCACGGCCCGCGCCGCTATCTTGTCCTCGTGCTCTCCCGAGCCGCATTCAAGTATGTGCTTCATCACATAGCGGACGCTTTCTCTGTTGATACCGCCTTCCTTTCTCAACCGTTTGACTTCACAGAGCCGCTCGAAGGTGTATCTGCATCTCAGGTCGTGTCGCTGGTGCCTGCCGATTTGGTTCCTAAGCGCCATCACTCCGCTAGCGACGACCGGGAACGCCTTCGGCATGAGATACGAACTCTGTGACGTAGAGCTTAGATATTGGAGTATGAAGCGCCTGTCGTCCTTGTGCAGGACCACGGAGGCCACCTTCCCGACATCCGACTTGCCTGTGACCATGACGACGTCCTGCTGATTTCCGACCGAAGCTACCACCCCCACCCTGTTCAGGAGGAGGCAGAGTTGGTACACAAGGGCCGCGTTCTTGAACTTCCAGCAGACGCCCCCCGAATTGGTGACGTACCCGTCTCCGAAGCAGCCTTTCATGTACTCGAGCACCTGGGATCTCCGAGCTGATACAATCACGTCTGGGACACGCTTCGAAGCATGGCCCGAGCCGCACGTCTTCAGGAAGAGCGCGGCGACTGCAACTCCGCCGAAGCTTAAGGTCACTGAATGTCTGTCCTCTCGGACGGTGCGGCAAACGTGCACGTCCGGGAAGACTGTGGCTATGCAATCGATGGCGTCCTCGATGACCTCAGGTTCGTGCGTCCCGAAGCAGAGTGACACGTTTGCCGGCGTCTTTCCTCTCATCGTCACCCACCCCTCCGCCGTGTAATAGCCGAGCAAACGCGCCAACTTGCCTGACAGCCAAAGCCTCGCGGGGCATCTGACTCCGCGCCTCCCGACACCCGCTTCGATGTAGGCACTGGTCGAAAGACTCAGGTGGGGCCTTTTGGGCGACTCCGACAGACCTGCCAGAACCCTGCGCCTGTGGTACTCGGAACCTACGTCGGTCCTCACAAGCCGCAGACCTCGAGCGACGACGCCCTCCGGGAGGTCTTCGAGTTCTCTGACTACGTCCAACTCGGCGGGCTGCCGCCGTTCGATGGGAAGCTCCCGCGAGATGACGAGCAGGTCTCCCTCGGTCAGACTGTCCGTCCTGACGGCGGAGACTCTCCCGTTTCGCAGGACGAAAACGCTGTGGTTCGGGGTCACGTCTACCCTGCGTCCGGACGATGTCGTCAGGGCCATGAGCACGCCTTGGTACCTGTGTCTTATCGCGGAGGTGGCCGGCCTGAATCCTACTTCATTGTTTGGGCCAACGGTGAGGGTCTCGAAGGGAATCGAGGAACAGACCTCGTTGCCGAAGTCGTCCCTGGCGGATCCGAAACGTCCGATGCAGTCGTCGACGAACTCCCCTATGCTCAGCATCTTGACTCTCCCCGAGCGGTCTCTGACTACGATCGGTTCGCTCCGTTCGACGGATCCTGACTTGCAAACCATCGCAATGTGTGCCCCCCACGGGTCGGCATCACACAGAATCCCCACCGGGAGGCCGAGCTCCTGGTTAAGCCGCCTGAGGAGGAAGCGAGTCGACCGCGGCGGCTGTCCCGCCGTATTGATCAGCAGTGCCTTGTACTTGCTGTGCACCCTCTCCTCGACGAACCTGGTGAACAGGCCGCCCTTCTCTATGGCCAGCACCATCTCGGCGTCCGTGTCGGCGAACTCCGCCGTGGTAAGCGCCGGGCCGATCATCACGCCGTCTGGGTTGGCGGACAAGTCGGCCTTCTTCCCTTCGTACCCCGGGACTGTGTACTCTATGGTCAGGTTCCCGAATATCGCGCTCCTCTCCTCAGGGTAGATGTTCATCCCCTCCCTCGCCATCTGCATCACGACCTCGAGGTCGGTGATCAACTCGTCAGACTCGGCCTGGTCCACGAACTCGACGTCGAACGCCTGTGCGGAGTAGAAGACGTCCCTGAGGGTGGACGTCCTCTTCTCGTCGACGAGCTTCTTCGCAAAGTACGCGAGCCAGATGAGCTGGGTGAAGGGGCGTATGTGCTTGATGTTCCCAGACGAGCGCTTCACCGTCGTGGGACCTAGGACGAACTGCTGCAGCTTCCTGTCGTAGACTATGTTGCGGACTGACCTGCTGGCGAACGTGAGGCTGGGGAACCTCCCTTCGTCCAGGTCGGAGTAGACACTCAGGCCCAGGTTCTTCAGGAGGGCCTGGGCGCTTGTCTTCCTAGCTTCCGCCGAACTCGTCGATTTTCTTTTGCTCAATCTCCGCCGCTTCCTGCTCGCGTCCTTGGTCTGGGCCGTCTTCCCCAGTCAGCACCCCGCCCCCTTCTTGCTCCCCGCCCGGCGACGCTTCTGTGACCGTGTCGCCCTCGCCTATCAGCTTCCTGTACGGTGGGAGCTTCTTCTCCCCTGCGAGTTCCTTCGAGAACCTGGCTATCAGCGGAAGGTATTTCCCATAGATGTTAATCTTCCTTTGGACCGCCTCCATGTTCCCCTTCCTGGACAGGAAGATCCCCAGCCTGCGGAGGGCCTCCCTCGACGCGTTCTTGATTTCCCTCTCGATCTCGGGTCTGTCGGCGATGTACTCCTTCCCGACGGTCTTGTACGGAATCCGCGTGCTGCAGATGTGGGTGATCACTCCGACGGGCGCTTCTGGGGGGACGTGGTACCTGCGCCAGTCAACCCCCTCGGTCAGGACCTCGAAGCTGACGTCGCTGCTCTCGTCATACAGGAGCGGGATCCTATTGGCGAACCTGAACAGCCGCATCCCGGGCTGCAGTACCTTCCCTCCATAGGCCACTGCGACCTCCACGAGGAAGGGGAAGCCCGAGTAAGATGAAGGCGGCCTCGTGACAACGGTGGCGAATTCCGGCTGAAGCTCCTTGTTGACGCCCGCGAGCAGTATCTCCTCCCCGACAGGCGAGAGCACCGCCGCGTCCGGCTGGAGGAAGTCAGGGAAGCGCTGGAGCGCATCAACTATCGAGACGATCTGGACGTTGTTCAGTCGCTTCGGGGGGAGCCGCGGGCTCACACCCGCGAACTCAAGGAACTTCGTGGCTATCTTCTCCCCCACTCTGTGGAAGTGGGTGACCATAAACGACTTCATGTCGTGCTCCTCAGAAGACTTCACTATGCGCTTGAATGCCTCAACGTCGATTCCGTAGGGGTGCGGGAGAGTCTCCTTCGGTGCCGCTGGCATCGAGGTGGTCGCGCGCTCGTAGAAAGTGACCTGCCCGGTCGGGTCGACGAATGTGAGGTTCGCGTAGCTTGCAACGAGCGCCGTTTGTTTGAAGTAGTCCGCTATTTTCTGCGAGGATCTAAGGTAGTCGCCTTCGAGTGTCAGATCGACCCTGGTTCCAGTGGTCCCGTCGGCGTCGCTGGCAAAGCGTTTCAGGACCGAGGGCCTGTTCTCGCCGATGTCGATTATCATCTGGAACGAGTACTTTCGCTTTCCGTCCGGTGAGGTCGTCACGGTCACGGGTTTGTTCGTCGTAATCTGCCCGTAGAGGATCGCCATGGTCCCCCCGAGGCCGAACATCCCGCGCGACTGCCGGAGGACATACTTCGACCCGTAGAAGACCTTCCCGAACGCGCTCGGGACGTGCTGAGGTGCTACGCCTGGTCCGTTGTCGATGACTGTCAACCTGTAGGGCTTTGGGTCAGGGAGGTCAGGGTTATCGCCCTCGGGGATGATTCTGACATAGACATCCGGAGGGGTGCCAGCTAGCTCGGCCGCGTCCATCGAGTTCTCTGCGAGCTCTCGCACCGCCATATACAGGGCCCGCGCCGGGTTGGTGAAACCCGCGAGATCGCGGTTCCTGTAGAAGAACTCTGAAGGGGAAATCTCGGCGAAGGTTGCCCTGCTGCTCAACTGAACCCGCCCCCGCCGGCGCTCTCAGGTGGCGGCTGGAAGACCGCTGAGGTGCGCGTCGTCAAGGTCGTTCTGTCGCTCGCTTTGAGCAGTCGAAAATCGTCAATCCAGACACGGAAGGCTCTCGCGCCGAGGGCTTGCCGAGGTTCGGATATATGCTACTCCTCCAATGTCCCGACCTTCTCGGCAACGGCTTCTGGAGATGTCCCTTCCCACAGGATCATCCTGTCCATCTTGCGCCTCGTCCGCGCCTTCTGCAGCTCACTGTAGACGGTCCTGTGCTGGCTCCCCGATGCGAGTTTCCTTACGGCTCCCGACGCAAGCAGCACTTCCGACGTCTCGCCGATGATCGCGACGGTCCTACCGTAGACGGACAAGTTGCACTGCGTGAGCTCTTCGATGACCCGCCTTGATTTGCCCTTCACGCCGATGACTCGGCCGCGTATCCTCTCTAGTGAGTTAGCGCTACGCCCCGCATAGTCCCGAAGGTCGATCACCTCCAACGTGATGTCGTCTCCCAAGAGACGCTTCGCGCGCTGCGGCGAGAACCCCCTCCCAATAGCCTCGACGACCCTGACCGCGATGAAGGGGTTGCCCTTGTCGACAGCTTCCGACTTGATCGTCACTATGCCTTCCCTGCTGTCGACGTCTAGCTTCACGCCGAGCTCAGCTTCAAGGCTCCTCTTCGTCGCTCCCTCTCTGCCGATTACTGCTCCCACCCTGTCCAGAGGTACCCTGACGGTCTGCTCGAAGTCCACTACAAATGCCCCGTCCACCAGTCCGTATCGTGTTTGAAGATCCCCCGCTTCCCGAAGAACCTCACCATGTTGGCAACGTCCCTTCGAAGGAACTCCTGAGCCCTCGGGTGTGACGTGAGCACCGCAGACCCCATGTCGAAGAGCACCCTTTCCGCGCCGGACTTGAATATGTTGAACTCCGACATGTCGGCGTGCACAAGGTTCGCCCCGCGACTCAGGCGCGCAACGGTCTCGAACGTCCAGTCGTAGTCGCCTTCGTCGACCTCGCATTCAGCGAAAGTAGGGGCGTGCCCCTGGGGGGTCCCGATATACTCCATCGTGATGATGTTCCGGTAGCACGCGAGCGGCCGGGGGACCCTGACGCCCGCACCGCTCGCTAGAGCGAGGTTCTTGAACTCCTTGCGCGCCCAGAGATAGACCACCGCGTGTGAGTTTGATGGCACCTTCGCGAACCTTCGATCGCCCGCAATGTAGGGGACCCGCCTTTTGAACTCGGAGGATGTGGTGAGATATATTTTCACGGCCACGGGGCTCCCATCCTGTCCCTCGCCTAGGTACACGCGCGCTTCCTTGCCCGCGCTCACGACCCCTTTCAGGTCTCTCAGATCCTTCCGCGACACGAGCTCCTCCACTGCAAGGCGTGTCGCCCGATCGAACACCTCCTCCATCACCTTTCGTTGGTCGGCGTCCCTCCTGACATGCTCCCCCTCGCGGTCGAGCCGCTGAAGCTTCGTGCGGGCTTTGACCGGGTCTGGGGGCTCCGGCATGTCGAGCTCTGACTGGCTGGCGTCGGAAGATGGCTCGCTCAGTTCGACGCGACCCCACTCATGCCGTCTGAATCTCTCCTTTCATCCGCGGTATACCTCGAGCATCCCGCCGTGGCGCGCGTTCTTTAATGTGAGTTTGGGCGCCGGCCGTGGTCCGCTGCGACGGACCGGTCTGCGCTTGTCCGGTCCTCGAAGTGGTAGAAAATTTATAGAACGGAGACGTTCGCTGCAGAAGAAACGCAGGAGAGTGGAGGCGATTGGGCGCGACAGTGGACGGAGAGGAGAGACCAGACGGCGATGCCGCCGCGGGGCTGACGGAGGCATCCGAAGCGGTCGCTGGGTCTAAGGATCGCGAAGCGGAACTACTGACCAGACTCGAGTACATGCAGGCCGACTTCGAGAACTACAGGAAGAGGGTTGGGAAGGAGATGCGCGAGCTGGAGGAGAACTCTTCGAAGGCGCTGGTGACGAGGCTGCTGGGTGTGCTTGACGGGCTTGAACTGGCGGTCAGACACGCGAGCGAGGGCGGTGGCCTCGCCGAACTCCAGGAAGGCATTGCCATGGTGCAGAAGAACCTCTACTCGGCGCTCGAGGCCGAAGGGCTCGAGAAGATCGAGTCGTTGGGGAGGCCCTTCGACCCGAACATGCATGAAGCTGTAGAGAAGGTCCAGGGAGCGGCCGAGGGCCAGGCCGTCGTCGTGGAGGAACTCAGAACCGGCTACACGTTCAAAGGGCGAGTCATCAGGCCGACCATGGTAAAGGTTGAATTGGTCATGAAGGAACCCGAACAGGAAGGGAAGGAGACTGAGTAGCCCGAGAGAGAAAATAATAGGGATAGACCTCGGAACGACGAACTCCGCGGCAGCCGTGATCGAGGGAGGGAGGCCGGTCGTGATCCCGAGCGCCGAGGGAGCCACGCCGTCGGGCAAGATGTTCCCTTCAGTGGTGGCGTTCACACAGGACGGGCAGCTCCTTGTCGGCGACCCTGCGAAGAGGCAGGTCGTCACCAATCCGGAAGGGACGGTCTTCGAGGTGAAGAGGAAGATGGGCACCGACTACAAAGTCAGCGCCTACGGAAAGCAGTATTCGCCGGAGCAGGTAAGCTCGTACATTCTCCAGAAGATCAAGCACGACTCCGAGACGTTCCTGGGTTACCCTGTCAAGAAGGCCGTGATCACCGTCCCGGCTCACTTCAACGACAACCAGAGACAGTCGACCAAGGACGCCGGCGAGATTGCGGGGCTTGAAGTGGTGAGGATTATCAACGAGCCCACCGCCGCCTCGCTGGCCTACGGCCTCGACAAGTCTGAGAAGGAGATGAAGATACTGGTGTTCAGCTTCGGAGGAGGCACCCACGACGCGACCATAATGGAGTTCGGGCAAGGCGTCTTCCAGGTGCTCGCTACATCGGGCGACACCCAGACGGGAGGGACCGACGTCGACAACTCCATCATCGACCTTCTCGCTCAAGACTTCCGCTCCAAGACAGGGATTGACCTCAGGGGGGACCGCACGGCCATGGCGAGGCTGAAGGAGGCCGCCGAGAGGGCGAAAATCGAGCTCTCCAATCTGACCTCGACCGACGTCGACCTCCCCTTCATAGCGAGCGACTCCACTGGGCCCAAGAACCTTCACATCACGCTGACCAGGACGAAGCTTGAGGAGGTCGCGAGACCGATCGTCTCCCGGACTGAGAACACCATCAGGAAGGTCATGAGCGACGCCAAGCTCTCGTCGGCCGAAATCGACAAGGTCATACTGATCGGTGGCATGACGAGGATGCCTCTCGTGCGGAAGTTCGTCGAGGACGTGGCGGGCAAGCCGGCTGAGAGAGGCGTAGACCCCATGGAGGCAGTAGCAATAGGGGCGGCAATTCAGGGCGCCGTCCTGGCGGGCGAAATCAAGGACATACTCCTTCTAGACGTGACCCCGCTCTCGCTCGGCGTGGAGACACTTGGCGGGATCACCGAGCACCTAATCGAGAAGAACGCAACGATACCCACCAGGAGGAGCAAGACGTTCACCACTGCAGCCGACTTCCAGACTGCCGTGACCATCCACGTCGTTCAGGGGGAGCGGTCCATGGCGGCCGACAACGTCTCGCTCGGCATGTTCAACCTTGCCGGGATACCGCCGTCGCCGAGAGGAGTTCCCCAGGTGGAGGTGACCTTCGACATCGACGCCAACGGCCTTCTCACCGTCTCCGCCAAGGACATCGGGACAAGCAAGGAGGCCAAGATCACGATAACCGCGTCCACGAAGCTCTCGAAGGAGGAGAAGGAGAGACTGATCAAGGACGCGGAGTCCTTCTCGGAGCAGGACAAGAGGAAGAAAGACGAGGCTGAGGCCCGCAACGAAGCCGACTCGGTACTGTACACGACAGAGAGGACGAAGCGCGACCTTGAGGGCAAGATAGACAAGAGTATGCTCGACAGGCTGGACTCGGCGTCCAAGGAGCTGAGGACCGCCCTCGACGGGAAAGACGGCGCTTCAATCAGGCAGAAGACTGAGGACCTGAAGCGCGTGCTCCAAGAAGCGGGGGCTGCGGTCTACCAGCGCGCACAGGGGCAGGCGCAGACCCAGGGGCCTACACAGGAGCAGACCGGCCCGGCCGACGGCGCCAATGTAAGCGACGCAGAGTACAAGGTAGCCGAAGACAAGTAGGCCGGGAAGATGTCCGGTAGAGACTACTACCAAGTGCTCGGGGTGCAGAAGGGGGCGACCAAGGATGAGATCAAGAACGCCTACAGGAAGCTCGCACTTCAGTTCCACCCTGACAGGAACAAGACACCCGAGGCTGAGGAGCGATTCAAGGAAATCTCGGAGGCGTACGCGGTCCTCTCTGACGAGGAGAAGAGACGCCAGTACGACTCGTACGGGAGGGAGGGCGTCTACCAGAGGTACAGTCAGGAGGACATCTTCCGGGGCACTGACTTCGGCGAATTCTTCCGCGGGTCGGGGTTCGGCGGCTTCAACGATGTGTTCGCGCAGTTCTTCGGCGGAGGCGCAGCGCAGAGGTCTACGCGCGGGGAAGACCTGGGCTACCGCCTCCAGGTCAACCTAGGGGACCTCGTGGAGAAGTCGAGCAAGGAAATCGAAGTCTCGAGAGAAGAGGTCTGCACGGATTGCGATGGAACCGGGGCGGAACGCGGGACGACTCGCCAGAAGTGCGCGACCTGCGGCGGACTGGGCCAGGTGCAGAGAGTTCAGTCCGCGGGCTTCACCCGGCTGGTCAGGGTTATGGAATGCGACAGGTGCCACGGGAGAGGATACATCGTGGAATCTCCTTGTCCCCACTGTGGCGGTGAAGGGGTCGCGCAGAGGACGAGGAGAATAACGATAAGCATCCCGGCCGGGGCGGATGACGGGCTCACCCTAAGACTCAGGGGGGAGGGCAATGTCGGTCAGAACGGGACCCCGCCGGGAGACCTGTACGTTGAACTCAGCGTGGCCCCTCATCCCCTCTTCACACGCGAAGGGAGCGACGTAGTCTTCAGAGCCAAAATCACCGCGGTAGACGCCATGCTTGGGACCGACCTGAAGGTCCCCACGCTATACGGGGACGTGAAACTGAGCATCCCGCACGGCACCCAGCCCGGGGAGAGGTTCCCGATAAGGAACAAGGGCCTGCCGAAGCCTGGCCACTGGGGAAGGGGAAACGAGTACGTAGACGTCAGCGTAGAGGTGCCGAAGAACCTTAGCGGGGCGCAGAAGGAGCTTCTCAAGCGGTTCCGTGAAGGTGCCTAGCTACCCCGAGAACTTGTATATCATCAGGAACGGAACCTCTTCAATCTCGCGTACCGCCTCTCTTGCACCGAGCTCGTTATCGACGGCCAGCAGGACAGACCTCTCGCCGGCGAGGTTGACGATCGAACACGTCCTGATCAGCCTGAGCGCTTCGCCCTTGTCTACGACCTCCCCCGAGTAGTACTCTTCTGAGAGGTGCACCTTCAGCCTCCCTTCAGACACGGTCCTTCCGACGAGCTCCTCGTCGCAGACGTTGACGAGGACGCTCCCCCTATACTCCGTCGTCTTGACGGCGAATCTCCCCTGCCCCGTTCTACGCCACCTTCGCTATCGAGCGCGCCCCGCACGCCTCGCAGACCATGAACCACATCCGCTTGTCCCTGTCGAGGTGCGTGTCAGGGCTCCCGCAGACTGGACACAGGACGCCGTCCTTTACGTAGCGCTGGAGGAGCTGCGAGAATGAGTCCCTGTCTTTTCGCCCGATGAATATCGCCCTCTCGCCGTCGATCGACGCGGCTGTCGCGAGCTCCTTCGCCAGGTACATGAGCACTCTCGTCGAGTCCCGCCTTATCAGCTTCGGGAACTCCGCGTAGTTGCGGAATATCGTCTTGTTCCCCACCCAGATTACGTCGGGCTCGGGGAGCTCCAGTCTGAGGGCGCCTGACTTCTTCGCGTCCTTCTCCGTTCCCGACCTCGCCCTCGCGAGCAAATCCTCGTACGATAGCGGCATCGTGGCGATTTCGCCGGCCTCGGTATTTCAACCCTGTGGGCAAAGTGTAAAAACACGCGCGACAACCGCGGAGCATGGTCTCCAAGAAATTCTCAGTGGCGGTGACGGTCACAGACGCGGCAAAATCCGCAAAGTGGTTCAAGGAGAAGGCAGGCCTGGAGGTGTCTTCGGAAGGGCACTGGGTCCTCGTCTGGCCGGAGGGCTCGCTTGCGAAGATCCACCTCTGCGAAGGGAAGCCCGACCCGGGGAACACCGGCATAGCGTTCTACTCGAAGAACGCCAAGAAGAGGGCAGAAGAGATGAAGGGGAAGGGTGTGAGATTCACCCGCGATGTGAAGAAGACCGAGTGGGGAGAGAACGGCATGTTCGCCGACCCCGATGGCAACGAGTACTGGCTGATCGAGGGGACCGGCCCGTAGCCGCTTCAAAGATTAAATCGCGAAACAGAGAAGGCGGGTCGTGAGAGCCCGCGCCGAAGTCGGGGTCTTCGGCGGGTCCGGCTTCTACAGGTTCATCGGCAACTCAGGGAAGCAGGTCAGGATTGTGACACCCTACGGGCCCCCCAGCGCGGCGGTGACGCTCACCAGGGTGGGAGGCAAAAGGGTCGCTTTCCTCCCCAGACACGGCGTGCGCCATGAGTTCCCCCCTCACGCCGTCCCGTACAAGGCCAACGTCTACGCGTTCAAGAAGCTGGGGGTCGCGAGGGTGGTCGCCCCTAATGCGGTCGGGAGCCTTAAGGGGAACATCGAGCCGGGCGACCTCGTCTTCTGCGACCAGTTCGTGAACCTCACGGCCGGAAGAGACGCGACGTACTACGACGGCCCGGAGACCACTCATGTAAGCATGGCGGAACCGTACTGCCCGCAGATGCGAGAGGTGGCGATCCGGTCAGCGAGGAAACTGAAGGTCAGGTTCCACGAAGGCGGCACGGTAGTGGTCGTCCAGGGGCCGAGGTTTTCCACGAAGGCCGAAAGCCGATTCTTCAGCCGGCAAGGATGGGACGTGATCAACATGACACAGTTCCCCGAAGCGGTGCTGGCGAGGGAGCAAGAGATGTGCTATCTCAACATCTCCGTGGTGACGGATTATGACGCCGGCCTCGAAGGGGATCCGAGCGTCAACCCTGTGTCTCACCGCGAGGTGATGAGGGTGTTCGAGAGGAACATGTCGATGCTGAGGAGCCTGATCGGCGACATCGTGGCCAGCGTTCCGGATGAGAGGAGGTGCGCCTGCGGGAGGGCACTGGAGAGTGCGAGGCTGAGAGCATGACCACCCTAGAGCAGGACATCAGACGGAGCGTCCGGACGATCAAAGACTACCCGCGAAAGGGAATTGCGTTCAAGGACCTCACGACGTTGTGGAAGAACGGCCGGCTGAACAGGCGCGTCACGGCGGCCCTCGTGGCGAGTTGGAGAAGGGGCCGCATCGACAAGATAGTGGGGATAGAAGCGAGAGGCTTCATTGTCGGAGCCCCCCTCGCAGACAGGCTTGGGCTAGGGTTTGTACCCGCGAGGAAGGTGGGAAAGCTCCCCGGCGACAAGATGAGCGTCAACTACGAACTCGAGTATGGGAGGCAGGGACTAGAGATTCACTCTGACGCCATATCGAAGGGAGACCGGGTGCTGGTTGTTGACGACCTCCTGGCCACAGGGGGGACCGCCAAGGCAGCCTGCAGTCTGGTCGAACGCCTCGGGGGGGAAGTGGTCGGCATCGCCTTTGTGACAGAACTCAGTTACCTCAAAGGGAGGGAGAAGCTGGCGGGGTACGAAGTGCGATCACTGGCGAAGTTCGACTCAGACTAGGCGGGCCCGGGCGCGTCTGTCAGACTTCCAAGCGACGGCCTCGCTCCTCGACTCCGCCCGCCTCGTGCCGCGACATCGGTTGTAGTCTCCGCCCGGAGGCAACAATAAATCGCCTGCCACGCGTGGCGCCTTCTGGAAATGGGAAAGGTAGCGGACGAAAGACTCAGCCCTGTCGGCGAGAAGAACTTCGCGTGGGCGAAGGCGCACATGAGAGCGTTGACGACACTCGCGCAAAAACACTCCAAGACAAGGCCGCTCGAAGGCGTCGAGCTCGGCGTGTGCCTCCATGTGACGAAGGAGACTTCGGTCCTAGTAGACGCTCTTCTCAATGCAGGAGCCGTGGTCTACCTCGCCGGCGCCAACCCCCTCTCCACGCAGGACGACATCGCCGCGTATCTCGCGAGCAGGACAGAGGTGTGGGCCTGGCGGGGTCAGACCCCGAAGGAGCACAAATTGGCAATCGGCGAGGTGCTGAAGAGAAAGCCGGAGCAACTCATCGACGACGGGGCCGACCTGCATGTCGCCGCCCACGGCAGGGGGACGAAAGGGATCGTGGGGGGCTCTGAGGAGACGACCACAGGCGTCGTCAGGCTCAGGGCGCTGGAGTCAGACGGGAAACTCCGCTACCCCGTGATAGCCGTCAACGACACCCCGACAAAGTTCCTCTTCGACAACAGGTACGGCACAGGTCAGAGCAGCCTCGACGGGATCATGAGGGCGACCGCGCTCCTTCTTGCAGGGATGAAGGTGGTGGTGGTCGGGTACGGATGGGTGGGCAAGGGAGTGGCCATGAGGGCTAGAGGGATGGGCTCACGCGTAACAGTCGTAGAGGTTGACCCCATCAAGGCCATCGAAGCCCATCTAGAAGGATTCGAGGTCTCCGACATGACAAAGGCTGCGAGGACAGGGCAGCTCTTTGTCACGGCGACGGGGCAGAAGAACGTCATACCTTACGACGCGATCGAGCGGATGAACGACGGAGCGATTCTTGCCAACGCGGGCCACTTCGACGTCGAGATAGACGTCAAGACGCTCCTTTCGAAGGCGAAGGCCCTGAAGGAGGTCAGGCCCAACGTCGACGAGGTCACGCTGGCGAGCGGGCGGCGGGTGTACCTGGTCGGGAAAGGCCGAATCGCGAACCTAGTCGCGGCCGAGGGGCACCCGCCTGAAGTGATGCAGATGTCCTTCGCCAACCAGTTCATGGCTGCCCTCAACATCCACACGAACCACAAGAAGCTCGAGCGCAGGGTGTACGGGGTCTCGCTCGAGATCGAGCGCCAGGTAGCGAACGCCGCGCTTGAGTCACTCGGAATCTCCATAGGCGCCCAGACCGAGGAGCAGAAGGAGTACGCGAGGAGTTGGCGGACATGAACCCAGAAAGGTTATAGCGACACGGCGGAATTTCGTCTTGGTGGACGAGCTCAGCGAGAGAAACATCATCATCACGGCGGCACTGCCGTACGCGTATGACGATCTGCATCTCGGCCACATAGCGAGCACCCACCTCCCCCCAGACATCCTGTACAGGTACCTCAAGCTGAACGGCGCGAGCGCCATCCAAGTGTGCGCCTCGGACGACTTCGGGACGCCCATCCTGATAGCGGCCGAGAAGAAGGGTCGGAGACCGTCGGAGTGCGTGTCGGAGTGGAACTCGCGGTTCAAGGCAGACCTGGAGCGCCTCGGAATCGTGTATGACACCTTTGACAGGACGAGCTCTGCAGAGAACATAGAGATGGCTCAGCGTTTCTTCACCCGGTTGTACGAAGGAGGGTACATCTTCACGTCGGACGTGAGCCAATTCTTCTGCGAGAACGACCGCAAGTTCCTGCCCGACCGATACGTGAAGGGGAGGTGCCCCCACTGCGGTGCAGAGGACCAATACTCTGACGCCTGCGAGAACTGCGGCAGGACACTCCAGCCGGGGGAGGTGCTAGACCCAAAGTGCGCGATATGCGGGAGGCCGCCTGTGATGCGGAGCAGCGAGCACTACTTCTTCAAGCTGTCAGCCTTCGCGGAGAGGCTCAACGACTGGCTGAAGGGGAACTCTGACCTCCAGCCTGATGCGAAGAACTACGTCCTCAACTGGATAAAGGACGGACTCCAAGACTGGGATGTCACCCGGGACATCTCGTGGGGAGTCCCCGTCCCGCTGAAGGAGGCCGAAGGGAAGGTGCTGTACGGATGGTTCGACAACCATCTCTGCTACATTACGGCCGCGTTGAAGGCCGCGGGGAGGAGCGGAGACGAAGGGAGAAGGTATTGGAACGAGTCGAGAGTGTACCATTTCATCGGCAAAGACATCGTCTACCACCACTACCTGTTCCTCCCCAGCATGAGGCTGGGAGAAGGAGAGTACAAGCTCCCCGACCTCATCCCGGCCAGGGGGCACCTTCTCCTTCTCGGAAAGAAAATCTCGCGGAGCAAGCGCTGGATGATAACAGTCAGGGACTTCCTAGACTCCTTCCCTCCTGACTACCTCAGGTTCTACCTGACCAGGATCGTTCCGTACGACCAGTCTGACGCGAACTTCGACCTCCAAGAGTTCGCTGACAAGATCAACAACGAACTCGTCGCGAACATAGGCAACTTCGTATACAGGACGCTCGTTTTCGTCAAGAGGGAGAACGGCGGCGTGGTGCCCTCGCCAGATGTCCCAGGCGAGGACGAGAAGCACGTCATGGACGAACTAGAGGGGGCCACGCTCGAGACCGGCAAACTGATAGAACAGGGGCACTACGACAGGGCTCTCCGGAGGGTGCTAGACTTCGCGACGGAGTGCAACAGGTACTTTCAGCGGAAGGCTCCGTGGGAGAACGTGAAGGAGCGACCCACCACGCTCTATTACTCGTGCAACCTCGTTGCAGGCTTGGCAACCCTTCTCGGCCCCTTTCTCCCCTTCTCGTCGGAGGAGATCCGGGAGCAGCTTGGACTCGACGCGCCGACGCGGGAGGAGAAGTGGGCGTCAGCTTCGGAGCTGCAGGTCGAACCGGGGCGGACGATCGGCGAACCCTCTCCGATCTTCAGGAAGGTAGAGGCGACAGACCTGGGGAAGGTAAGGGTCCTTCTCGGCTAGTCGCATGACGGCAGCCGGTCGAGGCAGCCATGGAGTGCGACTTCCATCTCGTCGTCTATCGACCTCCCGGCGAGTATCCTCTCGAGCGGGTCGTATTCGTCGTACTTGGTCGAAGTGAACCCAGAGGCGAGCAAGCTCACCTGCAGCTGCGAAGTGCCCGAGTAGTTGACGCCGTATTCGACGTCGACGCTCTCCGCGCTCATCATGGGGCCGAGTCTCTTGACTGCGAGCCCTACGTCGCCGGCCGAAATCGAGATGTCCCCTCGGAGCATCACCACCGCCCTGCTCGCATCCTTGGCTTCCGCCAGTTTGCTGATCGAGAGGACCGCGCCGGCGAGCGCCTCCTCAGCCTTGTCGACTGAGCCGCTGCTGGAGACCCCAAGAATTGAGTATCCTGACTGCAGAACCGTCCCCAGCAGCTTGTTCAGGCCCACCGGCACTGAAGTCTGTGAGGACCGAGATAGCAGCGAACTCAGCGAGTTGACAGCCTCGCGGTTCGCCGACGCGTAGAGGTCGGTGAGGGTGGAGTCCTCGGGTGCCGACCTTAGGAGGGTGTCGTTGTCGATCACTATCACTCCTTTGGACGCTTCGCGCAGCCGCTTCAGCGATGTTCCCGCGTAGAACTTCATCTTGTTCTCGAACTCGAACGGCATGACAGCGACCCCGACGGTCGTGGCACCCGCGTCCCTGGCCGCAGCCGCGACCAGCGGCGACAGGCCGCTCCCCGTGGCGCCCCCAAGGCCTGCGACGACGAAGACGGTCGCCGCTCCCCGAACCACATCGCTGATTCTCTCCATCGAGCCCAGCGCGAGGCCCCTGACCAGGGCGGGCGTGAGCTTCTGGTCGACGCGGGACTCCAGGATTAGCTTCGACCCCTCCCGTGCGCCCGACAGGTCGTCCCTGTCGCAAGTAACGTATGCGAACCTGTCTACGAGGACCGGCTCCATGCTCAGCAGTGACACTATTCGGCTTCCAGCGCTCCCTACACCGACGACGACTACGTCAGACGAACCGTCCACCCGAGCTGGCCCCGCATGCTCCGAGCGCCCCCGATTTACAAGCCCGCGAAACAATTTAGTTGACCATCCGTGAAACTTTGTTTTACTCTCCGCGAAGGCCGTCGGCGCTACTTGGACTGCCTGGGCTTCAAATCTTCCTGATTGACGAGCCTGTTGACCAGCTCGTCCATCATGTGCCCGCCGCACTCCACTCTAACGGTCTTTACCCCTTCGACAGCCAGAGCCGCATCCCTGATGCTCCTACCTGTGTCCACCGCGATTGGGCTGTATGCGGACAGCGGCTGGAACCTGACCCTCACCGATCCCGATGAGACCTCGGACACGTCGGTCACTATGTTCAGCTCACCGAACTTCCGCGCCGTCTCCTCGTCTACGAGGTCATCGAGGCGCTCAGAGACTCTCTTCTTGAGGTCGCCGTCCAAGTCAGCGCGTCGTGGCCGGTAGTGGGATATATGACCTTCGCCTTCACCAGTGGACCTTCAACGTCAGCGGACGGGAAGCCTTGACCTCGTCGACCCTTCCGACGCTCGTCTCTACAGGAGGGTCGCCGAGCGTGCCATCCTTCAGCGACATGTAGATCTTGTTCATCGCGTCCGCGTATTCGTCGAGCAGCTCCATCGGCTCCGACTCCGTCGGCTCGATCATGAGGGCCTCGGACACTATGAGCGGGAAGTAGACCGTGGGGGAGTGGACGCCTCGGTCAAGCAGCGCCTTCGCCACCTTCATCGCTCCACCCGGGAGCTCCCCCTTGACCGACACCACAGCTTCGTGTTTCCTTCTCAACCCCTCGCCGTGCGAGACAGGGAACGCGTTCGGATCTAGTCGCCGCCAGAGGTAGTTCGCGGCTAGGACTGCGAGCGAGGACACGTCCGCGAGCCCCGACGCGCCAAGCAGACGAATGTATGCGTACGCCCGAAGCAGCACGGCCGAGTTGCCGACGAACCCCTTCAGCTGGCCGATCGACCTCTCCTGGTCGTAGTCGAGCGAGTACTTGCCGCCGTTGTCAGCGATGAGCGGGACGGGAAGATACGGCGAGAGCTTATCGTTTGCTCCCACGGGGCCGGCGCCCGGCCCTCCTCCGCCGTGGGGCGTGGCGAATGTCTTGTGGAGATTGAGATGGACCACGTCGAATCCCATGTCGCCCGGTCTCGCCTTCCCCAGCAGGGCGTTCATGTTCGCCCCGTCGTAGTACATCAGGCCACCCGCTGCGTGCACCGCCTTCGAGACGTCCAAGACTTCGCTTTCGAACAGGCCGAGAGTGTTGGGGACGGTGAACATCATCCCGGCGGTCTTCTCGGAGACCAACTCCTGAACTGCCCGCGCCCGGACTTGGCCGCTGGAGTCCGACGGTACCTTGACGACCCTGAACCCTGCCATCGCCGCGCTCGCGGGATTCGTGCCGTGCGCCGAGTCCGGCACGAGTATCTCGTCTCTCTCGCTCCCGCCGTGCTCCATGAGGTACTTCCTGATCATCAGGACACCGGCGAACTCGCCCTGCGCACCTGCCGCGGTGCAGAGCGCGAAGCGGGACATCCCAGTAATCTCGCTGAGCATTCGCTCGAGTTCGTACAGGATTGAGAGAAGCCCCTGAACTGTCTCTGGAGGCTGCAAGGGGTGCGCCTGCTTCATCGCGTCGGAAGAGGCGATCATCTCCGAGACCTTCGGGTTGTACTTCATCGTACAGCTGCCCAGCGGGTACATTCCGAGTTCCACTGAGAAGTTCATCTGCGAGAGGCGGTTGAAGTGCCTCAGGACCTGAAGCTCGGAGAGTTCCGGCAGCTCGACTGAAGCCCGTCGCATGCGAGCAGGGACAAGCGAACCGGGTTCAGGGAACTCCTTTGCTATCTCCGGGTCAGACGGCGGCAGCATGCCCACTCTGCCGGGCCTGCTGATTTCGTTGAGTAGGGGCTCCTTCCAGCGAGCCTGCTTGAAGCCCTCAGGCACCGTCGACCGCCTCCTGCAGTGCGGCCGCGAGACGCTCTATGTCGGCCCGCGTGTGCACCTCCGTTACGCAGAACGAGGCGCATCGGTCTCCCAGTCCGAAGCGACCGTCGAGAGGATAGCCCCCCAGGACGCCCGAGCGTGCGAGCCGCTCGAACACAGCCTGGGCGTTCGCCTCATCGTAGGAGACGGTGAACTCCTTGAAGAAGGCCCCGGTGAAGAGCGGATACCGCACGCCTCTGACCCTGGATAGCCTCCCCGCCGCGTAGTGCGAGTTGGATACCACAGTCTCCCCCAGCCTGCGCATTCCTTCTTTCCCAAGGAGCGACAGGTAGCTCGCAGCGCCCACGGCCATCAAAGACTGATTCGTGCACACGTTCGATGTCGCGGCCTCTCGCCTGATGTGCTGTTCTCGAGCCTGGAGCACCATGGCGAAGGCCCTGTCGTTCGGCTCATGGATGGTCGTGGTCATGCCTATGAGTCTCCCGGGCATACTCCGCGCAAGAGCCATGTCCTTGACGGCGAAGACGCCAAGGTGCGGCCCACCGTAGTTCATCGGTATCCCCAGGGGCTGCCCCTCGCCGACGGCTATGTCGGCGCCGTAGGCACCGGGCCCTTTGATCAGCGAAAGAGATATCGGGTCCACGCCGGCTATCGCCAGCCCCCCAGAAGCGTGGACGGTCGATGCGACTTCGTCTGCGTCGTCCTCGATGATTCCGAAGTAGTTGGGGTTCTCGAAGTAGAGACATGCGACATCATCTGACATCCTGGCTCGCAGGTCTGACTCGTCGACCTTTCCGCTCTTGGTGTCGAACCCGACTGTGGCTAGCTCGATGCCCGCGGGCTCGGCGTATGTCTTGATCACTCTCTGTCTCTGCGGTCCGACGTTTCCTGCGATGAGCGCTCGCTTCCTCCCGGTGACCCTCGCGGCCATCCGGACAGCCTCTCCGGCCGCCGAAGCCCAGTCGTAGAGCGAGCTGTTGCATGCCTGCATCCCCAGCAGATCGCACATCAGGCTCTGGTACTCGAACAGCGCCTGGAGCATCCCCTGGCTGATCTCCGCCTGGTACGGAGTGTAGCTCGTGTAGAACTCCTGCCTGGACATGATCGACTCTACGGCCGCAGGGACGTAGTGCGGCCAGACCCCGCCCCCGAGAAAGCAGAGAGAGCCGGGGGGCGTGCGATTGGCGGACAGCCTCTCTTGGATGTCTCTCCTTACGGAGTACTCAGTAGCCGCATCCGGCACCTTCAACTTCCTCTTCAGCCTGACCTCCTGAGGTATGTCGGAGAATAGCTCGTCCACTGACTTTGCTCCCAACGCCGACAGCATCTCGGCCACAATCGCTGCGTCGAGGTTTGGGAGAAGAGGGTGATGAGAAGATTCCCCGGACATTCGAAACACCCGAAAAACGCTTAAAATAAGAACGTAGCGCCGTGGCGGTACCCGATTGAAACGGTTCGTCTATGCCGCGCTTCTCCTCTTGCTCATGGCGTCCGTAGTGACCGTGCAGCCGGCCGTTCACGCTCAGAGCTCGCCTGAAGCGGTCGCCACGAGTCAGTACATCATCAACAGGTACGGCTACGTAGTCGCCAACGAGAGCGTCACGCTCATCAACCGGAGCAACTCCACGGAGACGACGCCGAGCCTGGCGATAGGGCTAGGTAACCTGTCGGAGGACGTGGTCTCCTACAACACGACGGGGAGCGGATACGGGTCCGTCGCGCTCTCGGGAGACTCCTTCGCGATAGCAGGAGGAGAGCCGATCGCCGCCGTGACCAACGAGACCTTCGAAGTGAGGGCGCTCCTGGACAACGTGGTCTCCACCGCGTCCAACGGCACACTCCAGGTCCAGGTGCTGATACACCCCTCCGCGAACATGACATTTCTGAACCTCCATGAGGTCGTCGAGATGCCGGAGGTCACCGCCTTCGCGTCAAGCCCCACGGGACTTACGGCTTCGACGGTCGGGAACAAGACGACGTACTCGGCGGTCGTCGACAACGTCACGCTGACCGCGGCCACTACGCAGCTGAAGTCGATAAAACAGGCGTCGGGGCAGGACTTCCACCCGCTGGTCGTCTACCAGGCCAAACGGACCATCTCCGTGGGCTCGAACATGGAGCCCGAGGTCACGGACCAGATAACCTTCGGGAACATGGGGACGACGAGCCTGAGCTGGCTGTTCGTCTCCCCTCTGGTCCCCGATGGGACCAAGGTCACGATAATACCGCCCCCGGTCCCCCACCTGCTCAACCCGGCGACGTTCCAACTCGACAACTACGGAATCGACCTGGCCAACACGAAGGCGGTCGCAGCGGCTGTGAACCCCGGCGAGAACTTCACGATCGAGTACAGCTACCCTCTGCCTCAGCAGTACTACACCGCGTCAGGGGGAGTCGTGTCAATCGACATCCCATCCGCGCCTCCTATCCAGGCCTTCATCGACTCGTATGTCGTCCAGCTATCTCTCCCGACCGGCTACAGGGTCGTCAGCGCGCCGCCCGCCGCGTCGACCGACCTCGCGCCCGACCTCTGGGTCGCCGGAAGCGTCAAGATGTCGTACAGCTTGAACGCGGGGTGGGGGCTCAGCAGTGGCATCCCGGCAGCCTCCGCGGTCTTTGTGCTGCTCCTCATAGGCCTCTTCGCGGTCAGGACGAGCACGTCGGAGGAGGAGGAAGCGGAGGAGGAGTCTTCGACGGAGTCCGCGTCGGCGATGATAAAGGCTTTCGAAGACAAGACCGCCCTCATCAACAGCATATGGCCCGAGGTCGCGGCCGCGGACGTCAGCGACCTGAACAAGGCCTACTTCGATGAAATCAGAGGGCGTCTGGACACGTTCAGAAGCAGGGCTCTCCAGAGGCTCAACGAGGTCAGGCAGAAGTCGACGACGCAGAAGTTCTTCGAACTCCTCAACCAGATGCACACCACCGAGCGAGAAGTAGACAGAGCTTCGAAGGACAAGCTCAACCTCTACGAGCAGTATTACACAAGGAGGATGCGGAAAGAAGTCTTCGAGAGGCTCCTTCCGCAGTATTCCAAGAGGCTCGAGAAGGCGCTGAACGAGCTCTCGGATGAGCTGCACCAGGTACAGAGAGAGGCTAAGCTGCTCTGAGCGCGAGTGGGCTCGCGGACTCCAGTTCCGCCACTCGCGGCTGAAGCGCCCTCATCTGACCCATGCGGCTGAGCGACCTCTCCGAGACTACCTCGGGAGCAGATTTATCAGCGGCGCCCCGCTCCGCGACCCAGCCATGCCCAAGGGAGTTGAACGCCTCGTCATCATAGGCTCCGGCCCGGCTGGGCTCACCGCGGCGATTTACGGCTGCAGGGCGGACCTCTCGCCACTAGTGTTCATGGGGACGCAGTACGGCGGGCAGCTGATGCTGACGAGCGAAGTGGAGAACTTCCCGGGGTTTAGGGACCCGGTGATGGGGCCTGACCTGATGATGAGCATGAAGTCCCAGGCCGAGAGGCTCGGGGCGCGGCTCGTCCAAGAAGACGTGGTGAAGGTGAACTTCCGGACCAGACCTTTCGAGATAACCACGGAAAGCGGACAGGTCAGCGCCCGTGCGGTGATCGTCGCCACAGGCGCAAACCCGAAACGTATTGGGCTTGAGAACGAACTGAGGCTGATGGGCAAGGGCGTCTCCAACTGCGCGGTCTGCGACGCCTTCTTCTTCAGGGGGAAGAGGGTGGCAGTAGTGGGCGGAGGCGACACAGCGATGGAGGAAGCCAATTTCCTGTCGAAGTTCGCGAGCTCCGTCCAGATTATCCACAGGCGGGCCGAGCTCAGGGCCAACGCGGCGCTGAGGAGGGAGGCGGAGTCCAACCCGAAGATTAGCTTCGTATGGAACACGGTCGTCACAGACGTGCTGGGAGCCGCCAAGGTCGAGGGGGTCAGGGTCAGGAACGTGGAGACCGGAGAGCAGAGCACGATGGGGGTGGACGGCTTGTTCGTCGCCATAGGCCACGAACCGAACACTGATGTCTTCAGGGGCCAGATGGAGCTGGACGAGAAAGGCTACGCGAAGGTCAGAAACGGAACAGAGAGCAGCGTCCCCGGGGTGTTTGTGGCGGGCGACGTCCGAGACTTCAGGTACAGGCAGGCGGTCACGGCGGCGGCCGAAGGGTGCAAGGCGTTGATTGATGCGGAGAAGTTCGTGAAAGCAGACCTCGCGGCCGCCGCGGTCAGTTGAGGAACGACTCGAACCTGTCCTCCTTGTACGACCGACCAAGGGGGCCTATCACGGGGGTTGCCTGGCCGCACCGGCGGCATCTGTTCTTGGCGTCGAGGTTGTATTCGAGTATGCGATACCCGTGCCTTCCGACGACTACAGAACCGCACCCTGTGCAGTAGGTGTTCTCGGCCGGGTGCCCCGGCACGTTCCCGATGTACACGTAGTTCAGCCCCGCCTCCCTCCCGATCCTGTGGTGCCTCTCGAGCACCTCCACCGGGGTCATGGGAAGGTCCATCATCTTGTAGTCCGGGTGGAACCGAAGGAAGTGGACGGGAGTGTCGGGACCCAGGTTGTCGCAGACCCACCGGCAGAGCCGCTTCGCTGCGTCCAACGACTCGCCGACCTTGGGAACGATGAGGTCTGTTATCTCGACGTGTACTCTGGTCCGCGCCTTTATCTCAAGAAGGCTCTGGAAGATGGGGTCGGCGTTCGGGATTGCTATGTAGCGCCGCACGAATCCTGTCTCGCCGCTCCCTTTGAAGTCGACGGTGGCGCAGTCCAGAAACCCGTCCATGAGACCTACCGTCTCGGGCGTGTCGTAACCGTTTGACACGAATATGTTGAAGAGGCCCCTCGACCTCGCCACTACCCCTACGTCCCTCGCGTACTCCATGAATATCGTGGGCTGATTGTACGTGTACGCGATCCCTTCGCATCCTCGGGCGACAGCGGCGTCGACGATCTCTTCTGGAGATGCTTCCATTCCCTCGACCTTGCGCAGCTGGCTGATGTCACTGTTCTGGCAATACGCGCACGCCCAAGAACAGCCGCTCGTCGCTATCGAGAAGATCTTGGACCCCGGCCTGTAGTGGACCACCGGCTTCTTTTCAATCGGGTCGATGTGGCCGGCGACGACCCGGCCGTACACCAGAAGGTAGAGCTTGCCCCCTACGACTCCCCTTACGCCGCAGAACCCGACCTGCCCTTCGCCAATCTGGCACGACCGCGCGCACGCCGTGCACTGCACGCGGCCGGTCGGTAGGGGCCTCGCCAGCTCCGCCTCCTTCCCGGAGGGGGTCGTGAGCCTAACTGAGGCAGACATGCAGTGCGATATCGGCCGCGCAGACCATTAAGCGTTCCCGGAGAGCCCGCGACGAGCGGGTCACGGCTTCAGCGTGTTTCCCCCGCTTATAACCGCGACGGTGTCTCCTTTGGGCGCCGTCTTCCTGAATGCGGCGACTGAAGCCACGCCAGCCATCTCGATCTGGAGGCCATACTCCCTGTAGAAGGCGGTCCTCTCCTCCTCCATCTCCTTGTCAGAGACTTCGACCGCTCCCCCCTGGGTCGCGTGGATTGCGCCGACCGCGTCGTCGCCATAGGTCGGGAAGCCCACCGCTATTGCGCCTGCGTCCGTGAGCGGCCTTTGGTACTTCACCTTCTGCCGCTTCTTGTACGCCAGCACGACGGGGTTCGTGCGAGAGGCCTGCACCGCCACGAGTCGGGGCAGCTCGGCGATGAGCCCCATGCTCTTGAGCTCCGTCAGGGCCTTGTAAGTGGCGCTGAACAGCGTGGCGTTTCCCACCGGGACAAGGATGTTCCTGACGCCTGGGAGCTCCGCCAGTATCTCGTAAGCGAGCGTCTTCTGCCCCTCCTTCCTGTACCCGTAGTCGCCCCCCAGGAAAGCCTCCCTGCGCTTCGAGTAGGCGATGGCCCTCCGCTGCGCTTCGGTAAAGTCACCATCCACCTTGACTATCTTCGCGTCGTGCGTCTCGTGGATGTCCCTTATCTTGAGCCAGTTTGCGTTCCTGCTCACGAAGACCGTCGCCCTGACCCCGCCGAGCTTCGCGTAGTATGCCAGGGAATAGGCCATGTTTCCCGTGGAGGCGCACACAACCTCGTCGTACCCGTATTCGAGGGCTTTCGCGACTTCGACCACCGAACCTCTGTCCTTGAAGGACTTCGTGGGATTCTCGTTCTCGAGCTTAAGGAAGAGCCCACTCTCGCGGGCTGGGAGGAGCGTCGTCCCTCCGAGCTTGTAGTGCCTGTACTCCCCATCCGGGAGCGCCGGCTCGTAGCTCCAGAAGTCTTTCTTCAGGCTCGGCAGCTTCAGGTCTCCCGTTCCAGCGACGTCCAGAATGCCCTCACAGTTGTCGCACAGCTGCCTCGGAAAGAACATGGAGTACTGCTTCCCGCAGGCGTGGCACTTCAGGAGGTACCGCATACCTGGTCGCCTTCAGCGGCCCTGATTTAACGGACCCTCTGCATCGTGGCGGACGCTTCTCTCCCTTCGGTGGCCGGAATCGGCCGAGACCACGAGTGCCTATCGCTATCGTCGCCTGCGTGCTCGGCGGTCGTTCGTCTCACATTCGCCCTCTCCTCACCCGGCCATCCGATTTCGGGACGCGGCGACCTTCTCTTAGAGAAGGGAGGGGCCGACGGGCGTGGATACGCCCCATCTTCGGAAGGCGCCCGACCGGCTCCCGAGCTGTGGGAGCTGCGAGCATTACAACAGAGCTTGGCGCCGCACAAAGTACCAGCGCCCTATGTTCAGGTTCGAGTCGTGCGACGGCTTCGCTCAGGCATCGAAGACAGCGGTCGCGGAAGGCTCAGGCTCCGATGGTGCGCCGGGCCGCGATGCGAAGGAGATTCGCCGCTGACGCGGCCACCAAGCTTTTTGTAAGTACGGCGAGGTGGTGCTCGCCGTGTACGCCTTCAAGAACCCGGTCTATCTGGTGCTCGGAGTCGTTCTGGTGCTGTTCGGCGTCATAGCGGTGGCGAAGACGTACGCACTGTTTGGGGGACTGGTGGTGATCCTAGGACTTGCAATGTCGGTCTTCGCCGCCTACCAGATTGGTCAGTCTAGTCCCGCGAAGGCCTGAACGGGCGGCCCTGCAGGACACAGTCGCGGCGTGGGGAGCGGACAGTTGCCGGAAACGAATCAGAGGGAATGAGGCACGGGAAAACGGCTAAAGGGCGCTCTCTTGCCGATCGGCGCATCGTGAAGGACCCGAAGTTCGAGAAGTACATCCTCCGACGTGGCGCGAAGCTGCGCCTCGATGACTGGGACCCAGACTCGAAAGCCGGATTCGACCATGGAAAGCGCGAGGGGTTCGAGGAGCTAGGGAGGCTCACGAAGAGACTTGAGGCGCAGCAGGAACTTCTCTATGCCGAGCGAGAGCACAGCCTGCTGATCGTGCTCCAGGGGATGGACGCTTCGGGCAAGGATGGGACGATAAGGCGCGTCTTCGAGGGAGTCAACCCTCAGGGAGTAGTAGTAGCCAAGTTCGGCCCGCCGACACAAGCGGAGAGCGGTCATGACTTTCTGTGGCGGGTGCATCAGAGAGCCCCCGGGAAGGGCGAGATTGTCATATTCAACAGAAGCCACTACGAAGGGGTACTCGTCGAAAGGGTCCACAAGCTAGTCCCAAGGACGGTCTGGAAAGCGAGGTTCCAGCAGATTAACGACTTCGAACGTCTGCTTTGCGAGTCGGGGACGAGCATCCTCAAGTTCTACCTGAACGTGAGCGCAGAGGAGCAGAGGAAGAGACTCGAAGAGCGCCTGCAGGATCCCTCGAAGAACTGGAAGTTCAGCACCAGGGACATCCCGGAGCGTGGACTGTGGAAGGACTACATGGGGGCGTACGAAGACGCGCTGAGGAACACGACCACTGAGTACGCGCCCTGGTACATCGTGCCTTCCAACCACGCCTGGTTCCGCGACCTCGTGGTCTGCACTGTAATCGTCGAGAGGCTGGAGGGGATGCGGATGCGCTATCCGCGACTGCCGAAGGCTGACGAGTCGGTGACCGTCAAGTAGCCGGTCTACTGGCCTATATCGACGCCACCAGGTAGCCGAGCAGAAGGGCCACCACTGGCGTCACGAGCCAAGTTCCGAACGTGACGGCGGCCACCCTCCTGTTGATGACCGCGGTGCGTTGCGAGTAGGCCGCGCCAATCATCCCGCCCAGAACGCTCTGGCCTATCGAGATGGGGACCTGCAGCTGCGTCCCTATCATCGTCGCGATGGCGGCCCCCGCGAAGACTGCGAAAACTCCCTGCGGGCTTAGCGACAGCATCTTATCCCCTACCGTGTCGCTCACCCGGTCCCTCCCGAGGAGCGCGGCGCCGAGTCCAGCCAGTATGGCAAGCCCAGCCGCCACCTCTGTCCCCTCCGCGGCTCCCCCGCCCAACGCAGTCCCAGCTATGAGACCGACGTTGTTTGCGCCTAGGACGAACGCGACCCCCAGCGACGTCACCAGGATGGCGAGCCTGTTGAACGAGTCGACGCCCACGATGGAGAGGCCACCGACCAGCGAGGAAGTGGTCCTCCGAAGGACTAGAGCGATGAGCCCGGCGACTACAGGGGCGATGAACCAAAAGGAGACGATCAGAATCACCTGGGTCACGTTCACGGCGAGGTGGAACGCCTCCGACCCGCCGAGGAACGCCCCGACCATTATTCCGCTGAACGTCGCAGGGAGTTTGATCAGAGTGAGGCCGACAGTGAGGGCGATGGTCACCACGAAAGTGACTTCGAGGACGTACGCGGGACAGGAGGGCACCAGTGTTCCGTCGAAGCTCTTGAGCATCCTGGGTCCCCCCAGCAGGACTCCTGCCAGCAAGCCGGCGACTGACATGGCGACGGCGGCTCTTACTCCGTACGACCCCGACGCCCTGATGTTCCCGATCAGCAGCGAGCTGTTGTTCCACCCGAAGATGAAAGCGAGCGCGCCTGCCAGGAATACCAGCAGGAGGTCAATCATAGCCCTTGGCTACCAGCATCAGAACTACATCGCTGGAGTCCTCGGCGTTGTCAGCGATGTCGTCGGCCACGAAGAGGAAGTCCCGCATCTGGATGACCGTCACAGGGTCAGGCCTCTGGTTCGACTGGAACAGCTGCTTCATGAGTCTGTCCTTTGACGCGTCGGCCTTCTCTTCCCACTCTTCAATCACGGGGATGCGCGATAGCAGCGCCTTCTTCCCCAGGTCGAACGCTGCGATGAGGTCCCCCAGGGCGCTAACGGCCCCCGTCAGGTCTGAGACGAACAGCGCCATCTCATCCGAAGCGAGTAGCGTGTGTGCGAAGCTGTCGAGGTCTTCTTCGGACTCGAGAAACCTAGAAGCGTCTTTCGCGCTGTCGGCAATGTTGTCCATCTCTTCGAGGAGGTTGAGTATGTCCTCTCTTATCCCGCCGAAGAATGCCCCCTCAGCTATCTCCATGCTCAGGGCGCGGTGCGCATCGTCCGCGTTGCTCTCCCCCTCGAGCACAAGCTGGAAGAGGCGCTTCGCCTCTGCAGACTCCCCCTTCGCGATGGCCTGAACCAGGCTGGAGAAGCTTGCCACCGTCCCCTGCACGATTTGAAAGTAAGCTCTCAGATCGTGTACCACCTTGCTCTCCTTTCGGCGCATCGTCGAAATCGAACCCAGCTTCATGCAGCAGGGCGAACGACCCTGCTTGCCTAGATAACGCTAGCGCCGCGCTCGTTCAAGGGGCTGCGTGACGCATACCCCATCCGCAACCCACTTTGTCGGCTCTTTGCTCGACCGGAGGGGCGTGGCATGCGGATCCACTGGCGGCTCGGCCTCCGGTCATCCCGGGGCGGCAGGTAGAGACCCCTATCCGACCGAGCGAGCTCGACGAGAAGATGCGCGGAGCGCAGGCTGTCCAGCTTCCTCTGCAATCTCACCGGAGTTGCCGCAGGCAAAGGGACAGCCGCTCGCCTCCGGACTCGGCGCCCTTCGCGAAGAATGCCGCGTACTTTCTGCGGCGCGAGTCCGCGACGGCAGAGGAGAGTTGTGAATTCCCGGCTGCTCTCATTAGCGCGTGCAGAGTCAGGTCGTCGTCCCTTATTGCGCCCAGTTTGCTCCTTGCCTCTTCAAGTACAGCCTTCGCCTCGTCGACCTCCTCGCTGGGGACAGCGAAGTCGAGCAGGTATCGTATCTCCCTGCACTCCTTCCTGAGGGAGTGCAGGTCGGACTGTCTCCTCTGGTCGCTCCCGGCGATGTCGTACGACCTCAACGCTTCTACGGCCTTGGCCTCTATGAGCCTGAGGAGCCTCGCTCGGAGCCGTCTTTTGGTCCCCGGTTCCGGCTTCGGAAGGTCACCGAGGTTAGACCTTCGCGCGCTGCGGAGCATTTCGGACAGCAGCAGGACCCTCCCTTTGTGGAGTTCGCGCGCGACGCCCTCCGCAGAGCGCAGTCTATCGTCGCTCGCGAGAGTGTGGACTATAGTGTCGATGTCGCGTATGTCGGCGCACGATTTGTAGAAGAGTTTGACGCGCCGCAGGGCCTTCCGCGTCTCCGCATCGGTCCTGAATCTCTTGGGCGTCAGGGAGACGGCGGTGAGGAGCTTGTGTATGGAGGTCCTGGCTTCGTGGACCGCCTTCGGAGTGGCGCCCTCCATGCATGACTTTGCGGCCCTTTCGACCCTCCTCTTCGAGTAGCCCAGCGCCTCTCGCACGTCCGAAGGATCGACGGCTTCGATCTTCAAGCTGACTGCGCCGCGAGGAACCGAAGGATCCTCGTTTCAAGCTCCTTCTCGACCGCCAGTGTCTGTCTCTCCCCGTCTACCGGAATCATCTCGTAGCGCCTCTCCATCGACCTGAACTGCCTGGCTATGAGGCTCTGATATCTTATGAAAGAGGCGTACATCTCTTCGGAGAAGCCCATGTCCATTCCCGCCTCGTAGAAGTCCAACGTGCTCTGTCGCTGGAAGACCCTGTGGACGAGCTCCGCGGGCGAGACCTCGAGCGAGAAGATGAGGTCCGGCACGACAGCGAAACCGAACAGGTCGTGGCACCACCTTCTGTCCATCCCCCTGACGACGTCGCGCGCCATCAAAGTGTAGATGTACCTGTCAGCTAGCACGACGTACCCTGACTTGAGGGCCGGAATTATCTTGTTCTCCAGCTGGTCGGCGAAGTCGGCGGCGTAGAACAGGCTGAGGGTCCTCTTTCCGGTCCCCAGGCTCCGTTTCGCGTTGATTATCCCCTGGCTGATTAGCTCCGACCTCTTCAGTCCCGTGTTGATGACGGCGTGCCCTTCGGCTTCCAGCTTCTCCGTCAGCATCGCTATCTGTGTGGAACGTCCCGACGCGTCGGGCCCCTCGATGACTATCAGCCTTCCTCTTACTTCTGGCTCTCCCAGGTAGGGGAGGCCATGCCCGTAGAACCGCATGGGCCTCGCGACGCTGTGCGGACCCTCGGACTTCAAGCTCTGACTCCCACGGGGAGGCTAATGCTCCGCTCTTTCGGAATCAGTCGCGTCGCTATCTCCCTCACCTTATGCTGCTGCTCCTCTATGGGGAGCGTCCCGTCGACTACCACGAGGCCGTCAGACTTCACCATGGAGTCGTACTTCTTGATTATCCTGCTCTGGAATATCCTGTAGCTTTCGTAGATGTCGTTGCTCAGGTCAAGATCCATCCCGGCTTCATAGTACTTCAGCTTGGGCCGCCCTGAAAGGATGCGGTCGACAGCGACATCGACAGGTACACGAAAGTAGAACACGATGTCCGGCCTTCGGGCGAAGCTGTAGAGCCTCCGCACCCACCCGGGGTGACATCCGCGCACGCCGTCCCGGGCGTATGCCGTGTACACGTAGCGGTCGGCCAGCACCCAGTAGCCTGCATGAAGGAGCGGGAGGATGTTCCGTTCGTACCTGTCCGCGAAGTCCGTCGCGTGGAGAAGCGAGAAGGTCGTAGGGGTGAGCGTCCCCTTCTTCTTTCCCTTCGAGGTTATCTCCTTGACGACCTCGGACGAGTTCCACTCTGTCTTGAAGACTCTGAGGTCCGCGTGCCTCAGCCACTGCTCAAGCAGGTGCATCTGGGTGGACTTCCCGGACCCGTCAATCCCTTCGACGGCGATTAGCCTCCCGAAGTCCGACCGATAGGTGTCCCTGGCGCCCTTCACTGCTGCGCCCTCCCCTCCGCGACGATGGCTCCCCTGTCGGCCGGGAAGACAAGGTTCAGCCGCAGTCCCAGCGCCTCGCTCACTGCCTCTCCCTGGTGGGACAAAAGCGAGACGGGGAGCTTCCCCCTGCCTTCGGTCATTCTGAGCGTCAGGTCGACCCCCTGCTTGTACGCCTTGAGGCCCGCCGAGGACCGGCTGAGGGTCTCGATGAACGAATACAGGGCTGCCAGGCGCCTCACGTCGTCCTTGTCGCGCCTGCCGAGTAACCTGCCGTACTGGCTCACCATGAGTTCGGCTATTCGGTCGTTCCTGGCGGTCACTGCTATCGCAGCTATCATCAGCTGGTCGTGCTTGCTCACAGGACTCTCCTCTTCCAGAATCGAATAGAACAGCCCTCGCAGGTTTACCGAAGGCTGCGCCCCGGCCACGAGTTTCATCGCCTCCGCGAGCAGGCCGGACTCCCTCCTGTCGACGAGCTTGGCTCGCTCAAGGACCAGCGGGTACCCCTCTGCGAGGTGACGCGACTCCGCGGATGCCTCGCGCATGAAGCGCTCCACGTCGCTCGCTGCGACCGAGCCCCGGTGGAAGGACCTGCCGTCGGCTAGGTACATCAGGAGAGCCCCTTCCCTCACTCCCCTGGCGCTCACGGTCAGCTCATCTATCCCAAGCGACTTCATCAGCATCTTGACTACGAGGGTCCCAGCGACAATCGTCTCTGCCCGGTTACCTATCTCTCTCTCGCTTCCAAGTTCCTTCCGCGTCATCTCCAGCAGAGACTTGCTCATGGCGTTCACTGATGAGTATGGCAGGGTGTAGGCCTGGATCTTCGTGAACGGATATGGACTGAACTCCTGGTCGCGCCTGGCAATGGCTCTCACGGTCCCTCCCACGCCGACCAGCCGCGTCCTGCGCGACACCTGGAGGTCCTCGCCCCTTGGGAGCTCGGTGAGAATCCTCCTCTTCATCTTCCTCGCCTCGCGCTTCGAGAAGGTACCCTCGCCGTCGCCGTGCAGGAAGGAGAGGCGGAGCGCCCCGAGAGGGAGGGAAAGTACCCTTCGGACCTTGGAATCCGACGACCTGACGAGTTCCAGGCTCCCGCCTCCAAGGTCGAAGAACACGACGTCAGATGATGGCGCCAGGCTCATGGCGCCGGCGTAGGAGTACAGCGCCTCGTCGTTCGCCGACAGGATCCTGAACGCGAGCCTCGTCTCGTCGATCACGTATTTCATGAACTGCGCCCCGTTCGCCGCCTCCCTTACCGCGCTGGTCGCTATCGGCACGAGCCGCTCGACCGACTCCATGGCGGCTATTTCGCTGAGCACCTTGAGGTAGTCGACCGTCCGCTGCATCTGAGCGTCCCCGAGGAAGCCTGTCTCGTCCAGACCTTCCCCCAGCCTGGCCCTGAAGGCGTCCTGCCTGTACGGCCTGAAGCCTCCCCGGTGGTCGATGTTGTAGCACACCATCTTCACGGAGTTGAAACCGAGGTCGATCACCGCCGCCTTCATGTGGACCGATCCGTTCCTGCTTGTGATGTCTACTCCCTCTGTGAGATGCGTCTGATGACTCTGGGACTCAGGAGCCACCTGAGCTCTCCCTTCGCCGCGGGGGAGAACGTTGTGATCTGGAGCCGGATAAGACCACCCTTCTTCAGGACCAGCGTCCCTGGCGTGCAGCCGATCAATTCCGACACCAACGCCGTCAGGTACGGTTCGTGACCGACAACAAGCACGCTCGAGCCGTGGCCTATCTTGGCAAGCTTGGCGAGCATCGCATCCTTCTCCCCTTCGGGCATCAGCTCTTCCCAGACCTGCAGCTTCAGTTTCTTCTGGAGGGCGACGGCACGGTCAGCCGTCTCCTTGGCTCGAGGCAGTGGGCTGGTCGCGACCGCGTCAAACCTCACGCCCAAGCGTTCGAAGAACCCTGCGATGTCTTCAGCCTGTTTCCTCCCTTCTACCGTGAGCGACCGCTCTACGTCCTTGCGGGCGCTCGACAGAGACTTGCCCGCCTCCCCGTGCCTTGCGATGTAGAGGTCCACCTAGCGGCCGGCTCCGAAAGGCGAGAGCCCGAACCCGATTTAACTCTACCATATTGAGAGTATGGCGACTCTGGTGCCGAGCCTCCGCCTCGACCGCTGCTTTGGCGCGACCGCCATGCGCGGGGCGGAAGGCGTCCGCAGGACTCGAAGGGACGCAACCTGAAACGAATTTAATCGAGTGGATTCAGGGATGGTCTCCTTGAGTGGGACGAAGAGCAAGAAGGCCGCAGTCAAGAAGGAGAAGAAGAGCGAACGACCAGCCAAGGAGAAGACCATGCGGCCCAGCATCCCGCCACCCTCGGCCAGAATACAGACCAGACATGGCGGCGGCTTCGTTGAGCGGCCGGGGCGCGGGTATTCGATGCGTGAGGTCACTGACGCTGGACTAGGGGCGAGGACTGCGCGGAGCTGGAAAGTCCCATTGGACCTAAGAAGGCGAAGCAGACTCGACGAGAATGTCTCTGCGCTGAAGAAGTGGGTCTCTCAGCGAAAGAGGCCCTCGGTCGAATCGCGAGTGGAGGGCGAGGTCAAGAAGATAGAGAAGACGGTAGGGAAGGAGATTCGCAAGGCGGAGGAAGAAATCGAGAAGGTGGAGAAGGAGGTCGTCGAGAAAATCGAAGCCCCCGTCAAGAAGCGGACGCGGAAGAAGAGCGACACCGCCTCGGAGAACTCGTAGTCCCCCCGAGTCCACCAGACCTGATAGGTCGGGCGAGTCTATCGGAGACCAAGACGGGGGCGTAGAGTCATGCACGACGGGACGGCAAAGCATACCTATCGCCGGCTTCCTGACCCGAGAGGCATGAGGGTCAGGCAGCTCGTGGTGGGCCCGATGCAGAACTTCTCGTACCTTCTGACGGGCGCCGGAGACACGGACGGCATCGTGATCGACTCCGGATGGGAGACGTCGCCCATCCTGCGAGCCGCGCACGAAGGCGGGGTCAAGGTTAGGTATGCGGTCGCTACGCACCATCACTTCGACCACACGGCGAGCCTGAAGGAGCTCGCTGTGGCCACGGGCGCCAAAGTCGTGGCGCACGAGCGCTCGCCGATTGACCATGACACTTCCGTGGCTGACGGCGATGTGCTGAGGCTCGGGACGGGCCAAGTGCGGATAATCTACACACCCGGGCACACCGTCGACAGCGTGTGCCTCTTCGATGGCGAAAACCTGTTCACTGGTGACACGCTGTTCATAGGGAACTGCGGCCGGACCGACCTACCAGGAGGTTCCCCCGAGGACATGTTCCGGAGCCTGCACGACGTAATCCTGAAGCTCCCTCCTTCCACGGTAGTCTATCCAGGCCACGACTACGGCGATGTTCCCTCCAGGACGCTAGGCGAGGAGGCCCTGTCCAATCCGACGCTTTCAGCAGCGACATACAGGGAATTTCTGAAGGTTCCGTGAAGCGTGCGGCCGGGACCAAGCGCCAAGCCCTGGAGGAGACTCATCCTGGGGTGGTGTAGAGACAGATCTTGCCGGCCACCCTCTCGCCTGCGCTCTCGGCGTGACGAGAGGATGCCACGTTGGACTCCGCAATCTCGTTGACCAGCGTGTGGACCCGACGCGACTTCAGATAGATCAACCTGGCCTGCAGGTTGTCGGTCATCACCCCCATCCTTCTGAACCGGGGCTCGACGTAGAGTCCGTGCGATCTCGCCCATCCGCCCACTATCGACATCCACGCCATGCCCACGACCCTGTCCCCCACCCTGACGACAAAGCACTTGTCCCCGTTCCTGAGGGCGACGCTGATCCATCGACTGTTCGTCTCAGGCTGAGTCGCGGCCATGAACTTCTCTATCTCCCCTGCGTCGTCGTCCATGCTGACCTGGTGCCTGAACCTGTGGCCTGGCGCGGCCTTGTCGACGTCGAGTTGCCAGATGTTCCAGACCTCCTTCTGATGCCCTCGTACTTCGAGCTCTGAGAAGATGTAGCTGGAAGACTTCATCTCGAAGAAACGTTCGAAGGCATCCTCGGACCTGCTGAAGACCGTCCCGGTCGCTTCGTAGGGGTCATAGATGAACAGGCCGTTCTTCCCTCCCCCCGGAGCCTGGGAGACGAATGCTTCGCCCCCGGACTCGAGTGCTTCCTTCACCTCATGCCGAATGAATGGGTCGAAGAACGACATCTGTGTTGGCATGCCTTCGAGGTCGCTGAGGGCCTCGACCCTTGACACCCGTATAGCGCTAGTCAGAGGGTCCGTCCCCCTGCTTGCCCGACGAGGTCCACTCCACATTACCAATCCAGAATCGTGAATTTCTTGACGAGGTGTTCCTCTCCGAGGATGTTTCCGATGACCAGTTCCAGGCTGTCCTGGTTGCGATGGAGGTCAACTACCTCGTCCTCCTTTAGCGCGTCCGTCAGCAGGTACTCGAACTGGGTCTTGCGGTCTGTCGCATGGCCGAACCTCCTGACCCGTTCCCGTTCAATCTGTTCGTAGGCGTACATGAATTCGTACAGCGACCTGTATATCTGGTGTTCCATGTTCTCCTCTATGTTGAACTCGAGGTCTGCCCTGTCCTTCCCAGACACCGTTATTCCCTGGAGCCCCTCCAGGTCCGCCCAGAAAATCGTGCCATCAGGCGCGAGCACCGCGTCCTTGTCGAGCCAGACGTCATAAAAGTCGAGCCCGCTGTAGGTGCCGTCGCCGTTGTCGCTCATTGACCTGACGAACAGTGTGAGAATGGCGATCCCGCTCCTGACAAAGTTCCTCAGGAAGCCCATCGCCTTGTCGTTGTCGTCAATGTGGAAGAAGTCGAAGAGCTCCCCAGTGTCGTCCCCAATCGTCCAGTCCGAGTGGAAGTAAATCCTGATGTTGGAGGGAATCAACCTCGCCTCCTGCACCATCTCCTGCTTGAACCTCCTGTACCAGTACACCTGCGTCATCTCCTCTTGGAGGGCTTTGGGCAGTCTGACAATTTTGACAAGGGGCGCCATGCGGAAGCCGTGGATTGACGTGGCGCTGGAATCAGACATCTCCGCCGCCTTCATAGCTATCGACGCGAACTCTAGGCCCTGAGACCCGTAGGGGCATCCCCTAGACCAGAGCTCGCCGGTGAGGTACCTTGGGAACTGCATCTCCTTCTCTTTGGCGGCCATTATCCTCTCCCTTGTCCCCCCGCTCCTGAGGAGGGCGCAGATTTCCTCCTTCCTGAAGAGCTGGCGACTGAACGGGCTTGTGGTCGACCCTATCCCCTTGACGGAGAAGTAGAAGTCGGTGCCGTCAATCGCGAGGCATGGGTCCCTGCCGACCGCGCTCCTGTTGTCATCGATCAGGAGCTCCTTGGTTCCGATGGGGTCAGCCGTCGAGAAGGGTTTCACGCTGTCGGGGAGGTATATCCGCTCGAACTCAGGCATCGGAAAGCTTCTGAAGCGTCTGTTGGTTATGGTGCCGGCTCCTTCGTAGGCGTTCAGCGCTATCGGCACCCCCCTGAGTCTTATCGGGGCTGTCCTGGTCGCGGTCGTTACCTCCAAGCCA
>JASHOZ010000042.1 GCA_030038395.1 Nitrososphaerales archaeon
CCTTGGTTCCGATGGGGTCAGCCGTCGAGAAGGGTTTCACGCTGTCGGGGAGGTATATCCGCTCGAACTCAGGCATCGGAAAGCTTCTGAAGCGTCTGTTGGTTATGGTGCCGGCTCCTTCGTAGGCGTTCAGCGCTATCGGCACCCCCCTGAGTCTTATCGGGGCTGTCCTGGTCGCGGTCGTTACCTCCAAGCCATTCCCGCTCTATCTCTGTGGTCCCCCGCACTGTGGGCACGTATCAGCCGTCGTCGGGATGAGAGTCCCGCAGAACTTGCAATTCACCATGGCGACCTCCCTTATCACGACCTCCCGGGGCGGCGTCGAACCTAGGTCGACCTTGGTCTCCGGCTGCGGACGCGGCACGGCAGGAGCAGACGAGTGCCTGGGAAGGGAGTCTCTTCGCCTCCTCCCCGCGCGGTAAGCGAGTACCGCGATGATGAGCACAAAGACCAGTAGCACCAAGATCACGACGAGGTACAGGTCAGACCCCACGGTAGCCGTGAAAGCATTGGGGGCGCCCACGGTCGTCAGGCCGTAGCTCGTCGATGTTACGTAGAGCAGGTCTGTGTAAGTGAAGCTTCCAGCCTGGCCCTGATACTGGCCCGTGTCATGCTCGAGGTAGCTGTATCCGACGATGTAACCCGTGGCGGGGTCGAAATAGGCGTACCACGTGTATGAGGCTTCGAAGATGCCGTACGAGTCGTTCCTCTGATACTGGCCCGTCCCTTCGGTTTCGACCGTCTGGACGTACTTGTCTCCTTCCGTGGGCAGCTGCAGGCTGTAGTCTGCTGAGAGCACTGTGAACTGCGTGTTGAGGACGTAGAACCTGCTCCCGACTAAGAGCGAGGGGTCCATGGCGAACCAGACATAAATCGGCTTCGAATAGCCCACCTGATCGTCAGTCCCGTTCAGATACGTGTAGCTGCTCGACGACCACACGTAGCTACCCCCGTACGAGCTCGAACTATGGTTCCCTTGGTCGTTGCTGTACTGATAAGAGACGCTGTAGGAGGCGGACACGTTGCTCCCGCTTACCGAGTTCATCTGCTCCACTCCCGTCACCTGCGCCTGGTCGGTGTAGCCGGCATACGAGCCCTGGCCGTCGTTCACTGTGATCGTCTCTGAGTAGTCGAAGTAGTCCCCTTTCTGTGGCGCGTACGCGAACGCTGAGTGCGCGCTCGTCGCCATCGCCATGATGAGCACGAGCACCAGGGCCCCGCATGCCTTACTCCTCGGTCGCCCCATCTCAGACGGCGCACCGACGCCGATCAACCGACGAACCCTCCAATCCCGTGGCTGTGCGCCGGATGGAAGCCTCCCATCGCGCTGAAAGTCGAATGGTACGACGAGTATGCTATGATCAAGGGATAGTGCCACATGAAGAGTCCTGGCGCTGTCGAGTAGTTGAACTGCACCGGTGTCTCCGCGATCTTGGCGGTAGGGTCGACCTTCCTCACCACCTCGTTTCGTACCCCGTGAATCATCCTGACAGCGAGAGCGACCAACTCGGAGCGCTCCAACCCCGCCGCGTAGCCGGAGAGGATGGCGACGGCCCTCTCCATCAGGTCGAGGACCTCGTGCGACTCGAAGACTGGGATTGAGGCAAGTATCGCGGCTGCGACGAGCGGGTACTCCAGGTAGTTCTTCAGCTGTTCGATGATGTACTTCAGCCGCTCCTGAACTTCGACGGGGTTCAGCTCACCGATGGCCAAGAATGCTGAAGAGATCTCGGTGTCCTCCGACTCCATGTAGCCCCACTCGGTGAACAGGAGCCCGAACCCATGAAACCTTGAGGTCAACCCGTCGACCGGGAGGTTGCTCACGGCGAGTATGGATGCAGCTTCGAATGACGGAGTCGCATCCTTGAACTGGGAGAACCTGTCCGTGGGGTAGGTCCCGTCGAACCTCTTGCCCGCCATCAGCGTTGCGGCGACTCCTGCTGACAGCTCGTTGGGGACTCCCTGACTCCTCAGCTGCCCGTCCAAATCCTTCAGAGTGGCCTCCATGCCGGAGACGTCTTGACCGAGTGCAGTCATGACCTCGGCCGCCATGAGCTTGTTTGGTGTCGTGGCCTTGAGGTCCTTGAGGGCTGTGAGCGCCTGGACGAACCTCGCGTGTATCTGCTCTGGATCACCGGTGAGCTTCGCCAGGCCTATCGCGGCGCTCCAGAGCGACGATGGAGCCCAGACAGCGGGGGGCTGCGGCTCGGCGGCCCCCTCTTGCCGCTCTTCCTTCTCAAGGTCGGGCGCCAAAGGCTTGAGGGAGGCCACGTAGGAAGCGGCCCTGTCGGCTATTGACCGAAGTTCTTCGTTGGTTGACTTAATTTCGGCCAGGACGCCTGAAAACTCCTGGTCTGCTACCCGGTAGTCCATGACTATGAGGTCGCTCAGCACGATGGTGCCGAGTCCAGTAAGGGAGAGGTACCCGTCGTCGTATGCCACCATGCGGTCGAACGCGGACTTCTCCTGTATGAGGGTGTTCACGTTCGCTTCCATCGCCTTCAGCTCCGCCTCCTCTTGAGAGACGGCCGCCTCCTCACGCTGTACGTTCTCGCGCAGCTGTTCCTTCTCGGCCTCACCTTCAAGGTGGAAAGTGAAAGAGTGCTCCTTCTGCTCGTCCTGCCTCATCGTCGCATCCTCGGCTTCCTCTTTCTCTCGCTCGGCGCCTACTTGGGAGACGAGCTGAGTCAGCCTGGCGACGTCGAGGGCCGCCTTCTCGTGGTCTTCATTGGACATCCTCGACACGATGCTGTTGGCGGTCAGGTAATCCAAGTCCGTGGGGGGTATGCTCAAGGGCGAAGAGGACTCCTCTCGCCCGCTTATCCGAGACAGGAACGTCCTTACTTCGCCGCACTTCAAAGCAGGCGACAGCGTGCTGAGCGTTGTGACTCTTAAGCGATTTGCGGCACTTAGGTTCTGTCCCATGGCGAGTTGGTCAAGCGCGTACCCCGCTTTCTCAACAGACCTGAGGGAAAAGAGAGCCAGGTGTTCAGTAGCCCGGCCTGGATTCGAACCAGGGTCGCCGGCTCCAAAGGCCAGCATGCTTGGCCGCTACAAACGGCGGATTTCTCCTCCACCGGGCTAACTCCGGGCTGAAGCGAGGGCAGACATTTTACTTATAAAACTACGTGCTTTTGACTCCTTCTTACCAAACAAGCCAATTCTCTCTAGGAAGCTTGAAACCTCTTC
>JASHOZ010000043.1 GCA_030038395.1 Nitrososphaerales archaeon
GACTCCGCGGCTCCGTTTAAAACTTGGCACGCTCGTTCGCCGCGGGGCGACCCCCTCGACCCGCCGTCACTCTGGCCTATCTGCCACGTAAAGCGATGGGCTCGAGGCGAAGGCGTCCATGCACGCCCTCGAGCAGAAGGCATACGCGACCCCGCGATGCTCCAGCTTCAGCGCCGCTGACTGCGAGTCCACACGCATGTGGCAGACTGGGTCTTCCTGTCTGCTTCGGTCGGGTCCGGGCATAGCGGTACGCCGGCACTCTGCGCGATAAATCTCTTAAATAACGACTGGGTCGCGCGAGGCGTAGTTTCCGGGGGGTTATGGTCCAACGACGAACTGGCTCTACGGGATCATACTCGGCGCCGTCCAGGGCGTCTCCGAGTGGCTCCCGATCAGCAGCAAGACCCAGGTGATAATCACATCCTCCGCGCTCTTCGGGCTCTCTTTCCAGCAGGGGTACGCCCTCGGCCTTCTTCTAGAGGGCGGGACGTTCATCGCGGCCGTGATATACTTCAGGCGCCAGTTGGTCGGAGTACTCGGCTCCGTCATCGGGAGAGGGACGCCGGAGGACAGGCTGCTGCTGAAGTTCCTTGTCATCGCTACCGCGGTGACCGCCCTGCTCGGCGTCGTCATCTACAAGGTGGTCTCCGAGTCTGTGACGGGCCCCGCGCTGGGGGTCCCGATGGTCGTCCTAGGGTGCGTCCTGATCGGCGACGGCGTCCTCATAACCCTCGCCCGCGGCAAGCGGAACCCGACAAAGAGGCTGGCCGACCTCACCTTCGTCGACATGATCGTGATAGGGATAGCACAAGGGGTAGCGGCGTTCCCCGGCGTCAGCCGGTCGGGCGCAACAGTCTCGACCATGCTCCTCCTCGGCGTCAGTCCGGAGGAGTCCTTCAGGCTGTCCTTCCTGGCGCTCATCCCCGCCTCGATCGGCGCAGCCGGGGTGTCGGTGCTCCTCACCAAGACGAGCGTGACGTCCACGGTGAACGCGCTCGGGGCGAGCGTTCTGCTCGTAGCGGTCCTGACCGCGGTGGTCGTCGGGCTGGTGACCATCCGGGTGCTGCTGAGGGCGGCGGACAGCAAGAAGATAGTAGTCCTCGTCTTCGCCCTGGGCGCCCTCGCGATCTTCAGCGGGCTGACGAGTTACTACTTCGGCGCTGGGTAGACCTGAGGCTCGAGGCCCGCAGCCGCCCGTTAAGATAGGGACGCGAATCGGTGGAGGCCATCGGCGCGGACTATCTTAACACCGGCGGTCGCCACGGTCGCGTGTTCTCCCTCGTGTGAAGGCGATGGCGGCGGCGCCCGGACCTGACAGGCCGTGGAAAGCCGTCAATCCTTAATTCCATGAGCCTCAACGGCCTCATGGAGGGCCACTAGCGTATAATGGCAATCAGGATGCTGACGCTGGAAGACCTCGACCTGAGCGGCAAGCGGGTGTTCCTGCGGGTGGACATCAACACTCCGATTCATCCAGAGACGGGCGCCCTCATAGAGCAAGCGAGGCTCGAAGAGGCCGCCCAGACGATAGCGCGACTGTCGAAGTCGAAGGTGGTGGTGGGGTCTCATCAGGGACGCGTGGGGAGGCCCGACTACACGAGCCTCGCGAAGCACGCAGAGGCACTGTCCGGCATACTTGGGAAAGCGGTCAGCTTCGTCCCCGACGTCTTCGGCCCGGAGGCACTCCGGGAGATCGACTCGATGGAGGCGGGCGAAATACTCGTCCTCGACAACCTGAGGTTCACCGCCGAAGAGAATCAAGAGTACAGGCCGGTGGACGCGGAGAGGACGTTCCTTGTGAGCAGGCTGAAGGGCCACGTCGACGCGTGCGTCCTTGACGCCTTTTCGACGGCCCACAGGTCGTCGCCCACCATAGTGGGGTTCGCGGAGCTGGTCCCGACATGCGCCGGGCTCACCGTTGCCAAGGAGCTCAGGATGCTCGACAAGGTCCTGGGCGTCGAGAAGGGCCCGTACGTCACAGTCTTGGGGGGCGCGAAGGTCAGCGACAGGCTCGAAGCCATCGACGCGCTGGTGGCGAACAACAGGGCGGACAGAGTGCTCCTCTGTGGAGTCGTAGGGCTGGTCTTCCTGAAGGCCGCCGGCATGTACAGGGGGAGCCTGGGGATAGAGTCGGAGCAGAAGCACGTGATGAAGGCAAGGCAGTTGATAGACGAGGACCCCGAGAGGTTCGCGATGCCTGTCGACGTCGCTATCAAGGTCGATGGCGGGCGCAGGGACGTCGACGTCAAGAGCCTCGCTGGGCAGGGGGCGGTCCTCGACATCGGTCCGAAGACCGTGGAGAAGTATGAGAAGTTCATCAAAGGCGCGGGGACGGTCTTCATGAGCGGACCTCCAGGGGCGTTCGAGTGGAAGGAGTTCAGCTTCGGGACCGAGTCGCTACTCAAGGCGATGGCTTCGTCCCTGGCGACAACGATAATCAGCGGGGGACACCTCTCCTCCGCGCTGCGGAAGTACGGGATTCACGACCAGGTAGACCACATCAGCACCGCGGGGGGGGCCCTGGTGCAGTATCTCGCGGGGAGGAGGCTCCCACTCGTGGACGCCCTCGAGAGGGCAAGCGACAAGTGGGGGCCGAGGAAGCTCCAGGCCGTAAGCCAGGCGGAGAAGCCGGGGGCGGGGAGGGCATGATCCGGGTAGGCGTCAACGGGTACGGCACCGTCGGGAGGAGGGTCGCGGACGCGGTGGCGAGACAGAAGGACATGGAGCTCGTCGGGGTCACAGCGGTCCACCCGCACTACAAGTACGCCATCGCCCAGCAGAAGGGGATAACGCTGTACGCCGTGGACATGAAGAGCCTCGAAGGGATGAGGGCCTCCGGCTCGAACGTCAAGGGGACGCTGAACGACCTCCTCCAGCGGGTGGACGTCGTGGTCGACGCGTCGCCGGACGACTCGGGGGTGCCCAACAAGGGGCTGTACCAGCAGGCGGGGGTCAAGGCCGTGTTCCAGGGCGGAGAGGACCACGCGCTGGCGGGGACTTCGTTCGTGGCGCAGTGCAACTTCGAGGAGGCCGTAGGGAAGCCGATGGTGAGGGTCGTGTCGTGCAACACGACGGCGCTGTGCAGGGTCATCGGCGCGGTCGACAGGGCGGCGGGCGTGGCGAGGGCGCGCGCGGTGCTGGCAAGGAGGGCGGCTGACCCTGACGACGTCAAGAGGGGCCCGATCGACGCCGTGGTCTTGGACCCGACCACCCTGCCGTCGCACCACGGGCCAGACGTGCAGACGGTGCTGAAGAACCTCAGCATCGTTACGATGGCGTTCAAGGTCCCCACGACGCACATGCACCTCCACAGCCTGATGCTGAGCCTGGCGCGGCAGGCGACCCGCGAAGACGTCATCGCCTGTCTGGAGGCGGCGCCGCGCGTGCAGTTCGTCGACGGGCGCTCGGGGTTCAAGTCCACGGCGGCCGTCATCGACATGGCCAGGGAGATCGGGAGGCCGAGGGACGACGTCTACGAGGCGACGGTCTGGAGGGACTCCGTGAGCGTCGTCGACGGCGAAGCGTACATGTTCGTCGCGGTGCATCAGGAGGCGATAGTGGTCCCCGAGAACCTCGACGCGATCCGCGCGCTATACGGCGGGTACTCGCGCGAGGACTCCATGAAGCTCACGGACGCGTCGCTCGGCATCGCGCACCGCTGAGGCGCATTCAAGCAGTCAGGCTCGGCACGGACTTCAGCACGTACTTCGCCTCATGGTGCTGGCCGGCGATGCCCTTGACGCGCTTCCTGACGAACTCGAGGGGCTTCTTGCCGAGGATGACGCTGGCCATGAGCTCCGCTACCTCGTCCATGTCCTGCGACCCGTACCCCAGGCGCGTAAGCTCGGACGTGCCTACCCTCCCGCCGTTGTCGATGATGATGTTCGCCTGTTCAAGGCGGTCCGAGATGAGCGAGAGCTTCGGGGCGTCGTAGTCCAGGAGGACCTGGTGCGACTTCGTGTACCCCGCCGGAGCGCCCCGCAGCCTTATCCCGCTCCCTGCGAGCGCCTTCGCGAGGGCCTGCGAGTTCCTCACCACGGCCTGGGCATAGGGCTTCCCGAACTGCATCATCTCAAGGAGCGCGACCGTCAGGGCCGCCACCCTGTTCAGGTGGACGTTGTCGACTATGCCCGGATGGATCCGGCTTGACACTGCCCTGAAGACCTCCTCGTTGTTGGAGAGGATGACCCCCCCCTGCGGGCCGGGGAGGCTCTTGTGGGTCGACCCTATCAGCAGCTGGCACCCCTCCCTCAGCGGATCCTGGAACTCCCCCCCAGCGATCAGGCCGAGTACGTGCGAGCCGTCGAAGACAGCCGTCCCGGTTGCGGCCTCCGACACCTGCTTCGCAGGGTGGGGGAAGGGGATGAAGCTCGCGCCAAAGAACACGACCTTCGGCTTCTCACCCCTGACGAGCGTGGCGGAGTCCCTGCCCCGTATGTTGACGACGCTGTCGTCGTACGGGAAGTACATGTTCTTCAGTCCAAGAAGCTTCCCCAGGCCCAGGTGGGTGATCCCAGGGTAGCCCCCGTTGTCGGGGGACACCGAGACTATCTTGTCGCCAGGGCGCGTGAGGGAGAGGAGCACGGCCATGTCGGCCGTGTGGCCGGAGAGGGGCCTGACGTCCGCGTACCTGGCGTTGAAGACCTTCCTGGCGACCTCCTCGCAGAGGGCGAGCAGCTCGTCCGCGAACTTGGTCCCCCGGTAGAACCTGTCGGGGGCCGTGTACCTGTTTCCAAAGTCAGTGGCGAGCATGGACCGCATGTGGCGGCTCCCGTGGTTCTCGGAGGGGATCATGTTCAGGCACTCGCGCTCTCTCCACGACTCGTGGTCGTGCAGCGTCCTGTTGAGCCGGTCAAGGTACGCGTACGACATGCCGAGACTTCAGGGCGCGGCCGCGCCGCTGGGGTATATTGTCCTGTCGATTCTTCCTCAGCCGTAGGAATACCTTACGCCGTGGCCGTCGCGCTCGTGCCCGAAGGACACCATGTCGGGAGGGCCGATGACCCCGCACGTCCCGCATGCCACGCACGCCACGTAGTCGAACTTCAGTCGGCCCGCCGCGACGTCCTGCTGCGTCTGCGCGAAGGCCTTCGACGAGCGGCCTCCCCCAGGCTTTTCCGCGCCCCCCAGGGTCGCGAGGTTGTGCTCGTAGAGATCCTTGTAGGACGCGAAGACCCCCTTCGGCGTCACCAGCGTGTAGCAGTTCGTCGGGCAAGCTGGAACCCACGGCTTCGTGAGGGACTTCGAGGCCGCGTCCTCGTCGACCTTGATGTGGGCGTAGTCCCTGTCCTCGTCGTAGTCCAGGAGGCTCGTCCCGTTCTGGACCCTCTGCGTGGCGTCTCCCAGCTTGGCAGCGGCGCGAGGCTCGAACCTGTATGTCTTGGAGATGATGCGCGTCGCGAATATCATCCTAGGGATGGTGTGGTATGCGAACGGGCTCTCCGTCAGGAAGCCGTCCCTCCCCGATTTGTTGACGTCCTCGTAGATGGGATAGAGCGAAGTCTTGTACCTCGAGAGGTTCCTCGCCCTGTAGGAGCCCGATGTGCTCGCCTCCAGGTACGCCCTCGCCGCGAGCACCCCCGAGGTGATCGCCCTCCTCATACCGTCGATCATCGGCCCGACCTTGACGAAGGCGCCGAGCGCGTCCCCGGCGACGAGGAAGCCGTCGGCGTACGGCGTCTTGAGTATGCACTTGTACCCCTTTGGGATGTTGTGCCCCGAGTACTCCGCGACCTGGGCGCCGTCGAGGAGTTCGGCGACCATGGGGTGGGACTCGAACTCGTCCTGGATGTCGACGAGCTTGCCGACGGTGTCGAAACGCTCCGTGGTGGCGCGCAGCAGCGAGTCCATCGAGACGACGAGCCCGACAGAAAGGGTGTCCTTGTTCGTGTACACGAACGCCCCGCCACCCACGCCGTGCATGAAGTCCCCCAGAAAGAACATCGCCCTTCCCTTGCCGGGCGCGACGCGGAATCGCTTCTCGATGGTCGCGGGGTCCAGCCTGTAGACGCGCTTGATCCCGTGATAGAGCTGCCTCGGCGCGAGCCTCCCCCTGAGCCCGGCCTCCTCCACGAGGAGCGACGTGACGCCGGAACAGTCGATGACCACTTTGGCTCTGAGGTCCTCTTTCGTGGTCCTGACACCGACGACTGAGCCCCCCTCCTTTAGGAGGCCGGAGACTGTGGTGGAGGTCGAGAGCATGGCCCCCTCGCCGACGGCGACGCCCGCGAGCCATCGGTCGAACGGGCGCCTGAGGACCGTGTAGTCGTGCCCTGTCTCGAGCTGGAGGTTGAAGATGCCGATCTTCGCGGGAAACGACGTCTTTGAGAGCCTGTAGTAGCGCGCCTCCCCCTTGGCCCTGTCCGCGGGGCCGAGTACGACGACCTCGTGCGAGAGCACCTGCCGCTCCAGAGGAGCGACGGACTCGAACTGAGGGACGAGGCTGACGAGCCCGAGCTCGCCGGGGAAGTCCCCGTAGAGGACCCCTCCGGTGACGTTCCTCTCGCCCGGGACCTTCGCCTTCTCCAGCATCAGCACGTTCGCTCCCTTCCGTGCGAGTTCTATCGCCGCCGCGGCGCCGGCCGGGCCGGCGCCGACGACTATCACGTCGAAGTCAGTTCGCGCCTGCCGTCCCCCCCGTGATGCTCGCGATGAGCTTCGGCACCTCTTCGTACAGGTCCCCGACTATCGGGTAGTGCGCTATCCTGAATATCGGGGCGTCCGGGTCGGTGTTCACGGCCACGATCTTCCCCGAACGCTGCATCCCGACCCTGTGCTGCAGCGCGCCGCTGATCCCGAGCGCGACGTAGACCTTCGGGCTGACCGTCGTCCCTGTCTGGCCCACCTGGTTGGCCTTCGAGATGAGCCCCTGAAGCTCCTTGACCTCGGCGTACACGAGCGCCCTCGACGCCCCGATGACCCCCCTGACCCTGTACCTCGACTCGAAGGCCTTCCGGAGGTCGTCGGCGAGCCTGTAGGCTTCTCGGGGGTCCCTCGGCTTGCCGGAGCCGTCCTTCAGTATCCCCAGCCCCAGGCTGATCACGACGTCGGCGCCCGCGAGGTCGAGCGCGGGGGGTGGGAGCTCCGTCACCCCCCTGACGCGTGCGGGGTATTCCCCTCCCTGGAACTCCACTCTCTCCAGCTTGCCCTTGCGCTTCTTGTCCGGAGGGAGGGGCGCGAAGTTCCCGGGCCTCACCGTTGCCATCTGCGGCCTGTGCCGCGGGGTGTAGATCCTCGCGAGCCTAGTGCCGAAGTCCGGCCGGATCTGGATCAGGAGGTTCTTGAACTCGCCGAGGGCCGGGTTGGTGTAGTCGTCGACCTCTAGGAGGACGTTGTCCGTCGCGAGCCCCGTCGCCGCCCTGTAGGCTATCCTGGCGGCGATGTCCTTCCCGAGCTCGTTCGCGGCGAAGAGGAAGGCGTACGGTCGCCGCTCCTTTACAAGGCTGAAGATGGCGTCGATGTACCTAAGGTTGAGGTAAGTCCCGAGCTCTGGCGAGTCGATGTAGAGGACGGCGTCTGCGCCGAACTGGACCGCCTCCGCGGCGAGGCCGTCGACCCCCTCCCCCAATATGACGCCGACGACCTTCTGAGCCAGCTTGTCGGCCACCTTCCTCCCGGCCGCGAGCACTTCGAGGGAGTCCTCCGACAGGCGGCCGCCGTCGCGCTGCAGGTAGACCCATACGTCCTTCGAGTCGGCGCTCAAGCGAGGAGCTCCCCGCACAACAGGTCGTAGCCGAAGGGTCCGACCGCCCCCTCAGCGCGGAGGCGGTCGATCAGCGACTGCGGGACATCCGCGGCTAGCTGCCCCCTCTCGAACGGGCCGTACTTCTTCCCGTCCGATTCGAGCTGCTGCACAGGCTTGAGGAAGACAAGGCTCCTGTTGACGAACTTCTGCACCGGCGGCTTTCCGACGTCGATGCCCGCGCCTACGATGGTGGGCGAACCGGCGAGGCCGAGCCGCTTCGGGTCGGCTCCCAGGTCGTCTGCAGTCCACTTCTGCGCCTGGGCGACCTTCCCCATGTAGCTGTTGTAGCGCGCGAGAGGCTGGAAGGAGGCTGCCGGCTCCCGCGGCTCGTACTCGGTGGAGATCGTAAGTAGCGCCGGGAGGTCCATCTCGAGGGTCTGGACGAGCCTGCCGATCCTCCTCGAGGACACCACGGTCCTCCCCTCCTGGTCTACGTCCAGGTCCTCGACGTAGGTCGCGTGGGGGACGACCTTCCCGAGGAGCTCCGACACGCCCTCCGCGACCTGGGGGCCGACGCTCCCAGTCTCTCCGTCCGTTGTCTTTATCCCTGACACGATGACGAACCTCGAGAGGGTCTCCTTCACCTCGCGGAGCTCCGCCTGCGCCTCCTCTGAGGTGATGACGCCCTCGGAGAACCGGCGGACGAGGCTGTCGGTCACCGACGGGAGCTCCGAGTAGACGCGGTTGGGGAGGAGGTTGGCGCCGTAGAGTTCCCTCGCCTTCGACATCACGGGGTCCGAGTACCCTGACCTGGATATCGTGGCGGCGAGGGCGTCGATGGGGGCGGTGTGCCTCTCCACCAGCTTCTTCACTCCGAGGGAGACGGCGTACGACGTCGCCAGAGTGTCGGAGCCGGCCATCTTCCGGTCGCTGAGGACGTATTCCTCGTCGACCCCCGTCACCTCCGCGGAGAACAGGGGCTTCATCAGAGGTATGAGCTTCATGTCGGGCCCCATGGTGAGGGCGACCACCTTCCCGCCCACCTTCCGCTTGATGTAGTCCGCGGCCTCGACTGCCTTCGAGTCGTGCGGATTGAGGACGAGGTCCATCGCCTCCCTGTTCAGGACGCCCCCCACCTGTGCCACCTGGGTCGTGCGCGCGGGCACTCCCTTGAGGAGCACTATGATGAGCAAAGTCGATTCGACGGCCGCCTACGTCTGTTTTTTAGGGTTATGATTCGGGATGTCGTCGGGACCCCGCCGTCGCGAACGCAGGCGACGCTAGGCTGCGAGGGTGGAGATCGCTTCGCGCAGTGTGTCGGCCCCCTTGTTGAACCAGTCGCGCTCCCTGTCGGAGAGCTTGATCTCGTAGACCTTCTCTATCCCTCCCCGGCCGAGCCTCACCGGGACGCCGATGCAGAGGCCGTTCAGGCCGTACTCACCCTCCAGGTATGCCGAAGCCGCCAGCACTTCCTTCGTGTCGTTGACGATCGCCGCGGCCATCCGCGCGACGGACACGCCAGGGGCGAAGATTGTCGCCCCCTTCTTTGATATGACGTCCGCAGCCACCTTGCGGGTGTCCTCTATCGCCTGCTGCACCTCCTCCTCCGTCAGGAGGCTGGTGAGCGGGACGCCGCTCACATAGGTGTGGCTGGCCACCGGTATCATGTTCTCCCCGTGCTCCCCCATCACGACCGAGGTGATCGACCCTCTCGAGACGCCCAGCTTCTTGGCCAGGACGTACTTGAAACGGGAGTTGTCGAGCACCCCCCCCTGCCCGACCACGCGGGCCTTCGGGAAGCCGGTCGCCTTCAGCGCGACGTAGGTCATGGCGTCCATCGGGTTCGTGACCATTAGGACCGTCGAGTCAGGCGCGTACTTCGCCGCCTCCTTCGCGACCGACGAGATTATGCCAGAGTTCTTCGAGAGGAGGTCCATCCTCGTCATCCCTGGCTTGCGGCCGAGCCCGGCCGCGATTATCACGAGGCTCGCCCCTCTGAGAGCTCCGAAGTCGGAAGACCCACTGACGTCGACGTCCACCCCTGCGTCAGACAGCCTGTGGCTGATGTCGAGCGCCTCGCCTTCGGCGAGCCCGGGGACGATGTCCACGAGAGCGATGTCGTCGAGGCCCCTGGAGGCTATCTCGAGCGCCGACTGCGCGCCCACTTTGCCGGCTCCGGCGATTCCAATCATGCGTCCCGACCCGCCCGAGTGAGGTATAAACCGGTTGCGGCGTCAGGTCGCCGCAGCCTACAGCCTTAGACCGAACGACTGCGCGAAGTCATCGAACTGCCGGTACGCAGCGAGGAACTGAATCCCCTTGGTGGAGATCACATACTTCGATATCTTGTCCCCGCTAAGCTCTTCGAGG
>JASHOZ010000044.1 GCA_030038395.1 Nitrososphaerales archaeon
ACAGTTACAGACGCGAACGGGAACGCCGCCGACTGCTTCTTCGACGTGACTCCCTCGGTCGTCCTGGGTCAGACGACGGCCAACGAAGGGACGCTGTTCCTAGTGAACGGGACAGGGTTCGCGGGGGGCTCCGTCGTGGGCGCCTTCATCAACGGCACGGCCGCCTCTATCGTCGGGTCATCAGCCACGAACTCCACCGGCTCCTTCTCCTTCATGATTCTCGCTGCTAACGTCACCATAGGTGAGAACCTCATATCGGTCATAGACTCCGCGAACAACAGCGCCAACGCACAACTCTCGGTGACCCTCCCACCCCCCGTCCAGACCGTCCAGATCGGGGTGTCTCCGCAGTCAGGGTTGCCGGGGACCCTCCTGACCATAACGGGTTCCGGCTTTGGGAACGAAACCACGGTGATGCTGAGCTTCGATGGAGAGAACCAGACAGCCACAGAGGGGACATGCACAACTAACAGCACGGGATACTTCTCTTGCCAGATCGCAGTGCCTTCTCTGGGAGCGGGAGATTACCCCATCAACGCGACCGACGGCGCGTACGCGGCCGGGACGATCTTCGTCGTGCCGTCCGCGAGCGGGTCGACACTCGCGCTGGGCCTCTTCGCCTCGGCGGCAGGGCTGGCGAGAATGGCTGAGTCAGGCGAGTCCGCCGCCGGTGCCGTAGCACTGGTAGCGACCATCCTCGCGCTCAGTTCGAGGATGGGCGAGGGACCATACCTGCGTCGCAGGGCGGTGAAGGTTCTCTCCCTGAAGCGGGGCGCCTTCGCGGTCGGCGTCATCGTCCTTGTGGTTCTCTCCGCACCCAATCTCTCAATGATCTCGCTCCCGAGCGCCCAGGCCGCGTCCTCCTGCTCAGTCCAGTGCTTCAGCGCGGCGTCGAGCGGTTCGACCGTGACGCTCACACTCCCTTCGGTCAACCAAGGAGACCTTCTGGTGGTCATGCTTTCGCAGGCCGTCCACAGCGCCAAGATCAGCATAACGGACAGCGAAGGCAACTTCTGGAACACCGCCGCCAGCACCATCATAGGAAGTGGAAGCAACAGCTTCTGCGAAAGGAACGAATGTGCGATCATATTGTACGCGACGGCGATGTCCACCGGCGTCGACACAGTCACCGTGACCACGAGCAAGGCAGATGTCCCAGCCTACGTCTTCGCGATTGACACGGGTGCCTCGGACATAGACCTGAACAAGGCATCGGTCGGGTGGGGGGTGAGCAAGAACCCGACTGTCGGCCACTTCGCGCCCGCGAGCGGGGCGCTGGTTGTAGACCTCCTTTCGACGGACGCGACCGCATGCGTCCCCAACAACAGCGGAAGCTCCTCGACCTTCCAGTCGATTGGGGGCGGAAACTGGCCCGCGTTCGCCGACTACGTGTCGTCCTGGGGAGGGGGCTCGACGACCGCGCCGTGGTCTGGGTGCGTGCCTGCGACTACCGCCGCGTTCTCGGAGGTTGCAGCCTCCTTCCTCCCCAAGGGCGACCATACGGTATACACCGTCCCATCGGCGGACTCTTACACCGCGACTCTGCATGTCAGCAACTTCACGAGTACGTTTGCGGACGGGCCTGTCTTCAACTACCAGGGGTCGGCTCTGGGGGGCTACGTCCTGGGCTGCGACTACTGGGCGACCGAAAGCATCTGCCAAGAACTCGGCTGGAACGGCCACTCTCTGGGTGCGTCGTTCGTGTCGCCCGTGTATGACGGCTTGGTGGGTCCTTCCACGATCAGCTTGGGCGTGTGCAGCGCCGACGCGATAGAGAACCCTCTCAACGCAGCCCTGGAGCCTTGTTCGGGATACGACTCCTCGAACTACTTTGCGGTCTGCCTCGAGGTCGAGGTGGGGGGCGTAGCTATCACGTCGGAGTCCCAGGCGCTAGCTGCAAGCGACGGTTGCTCCTTGAGCAGCGTCTATCTGACCGCAAGTTCAAGAACTTCAGGGTGCTCGCCGGCATGCTGGCCCAGTTGGACATCTGGTGACATAACCAGCCTCCTGAGATACCACCACGAGGTCGGGATAACGGTGACGCTCACTCCGCCCATTGGAAGCGGTGAGTCGCTAGGGTGCCCAAGTTTCTGCTCTGACGGCCCCCAGTTCCTGCTGCAGGGAACCCTGATGTCATCGGCGAGGTACGAGACGTGGACTTCGGATGAGAGCGGTGCAGGCCCCAACAACTGCGGCTCATACGGTAGCGCTCTATATCTCGACTGCTGGACCTCTGAGAGTCACCCCATCGCGATGGCATATGGTGCGCTCTACTATCCCCCGTCAAACCTGAACGCGTTCAACAACCCGGACACTTTCCAAGGATTCACTGTCATGGAGGTCGACGGCGTCGAGCTTGACGGCCCCCAAAGTAGTCTGCCCTCGGTGAGTTGCGGGTCCGGTCAGACTGCGGAAGAGTGCGTCCTCGTTTCTTTCTCCTCTACGACCATGCTAACGAATATCCACGACCTGACGGAAGGGACTGGAATCGACCAAACTATCGAGATGGCTGAAACGTCTGGGAATGGTGGGAGCTGGGTCTGCGCATATGATACGGAGGAGCTGCCGGGAGCGGGAAGTCCAGGCTCTAGTTGTGCCATGAACGCCTACAGCAACCCCCCGTACGCCTGTCAGCCGAATGAGACATGCATCAACTCCAGCGCGCAGAACACCGAGACCTGGGCTCTCTATTTCGCGAATGTGTTGTGCGTAGGAATAGGCACCGCCATCGACCCCGCGGTGGGGTTCGTCGCGGGCCAATTCTGTACGCTGGCTACAGCTGCGTATCAGACGGCCGGAGGTCCCCCTGTAACCTCTGGGAACGCGGGTGGGGCGTATGTCTATCTACAGGATGACAGGGGTGTAGTGGGTGAGATAAGCGCCACCTCACCGCAGGTCCTGCTTGATGAAGCGCTTGTGGATGCGGGCTACACCACAACCGGCACTTACACCGTATCGATGGGCGCGAGCGTGACGGTGTCCAATCTCGAAGGCGGCGGAGGGGGTGAGTTCTTCCCCTTGTACGGCACCTGTGTCGAAGGGCAGAATGGCTAGGCCGTCACGGACTCGACAGGGCCCTTCATACACATGAGCCAGTCAGGTCCGGAGAGGATGGACGTTGCAACCTGGTCCCTCGACATCTTCTCACTGTCAGACTCCTGTGACCACGAGTCCGCCTACAAACCTAGCGAAGACGTCTGCCTAGCCCAAAGTCAGGAGTTCCTTGGTGAACTTCGTCAGCACTTCTCTCCTCTTCGCAGTCCTCACGGTGTCCTCGATCCTGATCCCATACTTCCCTGGGAAGTATATCCCTGGCTCGTCGGTCACGACGTCATTCTCCAGCAGGCGGGTCCTGACCCCTCTGGCGATTCCCGGCATCTCGTGGATGTCGATGCCGACCCCGTGCCCGACGCTGTGGTTCAGATGCTTCTCGACCCCCCTTCTCCTCAACACATCGA
>JASHOZ010000045.1 GCA_030038395.1 Nitrososphaerales archaeon
CCCGCGCAGTGGCTCCAGTACGCGTCCCCGGACAGCCTGAGGCTGCTCATGTACAAGCGGATAGTGGGGGCGCGGAGCGTCTCGCTGGCCGACATCCCAGTCTACATGGAGGACTTCGACGACCTCGAGGAGCACTATTTCTCGAAGAGGAAGGACCCGAACCCGATGAAGGACGCGAGGCTCAGGGGCCTCTACGAATACGCGATGCTCCTGAAGGTTCCGCGGTCGCCGCGTGCGCACGTCCCATACCGGCTCCTCGCGCAGCTCGCGTCGGTCGCCCCGCATGGGAGCGCAGAGGAGTATGTGGCGAAGCAGCTGGCGAAATACGGGATGGTGAAGACCCTCACCCCCGACCTTGCGGAGCGCGTCGCCTGGGCTGCGCGCTGGGCCGCGAGGGAGGACAAGCCTGCCGCAGAGAGGGTAGAACTCTCGGCGTCGGAGAGAGCGGCCGTGAGAAGGTTCGCTTCAGCCATAGCGACCCTCTCGGACCCGGAGGCGATTCAGGGCGCCGCGTTCGAGGCGATCAAGAGCAACGGTATCAAGCCAGGCGACTTCTTCCCCGCCGTGTATGGGATCCTTCTCGGGTCGGACAGGGGGCCGAGGCTCGGACCGTACGTCGCAGACTCCGGACCGGGGGCAGTGAGCAAGGCGCTCCTCGAAGCGCTGGCATAGCCCCGGGCGCGCACAGGGAGCGGGGGCGACCCAAGAGGGACAGGATCGAGGTCAGGGCGCTGCACTTCGGCTCCGGTACCGGGCCCGCGCGCTTCATCCGACTGGGAAGCTTGGGGGGTGGTCGGCTATCTCCCTGTCGAGCTTCTCGAAGCTGGAGACTGTCCCCACGTCGTACCATGGCTCCTCTGTGTAAGAGGCGGCCACCTTCATCCTCATCTTCAGCAGCGACGGAAGGAGATGAGCCATCAGGTCGGTGTTCTGGCCGCCGGCGAGCTCCTCTGCCCGGGCGATCGCCTTGCTCCCGAGGACCATGCAACCCGTGGTGACGCTGATGTCCAGCTTCGGTTTCTCATGCACGGCCGTAACGACGCCCCGCGCGTTCACCTTCGCCTCCCCCACGGGGAGGGTGTACCCCCGAGAGAGGACGAGGGTCGCGTCAGCCCTCCTCTCCCTGTGAGTCCTCAGCAGCTTCGTCACGTCGAGGTCGACGAAGACGTCGCCATAATACACGACGAGCTCGTCGCACCTGCCGATGCGTCCTTTCCTCAGTGCGTTCGCGACGGCGTTGAGGCTCCCCTTCGTGCCTGGTTCGTCCTCTGAATACTTCAGCCTGACATCGTACCCCGCGCCGTCGCCGAAGTAGCGCTTCACGTCCTCCGACCTGTAGCCCGTCAGCAGGGTGACGGACTCGATACCGTGGTGCTTGAGGAGAGAGATCACATATGCCAAGAGCGGGAGCTTCTTTGGGCCGATGGGGATCATCACCTTCTGGAAGTAGTCTGTCAGAGGCTTCAGCCGTTCGCCCCTTCCTCCGCACAAGACAGCCGCTTCGGTGCTCAGAGTCCGTCGCTCTGGCCATCGTCCTTGCGTAGTTAATCGTTAGTCCGCCGACGAATGGCATCGGGCGCGCCAAGATGAGGCCCGTAAAAATCGGGGCCGGGGGACGTGAGTCCCCCTTGGTCTCTTCTCCTAAGTCGCGTCAATCGTGTAGGTCGCCACTGTCTGAGTACCGAGGACCGCAATCGTGTACGCGCTCCCCGATGTCACAGAGACGGGCTGGCCGTTGTCGTAGGTTGGAAAGCCGATGGTGATCGAGCCGTTGAATGTGAGTGTGACTGACGCCTTGGCCGAGAGGTTGTACCCGGGCGCTCCGAAGAGTGCTAGGTAAGCCTCGGCCGACTGCTTCCCGCCTTCTCTCGCGACCTGGGCCAGAGTGCCAAGGTTGGAGAGCGGGGAGAGCGTGCCGTTGGCCAGGACAACGAGCGTCTCTGAGCTCAGAAGCGAGTCTGTGACATGACCGTGGGCGGACGTTCCGTAGCCGCCGAGGAATGTGAGTTGAGGCGTGACAGTCACGAAGTATAGCACCGTGCTTTGGTTGCCGGTGTTCTCGACTGTCAGCGTCAAAGAGCTCCCTGAAAGTGAAGCGCTGGTGATCTGGATGCTTGAGCTGTAGTTGTCCCTGATCCGGGTCCACCAGCCCATGCCGGACAGGTTGAACCTGTAGCCCTGCTGCTGGACGCTCGACGTGACTTCGCCCGGTGGGACAGGGTAGGCGACCACGACGGAGCGGATTATGAACTCCGGGTCCGAGTGGCTCCCGATGTTTACGACGGTCGACTGAAGGTCGATGACGGTAGCGCTGGGCTTGGAGTCGTTCACCTGCACTCCTCCGACTATCGGAACGTTGAGCTCAGCGGTCGGGACGAAGGCCGTGTAGTTGGCTCCATTGTATGTGACCGAGGCGGAGGTGATGTTGAACCTCAGGAAGTTGTACTCGCCTGAGGCGATCTTGACTGTCCCGAGGGTCTGGCTTATGTTGACAGTGCCGAGGAGGTTGATTGTCCCGCTCAGGCCCACAGGGTACCACCCTGATTGGTTCCCGTCGCCCGATACGTGGACCATGACATCGCTGTAGGAGATGTACACCGCAGTGACGCCCGTGGGCGTCACCGGCGGGTCGGTCATGAGAAGCGAGAGCGAGCCGACCCCGGACGAGGACGAAGTCCCTGTCCGGGTGGTGTTGATGTTCTGAACTCCTGGAAGGTTGCCCGTGAATGCCGCGACTAGGATGAGCGCAGCCGCCAGTACGAAGGCCGCGACGCCCATCTGAGTTGCACGCTTTGTCGTGCTCATTTTTTTCTTCGGACTTGGACTGGCGGGAGGATATTTGACAGAGCAGTCTTGGACACGGCGTTCATGAAATTTTCAGGGCTTCTAAGCTGAAATTTTGCAATTCGTGCAATCCAGTCGCGTCAGCGCCTCTATGCGGTCGCGCCCTCCAGGTCTCGGTCGCGGTGGGGCCGTTCAGCGGTCTTCATAGGAGTAGTCTCGTACGAGGCATGTCGGTGCTGGTCGCAAGGCGTGCCCCGTCTCCGTGAAGTGCTTAACTGTCCCGTCGGGGCAGGGCCGGTCGGGCCCGTAGCCTAGACTTCCGTCAGGGGAACTGTGTGCTCGACAGTCTGCGCACGCCTCAGATACGGATCAGGGCATCAACGACACTCGGTGCAGGCCTGCGGCTCGCCTGAGCGGAGAGCTGAGGGTCGTGGGTTCAAATCCCACCGGGCCCGCTACCTACAGGTGTCAAGTCCTTTTTCCGCACTTTCGGATTAACGGGTCTGTGAGACATGCTGAATACGTAACTCGAATCGGTAGTTAAACTCCACTCCGCGTCCTAGCTCTTACCGATGGGGCGAGAACATCGAATTAACTACGAGAAAAATCGGTTTAATCGGCTTTCACATGAGCCGGAAGGGGCGCGCTTGGAGTCTCCGGGGGTTCGGCTCCCGTCGGGCCCGCACTCGTTCGGGTTCGAGTCCTTCGCACCCATTTGAGGCATGGCATCTTAGTTCTCTCAGGCGATATAAACACCAATCCGTTGGTTCTTCAGAACCCATCGTAGCGGATTGTACGGCAACTGAGGCGGACCTCTGCGTCAGACCAGGTTGCTCCTATGGGCTGCTACGCGTCTATCCGCCGAAGAGTTGCCAGAGCCTTTCGCTGCATGCAACCCTTAAAAATAACAATCATAACAAAAGTAACACGAGCTACAAAACCTGTGCAATCTGCGGACGGAAGGTCTACCCTGGCGAAGGAATGTACTACGGGGGCCGCCTGATTCACCGCACCTGTCGCGGGATAGCGAAGATCCAGAGGTACAGGTTGAACGAGTGATGGCAAAAAGTAACAATCATAACGAAAGTAACACCCTGAACCCTTTCTCTCCGCAGCATCCGGCACAGCCCAATCAGTTCGCCGGTCGTCACAAGGAGGTCGACTACTTTCGCAGCACGGCGCTGAACTCTGCGAAGATGCCGACACCGGCTCCACTGAACTATGCTGTGCTGGGCACGTGGGGACTGGGCAAGACATCCCTAGTCTACGAATATCGCCATATCGCTCTGGAGGAGCTTCGCAAGTCCACCCACTGTGTGACGCTCCACTGTGCGCTCTCGCCGCAATCCTGCCGAAATTGGGAGTCGTTCACGACCAGCTTGCTCGCCGCAGCCAAGTCCAAAGAGGTGAACGCCACCCAGACAATCAAGTCCCGAGTGGGGAAGGAAATATCCAGGTGGGAACCGAGAGTCAGTGTCGCAGGCGTAGGAGTCCAAAGAAGACGCGACGAAGGCTCAACTGACCTCTTGACAAACCTGGCTTCCCTCTGGCACAAGCATCTCGAACCCTCCGGAACGGACATAGCGTTCATCCTTCTCGACGACCTGCACTACTTTCCGATAAAGGCGGAAGAGTCTGCCTATCTCACCCTGCGGTCGACATTCCAAGAGCTCGTGAACCAGGGATGCAACTACTCGCTCATCGTCACGGCACACTCCGGTCTCTTCACTGAGATAGCAGAGGTTGCCGAACCATTGATTCGATTCTTCAAGATCTCGGAGCTCCAGCCCTTCACGCTGGCAGAGGCAAAGGAGGCCATCGAGAAGAGGCTGAAGACGTCAGGGAGCCAGCTTTCGATTGACGATGCGGTTGTCGAAAGGGCCTATGAGAAGACGGCGGGTCATCCATACCTCCTCATGTTCACGCTTCACGAACTGGTGGAGATGTTGCGACCTTCCACGCACATGAGGGAGGCGGGCTTCGAAGAGAACTGGCCGCAGGTCGACGCGTTGCTGGGAGAGACCTTGTTCAGGCAGAAGTTTCTATCTGCATCGGAGAAGGAAAGGGACCTTCTCCTGAAGATCGCCAAGAGCAAGGAGGTTGGCGTCTCTCCAAAGAACTTCAAAGCCCCCAACGTCCTCTTCACACGACTCGAACAGAAGGAACTGCTGATTCATGAAGACAGGGGGAGGTACGTTCTGTTCCATCCCCTCTTTAGGGAGTACCTTGCGAATCAGTAGAGACTTTGAGAGACCCCAGAGAGCCCATCATCGCTGGGGATTGGCGAATTTCTTCGACGACAGGAGGAAGTCACTCTTCGTCAAGATTGCTAGCTTCAAGACCTCGGATGTCTTGTACGATTTGGGATGCGGTGATGCCAGCCTCTTGATCTATTCAGTAAGACATGGGAATATTGCCCCGGCTGTTGGTTTTGAGAACATGCCGAGCAGAGCTGGATGGGCTCGACTGTTGATAAGAAGAGCGGGTCTTGAAGACAAGATAACAATCGAAGGGGATCTGTTCGATCGGCCACTAACCCGGTGACCCTCTCCCCGGGACAGTCATTTGCGGCCTACACGGTGGTCACTAGCGCCCAACTCAAGGAGGTGACGACCGTTGACGCCTCCGCCACCTACGACCTCGCTGGTTCAGCTTTTTCATACCAAATTTCCGTCGCGTCAGATGCCTACACCTACCAGTCGAAACGGAACGGGTGAAATCTACCCGCAGGTTCCAGTGTAGTTGAGGTTTGCCACTTGAATGTCGATGGATACGTTGTATTGTTCCTGGCTAGCATTGCCATCACCACTGAACCAGCAGTTGTAGGTTCCAAAGCTACAGGCAACTTGTTCTAGAATGAATCCGCTCATCGCAGTCTGTGACTGAGCAGTCTCTGAGAATATCCCATTCGGTCCGAGATAGTCCAGCTCAGCGTAGGTTGCGGAAGGCGCTCTGTACACCATAAGAAGCCACTTCAGGTCACTGAGGGTTTTCAACGATAGCCCCGGCACTCCCGGTCTCTGCGCCCGCTAGGTTCAATGCATCACATGTCTGCGCTACTGCGGAGAGGCGATGCTGGGAGATTCGGCGTGAGTTTGTTCAGTAGCTCTGCAGAATTGGCACTGACGAACCTATCCCATCTGTGACTGTATATCGCCTCGATCGGCATATCCTTCGTTGTAACGATGCCTCGCTCCATACAAAAGCGATAGGTCATCCCGGACATCTTACTTGCTTCGAACCCCTGTAGAGCGGGAACCCTAGATGCCACGTTCCAAGCTTTCAAAGCAGCTACCCCACTCCAGCTGTACCGAACAGGCTTTCCGGCTGCAATCTTTGCATCCTCAGACTCGATACACCTCTCGAAACTTGAATACGCTGCTCGCAACTTGGATAAACCTGCTTCTGTTGAGCCACGCCAAAACCACGCTTCTGAGAAGAGCGGGTAGAGGTTGACAGCTTCACCGAAACACTTCAACGCCTCTTCTTGCCTATTAGCCAGGAAGAGGTACATTCCCTTGGAGAACCAATGACCGGGTAGATGAGGATTGAAGAAACCATCGAGAATTCGCAGGGCGCCCACGTAGTCCTTCCTGTTTGCTGCTTCTTCCACTTGGTGCCACTCTTCCACCTGTCGCCTCGTATTCTCGTCTAGCAATGGGAAATCCTCAGTAAGAGGTCATCCAACGAAAGAGGGGCATAGCCTGTCATTTCCACGCAGGCGTTGACAGTCTTCTTGCCGCAGTTGATAAACGGGTAATCCGTGGGGCTGTTGTTGTGCTTGTCCCCATGCACCATCCATCCGCTCCAGTTGGATGGCCTCAACGGGTCATGAGTGAGCATGAGGTCCCTCCCTTCGTACCTGACGTAGAACTCGCTCGGGATCTCTAGGGCCTTTGTAATGGGATCCAAGTCGTGGTTGCCCCTGATGAAGAAGACCCTCCCGCTGAGTCTTCGGAGCCAGTAATCAACCGAACTATGTCCCCTCCCGAATGTCATGTCGCCGAGGAAGAAGACGATGTCTTTCTGCCCGACTCGGGCATTCCAGTTCCGCTCGATTGTGTTGTTCATCTCACGAGACGAACCAAAAGGGCGGCTACAATACCGGATGATGTTTTCGTGGTCGAAGTGGGTGTCGCTGATGACGAAAGCGCGAGTGGCGGAATCTATCTCGAACGGCCTACTTGGCGTTGTCCCAATCAGATCCCCTTCGTTCCTGGCCTGCATCAGCCTGAGGGTTAGCTTCCTGTTCTCCTGGTTCAGGGACTCATGCCGCGTCAACGACCTTCTTTGAAACAGGTCGAACTCACGTACAATCATGCTTCCCCTTCCCAGGAGGGTCACTCGAAGAACAAAATGTTTGATTGAGGGTATCTCAATTGTCTGGAGGAACTTCTTGATCTCGCCGAATTTCCTGTCGATGTCCTTGAACGCAAGGGTAGCATGGGGGTTGTACTGCCCATCGTCGTGCTTTCCCATCACGCAGAACGTCGAGAGCCTTTCGACGAGTTCGGACCGCAGCCTTACCAACTCCTCGGAAGGTTTGATGTTGACCTTCAGGACACGGTTGCCGCCTACCAGATTACCAAAGCTCCCAAGTCCGTCAAACTGGAAAGTCATCGGCTGGTAGTTGATGCATACCTCATTGAACACGTGGATTAAGCGCCTTTCATCATCAGTCTCGAAGGGACCCGCGATTGTGACATGGGGGACTACCCTTCTGTGTGTCACTCCCTGGACATGGAAGATTCTGCTCACCTTTACGGCGGTTTCACGGACGAACTCTCTTGCGGAACCAGTCAGTCTGAACTCGAGGAGGTAGCCGCCCATAGCTTAGGCCCGGAAGAAGTCTCCCTTGTAGTAAATCGTCTTGCAGTACTCGCACTGGATGAAAGTTGCGTGCTCTTTGAGTTTCAGTGGCGCCCCATCCTTCTCGCAGGTCAAGGCCGTGAGCTTGGCGGGACTCTTAATCTTCTGATACTTCTCGAGGATGTCTCTTGTAGCCGTAGTCAGCTGGACTCCAGGCGTGCTCGAATATGCCAATGACCTGATTTCCTTGCGGGGTTTCGCGACTCCGGCGCTGACAATCAGGAACACCTTGTGATTGTCTCGGTAGTAGCCGCCGCCATAGCTCCGGTGGATTGGCCCGACATGTTCGAACAAGAACGACGAGTCAGTAGCCTTCAATCCAGTCTCCTCTTCAAGCTCCCTGATTGCCGCGTTCTCTCTGGTCTCGTGGCGCAGGGCACCTCCACCCGGCAGGGAGAACCGCTTCCCGTTTTCGCTCACAAGAAGGATTCCGTTCGGGGTGTCGACAAGAACTGTGCCTCGTCTCCTTCTGTGAATCAACCGACATAGCCAGAGAGACTGGTGATAAAAGTAATGAGTGCTAAAGAGAGATTGAAGGTTGCTGGACAACTGAACTAAGGTGGATGGGGCTCCTCAGTCATCACAGTTCCTGCATCGGAGGGAGCCGGTGAGTCACGCCTATGCTGTCGTGGGCAGGTACCTAATCTTCATAATTCCGTTCTTCTTTCCGTTCCTTCTCGTTCATGAACACGACGAGTTGTCCCGGCGCATACTAGAGAGCCGCCCGAGCTCACAATTGTCTGCCGGAGAGGGCTGGTCGAATCTGAACCGATGAGTCCTCAATGCCGAGGAGCCACTTCGAGTACGCGTGGAGCGCTCGACGAAGTTGTCGGGACCCAATCAGTGACTCTCCGTGTGGCATTACTCTTAACGTTCGGCCACCCTCAGACAGTGACCAGGCAGAGAGTCCTTGCCGAAAGTGACAGTTTTAGCGGTCCCCCACTAGGTTGCGAGGTCGGCGAATCCGGAGCCGTGACTCTCTCTGCCGCCCAAGAGGGCGTTGGTCCTTCGGGTCGCCCGAGAATTCTTCTCCTTGCGTCTGCACGCTTTTGATGCCGCTGCGTGCAATTAACGGCCGGAACCGACCTCCCTCGAGGGCAGAACCCGTCGGGCCCGCACTCACTCGAGGTCGGTTCCCGGCACTTTTGTCGTCAGTTCCGGGTTCCAATGTATTGACAATTAATTCCATTGGGCGTTAAAAGTACCACTGTTTGTAGCTCCAACTACAGAGGCCCTGTGGCCAGAGAAGTGGTAAGGAATCTAGAGAGAATTTGGGACCGGTTTGGGGCGACAGCGTAGCGGGACTGGTCCCCGCACCCAAACAGGCGCTACCGCAAGGCATGCCTCAGTCTAAGAGGTAGAAAACAGGGGACAATGGCGGGCTTCACCGGTGGCTTGGCTGACTTGGAGATTGCGCGCAAGACCATCCGAACTTCTCTTTAGAGGAGAAACTTGTCCTTGTCACCCTCTGCTGCTTCTTCAGCATTCATTCTCAGGGGAGAAGTCTTTGAAGGTTGGTTGCAAGATTGGGATAAATAATCAAGATTCTACTCGCAATGGTGGTTGAAGTTCCGAGGTGGCGAGGTAAGGGGAGAGGTCGTACTCTCGACTCTCTGTGTAGTAGTGGTAGGAGCAGTCCTGGCTGCGGCGTCCATCGGAAATCCATCCATCGTGCCCCTGTCGTTCCGCGATTTCACTCTGCTATTCTCCGGCGTTATGATTGGTTTCGTTTCCCTAACCTTCGATGAACTGTTTGTCCGTAGCCCGGAACGAGTCCAAACACTTCAAGCAAACAAGCAATTAGGGATGGGGAACCTAGCCAAGATGCGAAACGCCTTCAATCTTGGAAGGCTTCTTGAATCGAAGCTAGAATACCTGACCGTAACAGAGGGGGAAATGAAGCCCAAGTATGTGGACCCAGAGGTTCTACTCGGGTTGGCTGGAGACTTTGGGCTCGCTGACAAGGTGAAGGAAATCCTAGACAAATCTCGCTCTGCCCCCAACCCTGAACTCTACAACTCGGCTAGGGCCTTGCTTGGAAATTTCATGGCGATGCATAACCCTGAGCAGGTCACCGCTGCGGCGTCAGCAGGGTTCGTGCTAAACTCCTTGCTTGTCCCGGAGGACTCGATAGTCGTCGCCACTGGCTTTGACCTTGGACCATTGCGCTCAAGGGTTGGTGAGGTGCTCAGGGCATCATTCGCGTCGCCTAGACTCGTCGAAAACGTTCAGGCTCAGATAACTGCTCTTGACTCTAGCCAAGGAGACCTTGCTCGGCACTCGGCCTTCGCGTCGCTCTTGATATGTGTGTTCGAACATCTCGACACAGATGACTGCACTGCAGCAAAGAAGATATCTGAGTGCATGTCATCATGTAATGTAAGGAGTGACAAGTTCCTAGAAGAAAGCAATAATCTCTTGGAATACTATCGTGATTATCACTTGGCCAAGTCAGAAGGGAGACGGGGCGCTGTCCTGGGCGGGGGTAGGAATGCCCAAAGTTGAAGGAAAAAATCAGAGAGACGCTTGCCTCGAGACCGCACTCCCAGAATCGCCATCGACGGTCACTATCTCTCCGTCGTGCAGAATGCTGGTCGCGTCGCCGGTGGCGAGGACGGCCGGAATTCGGTACTCCCACGCTATGATCGCTGGGTGGGAAAGTATCCCGCCCAAGTCAGTGACCAGGGCCCCTGCGTTTGGGAAGATGACCGTCCAGGTGGGGGGAGTCGTATGGCAGACGAGAAGGTCTCCGTCTCGCACCCTCCCGAAATCTGATTCGTCCTTTACCAACCGAACCGGGCCCGTGTAGCTACCCGCCGTCGCTTACTTTTTGGAGAGCCCTAACGCGAGACCGAGAATAGGCGCAGACCTTCCTGAGTGAACTGCTCGAAGTGTCTCGAATCGAGTGTCGAGAGTCTTGCAGAATTGTTAATAGCCACAGCCGCTATCATGGTGTCAATCCTGCGGACGGGCCTTCCCCTCTTCTCCGCAGCCAGTTCGAGACGTGACGAGATTTCTGCGTCGTCCTTCCCGTAGTCGAGCACACGCAACCTGGCGACACTTCCCATCGGCTTCGAATACTTCTTCAGGCCGTAGAGGAGCTCATGCATGTTGATGGAACTCGTTCCGACATCCTCACCTGCCTCGCTCAGTGTCTTTAGAAGTCGGTCTCCCTCGGCAGACCCCTTGTCGAGAATCTCGATCAGCACGTCCGTGTCAAGCAGGATCACTGTTTCGTCTCTTCCCTGCGGGCCGAAATCTCTGACAGCATCCTTGCCTTGTTTGTGAAGGTCGCCTTGCCTCTCATCTTCTTCAGAACCTCGACCGAACTCCCCTGTTCTACAAGCCTGGTGAAAAGGTCACTGAAGCTCTCTTCTGCGTCCTTGACTGCGATTAGCCTGTCATAGACGTCGTCCTTGATCGTCAACGTCTTCGTCACGGGCCTGATGTGTTCAAACATAAATATAAACTCACCACCCCAGAAGAGGTCCGAGGGGCAGCGCTCCGTTCTCCCCGCACTTTGGAAGTTGGTTGCCCAGACCACATTCGCCCCTGAGAACCAGTGGCAACGCGTCAGGCGCCGGTCGAGTGCGAAATGAGACTCGACCCCGTCATGGGTCCAGACCCCACCGAGCCCGCCTTTAGGTGCGTTTTCACACCGGACATGTCCATGGCGCAGAATTCGGTTTGGGCATCAGGTGGCGGAATCCTCATCCTGCGACCGCCATCGGAGGCGACGATTGACGCCTCGGGCTTATACGTGAGTATACTGTTATACCTCGTACCAACATGAAAGAGAGCACGACGGTTAAAGTGTCAAAGGGGACGGTCAGGAGACTGTCGGCTCTGCAGCGGAGGCTCACAGCAAGAGCATGGACGAGACCATCGAGCCCCTTGTCAAGCGCCGGAGAGCCGACACGATAGAAGCTGCGTTCGGATCCGATGAGACGAAGCGGAGGAGGTTCAGGGAGGATGACCGCCTCGAATAGCGTCGTTGACTCTTGGCCGTTGACTCTTGACCCTGGGTAAGGCCCTTCAAGGGAAGCGGAGGCCGGATGAACGCGAAGGAGAGCATTGAGCAGTCAGATGAGGTCTTCACGCCTCGCATTGTCCCTGCGGAGGCGACGAGACAATTTCTGAGGGAAGGGAAGGCAGCAGGCGCTATTCGACGATGGCCCATGGCGATCACCCAGTCGACGGAGGTGGTGGAGATTGACATCTCGACTGCGGAAGAGTCCGCGAACGCTCCTCTTCGACTGGCCGTTAGGGCCCGCGAGGAGGGTCTGGAGACGCCAGGTCTCGGCGATGCGATAGTGTTGGCAACGGCGAGGACGAACAACGCGGCGGTGCTCACTGGTGACCCTCACTTCAGAGGCCTGCCAGAGACAGTATGGATAGGCGAGTGAGTGTCGGCGGCCGACTGCGAGGAGGGCCCAATGTCGGGGGTCCAATCCCAGCGGGGCCGTCGAACCGGGCTGTTTCGTTTCGTCTTTCGTAGCCCTTATGTATCCCACTATGTTACTGGTATTACGAGTGTGTCTAGAAAGAGAGAGAAGCTCGTACGAACCACCATCACCCTTCCTTCATCCCTGAAGGAGGAAATGTCTCGGACAGATGAGAATTGGAGCGAAGTGATACGGGAGCTGCTTACGCGGAGGCTCGAAGAAGAGGGAGAGGCGGACATGGCAGAGGCGGTGATACTCACTGAACGGGTAAGACGGCCGGCCCGGGGGGAATGGAACAGCCTTCGGGTGATAAAAGAGTGGCGAAGAAGAACCACTTCGTAGTAGATTCGTCAGTAGTTGTGAAGTGGTTCCTGTTCGAGGCGAGCTCTGACAAGGCAGTGGAACTCAGGGACGAATTTGCCACTGGCAGGCTGGAACTCGCCGTCCCCAGTCTGCTGTTTTATGAGGTGATGAACGCGCTGCGTTTCAGCGGGAGCTTCACGCGACCCGAACTCATCACCGCCGCGAGGGCCCTGAGCAGGTACAGGTTCGACGTCTGGAGACCGCGTGGGAAACTCCTGGAGATCTCCACCGAACTCAGCGTCGAGAGAGACCTGACTGTATATGACTCGTGCTATGTCGCTCTTGCCAGGAGGACGAACAGCAAGGTTGTCACGGAGGACGGGGAACTCCTTGGCAAGTTTCCTTCAGATGCCTTGGCGCTTTCGGATTTCAGGGTACCCGAACGGAAGTGAGTAGTGGCGCTCTGCCCTGATCCGAAGCCGCTCTCCGAGGCCCTCTGCATTCCAGCCCCGCCGTGCCCGGTCTCACCTTCTCAGCTTCTACACTCCCAGACGTGACGCTTCCCGCGCCTTGTGACTACTACTCCAGCTGTCGTTGTGAGCTGAATGCGGACTCCTACTATTCGAATGCTCCTACCTGCGCCCGACTCCTACATGGGATGGAGTCCTGAAGTAAGGAGGGGAGCACGTCGCCGACAATTGGAGTCTCATCATAGATGCTGAAGGTTCACTTGGCCAGTCGCATCAACTCGGATGCCAGCTCGTTCGGCTTCGTGATCATGGGCCAGTGGCCTGCTTCGACCACTCCGTACGGTCCCTCCAATTTCCCCCACTTCCCCGCGATTATTTCGTCCACCGGGTCGCCGCTGAGGGTGCAGAAGACGTACGCCTCCTTTATTCCGTCGTATCGCTCCGAGAGGACGATCGGATCGGAGGCGAGTTTGACCGGCCACGGCGTCGCCATCGAAGTCATCCAGTCGCGGTTGGAGCCCACGACATCCTTGCCTATCCGGTCGATGATAGATGCTGTGAGCGGGATAGCGAAGCCGCCCTCGGGCGGAGGGCCGAACTCGGCTGAGGGGTTGAACGCGCCCTGAGGGGTCCTCACCCTCTCCGGCCGGAACGCGTCGACGTAGATCACCTTCTTCACCTTCTCGTGGACGGCGTCGGCGACCGCCGCCGCCACCTTTCCTGCGAAGCTGTGCCCCACGAGCACGAGCTCCTCAAGGTCGTTGTACTTGATCACGTTCAGGACGTCTTGTATCGCTGTCTTCATCCCGACATCCTTCGTGGCCAGGTGGACCCTTTCTCCCATCCCGGTCAGAGTGACTGGATAAGCAAGGTGTCCCTCTTCCACCACGAGCGGAGTCACGCGCTTCCAAGACCATGCCCCGAGCCACGCCCCCGGGACAAGCACGAATGTTGCCATGTGCGCCCGACGGCACGCCAGCTACTTAACCGTCCGGCCGTGCATCAGCTCCCCCTCACAGGGGGGCGGTGAAACTGGCTCGCTCAGGAGTTTGCGCGCCGGCGGCAACCTTTTATAACAAAATGGTCGGATTCGTGCCTCACGAAAACCAATACCGTTTCCAAAAAATACCTCTCCATAACACTCGTTGCAGCATCCATCCTCTTCGTCTCGTTCCTGCACCCCGCCACCCCGACGAATTCTGCGACTCCAGCAGCGCATGCCTCCGCGCCCACGCACCTGACGCATCCGATGTCGCCGGTGTCGATGCCAGGCGGAGGCTCGGCGCTGACGGACTCCGCAGTCTCCTGCCCTGAGCCGAGCAGCGAATGCTTGGGCTCGTACAACTGGGGCGGATACGCGGTCTGCGCAGAGGCCGCCTCTGACTGCGATGCCTACGAGGCGGTCGCGAGCTCGGTGACCTATGTCGCAGGGACCTGGACCGTCCCGACGATAACCACCGCGCACGGCGCGTCCTGCTCGGACTCCGAGAACACATGGTACGACGCCTCAGTGTGGGTCGGGATCGATGGCCTCTTCAGCTCGACGGTGGAACAGACGGGCACGAGCTCCGACTGCTTCTACGGCCAGACGAGCTACTACGCGTGGCTGGAATTCTACCCATCTGCGTCTGAAACCATCAACTTCACCGTCAACGCAGGCGACGTGATCAGCGCGTCGGTGACATGCAGGGCGGCGACCGTCTCGGGCACGCCCGGGGCGAACTGCACCACCACGCTGACAGACCAGACCGCTCGCCAGAGCTATACCAGCCCGCTCACCTTCGTACCGGGCGCGCTCCTCGACTCAGCCGAATGGATCACCGAAAGCGCGTACTACTACGGGTTCCTAGCCCTCACCCCCATCACCTCCGTGAACTTCCAGAACGCGGTCGCAACCTACGACGGCGTGACGAAGTCGATAGCTGAGTTCGGTTCGGGCGTCTTCTGGCTCGTGATGGTGACGTTCGACTTCCCGTACGTGCCAACCTACCAACAGTCGAGCATGGTGAAGGGCGAACCTTCGCAGCTCGGCTACCTCGGCAACTCGTTCACCACATACTGGGTCAGCAGCGGTCCATAGCACAGAGACCAGCAAGCCTCAGGGCGCTGGTCTTCCTCCGTTTTTCGAGAGTCGCACTGGTGGCTCCGCGCACTGGCGATCCGGTGGACACCTGGGCGCACCCTAGCCGCACGCGCCGTCCGCTGCGCAGGCACGTGTCCGTGACACGGTTAAATGTCAAGGGTTCGGAGAGTCGCGGCTACAGATGGAGAAGTCTTCGCAGGTCCTTGTCATCCCTGCGCTGTTGACCTTGGACGTGATAGTCGTCGCCGTCGCCGCCGGGACATCGCTGTCGAGGTTCTTCACGTCGGATCTGTACTGGGGGATCCTCGGGGTCGCCCTGCTCATAGCAGACCTAGTCATCGGTCTCGCGATAGTGAGATACTGGGACAGACCCAGCCTTTCCTACGTCACGGTCGTCCCGTCCAGGACTCAGCTGAACTTCATGATAAACGGGAAGCCAGTTTCCAAGGACCTCAACGTCCTCTCCGTGCAAATGGCCAACCACGGAAGGCGGGCTGCGTATTATCCTGCTGTCGTCATGGACGCCGCCAACATGGCGCGCGGTGGGGCGCACGTGTTCTTCGACTTCGGGAGGGAGTTCCACCACCCGAGCTTCCTGCCACTGCAGGCGATCACGACCAGTCCGACGGAGAGGGAGCTCGCCTACCTCGTGTATCAGGCTTCGAAGGAGGTCCCCCTGATAGAAGGCGGGGAGACCGGCGAGTTCATGGTCGGATTCTCGTTCGGACAGTCCGCCGACGCCGAAGGGACTAGGGTCTACCTTCCGAGCGCCGCCGCCGGCGAGCCGTATCCCATCCTCCCCTACGAGTCATGGTACGTTGAGCTGTTCGCCCAGCACAGGGGGAGCAAGATGAGGCCGATCTCGAAGGGCCACTTCGTATTCAGGGGCTCGAAGTGGGGGGAACCGCAGCTTACACCGACTGAAGTCGGCTTCGAGCAGGCGGTGAAGGATTATCAGTCGACGCGCTTCTCAGAAACAAGCTCAGAGACTGATAGCCCTGATGTGCCTGCCTGACTCTCCCTTTCAGTCCCTATTTCATCCCCGGCACTGAAGGGTCACGGCGCCCGCGCTCCAATATAGTGCGACGGACTCTATGTATGGGCTTTCGCATGTCCGGATACGCTTAAATCGGCCGACTCGACCAACGGCCTCCCTTGCCCTCGGCAGAGAGCATACTCTTCAAGATTTTCATCCTGGTGGTGGTGGTGGGGGGCGTCGTCATCGTCGTCCTCGTGGCTCCGAGGTTCCTCCCGAACCCGGCGAGCGTCACGCCTTCGACGACCATCCTCGACTCCGGGCAGACGGCCCAGATAGCCGTGGTCTGGAAGGGCGGGATGGAGCCGTATACCATAGACCTGTACTCCAGCACGAGCGGCTCCTGCTCAGCCTCCTCGAGCAGGGTCGGGGTTGAGGGCGGCCTACCGACCCCGCAGTACATGTTCACGGTTTCGCCTACGACAACCACGCGTTACTGCGGCACCGTGACTAGCGAGAAGGGCTCCAGCACAATCTCGTCGTCCGTGCTGGTGACCGTGAACCCGACCCTCGCAACTCCTGGGATATCGCTCTCGGCCTCTGCGATCGACTCGGGCCAGTCGGAGCTGCTGACGGCGACCGTCACGCTGTCGGGCGGGTCGGCCCCGTACTCAGTGACGCTCTACGGCGGCAACAGCACGAGCTGCTCCTCCGACACCACCGTGGTCTCGCCGGTCTCGCCGTCCAACCCCATCTCGCACCTCGCAGGGCAGGTCGCGACGTTCTCCTTCTCTTCACCCGGAGCCACCACCTACTACTGCGCCGGCGTCACGAACAGCGCGACGAACGCAGCGGCGGTGATGTCGCAGGCCGTGTCGTTCACCGTGAATCCCGCCCTCTCCGTGTCTGTGACCCCGACCTCTGTCACGCTAGACTCGGGCGAGTCCGCCGCGTTCACCGCCTCCGCGTCGGGCGGGACGCTCCCCTACACGTACCAGTGGTACACGGGGGGCGGGTGCAGCGCGGCGATCGCGGGGCAGACGAACAGCACCTTCGACACGGGGGCGCAGTACGCGAGCGGGATGTACTCGGTGTCAGCTGGGGACAGCAGCAACGGCGTCCCGATAGCCACCCAGTGCGCGACAGTATCCATAGCGGTGAACTCAGCCTTCACGGGCAGCCAGGTGAGCATCGGCACTCCGACCCTCATCGACTCGGGGCAGTCGGCGAAACTCATAGTTGACTGGGCAAGGGCGGGGACTGGGCCGTACAAGGCCGAGCTCACGAAGAGCGCCGGGTCCGCGTGCCCGAGCATCGGCGGGGCCCCCGTGGCCACGAACATGACATCCGGGACGAACGCAGAATTCACAGTCTCCCCGACCTCCACCACCTACTACTGTGCGACGGTCGTCGACAGTGCGCTGACTCCGGAGAGCGCGACGACCCCCACCGCCGTCGAAATCACGGTCAACCCGGCACTCGTCCCGACAGTCCAGCTCTCGATAACTGCAGTCGACTCCGGGCAGAGGGCCACGGTCTCCGCTACCGTGACCGTCACCGGCGGGACGCCAGCGTACTCCATCACCTTCCGCGGCGGGAGCAGCGCCAGTTGCGGGAGCGACGCTGTGATAGGGACCACCTCGCTCCCCAGCGCGACCTTCACCTTCTCCGCTCCGGCTTCGACGGAAGACTACTGTGCCGTGGTCGTGGACAGCGCGCCCAGCCCCAACACCGTCTCGTCTCCGATCGTAAAGTTCACGGTGAACCCGGTCCTGAGCGTGACTATCTCTCCCGCTTCGCCTTCCGTGGAGTCGGGGAAGGAGATCACTCTTACGGCGACCGTGTCGGGAGGAACCTCACCCTACGTCTACCAGTGGTACACGGGCAACTCGTGTGCGTCCGGGCATCAGATAGCAGGCGCCACCGCCTCGACCTACGACATCAACCCGGCGACGACCACAGGGAACTACTCCGTCCATCTCGCCGACAGCAGCACGGGTACGCCCGCCGACACCGCGTGCGCCTCCACCGAGGTGGTAGTCACACCCGCGCTCGTGGCAACACTTTCGCTCACGCCCGAGGGCAAGGACACGGGACAGACGGTCACCGTGACCGCGACCATCGACCTCTCTGGAGGGAAGAGCCCGTACAGCGTGACGCTCCACAGCGGGCCGAGCTCTACCTGCTCAGACGACATGGCGACCGTCACGGTAAGCACCGGGACGAACCCGACGACAGGCGTCACGGCATCGTCGGTCGTGGACACCTTCACGGCGCCTGCGGCGAGCACCTACTATTGCGCCGCCGTCACCGACAGTGCTTCGGTCCCCGATTCGACGACCACCAGTGTCGTCGAGTTCACGGTCAACGCGGCTCCCGCGGCGGCGACGATCAAGGTCACCCCCTACGCGGTGCTCGACTCGGCCCAGCAAGAGTCGATCAACGCGACGGTGAGCTGGACGGGCGGGACAGCGCCGTTCACCGTTACGTTAGAGAGCGGATCGAGCTCGACCTGCTCTCTGGACACCGTCCCTGTCGTGGTCGACCCGGCCGCGAACCCGCAGACGGGCGTCGGCGGGTCGCCTTACACGTTCACCTTCAAGTCTCCCACGTCGTCAGCTTACCTGTGCGCCGTGGTGACGGACTCGGGCTCGCCCTCAGAGACGGCCTCCTCCGCCACTACCCTGTTCACAGTCAACCCCGCGCTGTCCTTGACCGCGCCTTCCCTGACCCCCGCGGTCCTTGACTCGGGCGTGGCGACGACCGTAACCGCGTCCGTCTCCTGGTCAGGCGGGACCGCCCCGTACAAGGTCACGCTGCTCGCTGGGTCGAGCACTTCATGCGCGCTAGACACCAACGTCGTCGCCGTCGCGCCCGGGTTCAACCCCGAGACGGGCGTTTCGACCACCTCGGCGACCTTTACCTTCGCACCCCCGGCAACGACGTCCGACTACTGCCTGTCCGTGATCGACAGTTCGGGCGTCCCGGTCACGCTGCTCTCGGCAACCTCCTCGTTCACGGTCAACGGCGCTCTCACCGCGACCCTCCTTGGCCTGTCTCCGGATGCGCTAGACGCATCCCAGTCTGCTACGGTGACCGCCTCAGTTGCCTGGACGGGCGGTACGGCGCCCTTCAGCGTCTCGCTCACCGACGGCGGGAGCTCCTCGTGCTCTCTGGACACCACCGCGGTAGGGTCCGCGCAGACGAGCATCTTCGGCTCCACCGCCACTCTGACGTTCTCCTCACCTACCACGACCACGTACTACTGCGCGACAATTTCGGACAGCTCGACCGGCAAGCCGACCTCGACCACGGCGTCAGTGGCGTTCGCGGTGAACCACGATCCGGCAGTCGCGATAACCCCGTCGGCCCCGACGATAGAGACGGGTGAGGACTCTCCCCCGCTCCTAGCTACCGCGACGCTGGGGACCGCGCCGTACGCCTACCAGTGGTACACCGGCTCGTCCTGCGCAACCCCGATAGATGGCCAGACGTCGAGCACCTACTCGCCCGGTGTCCTCGCGAGCACGAGCACCTACTCGGTGAAGGTCACCGACAGCAGCACCGGGACCCCTGCCACGGACTCGGCCGCCTGCGCGACCGTCACGGTGACCGCGGGACTCGGCCCCGAAGGGATAGCCTCCAACCCGAACACGGGGTACGTATACGTGGCGAACCCGCAGAACGGCACCGTCTCAGTCATAGACAGCGTCGCGAACCCTCCGTACGTGGTCGTCTCGATCCCGACCGGGAGCCACCCGTGGGGCGTTGCCCTGAACACGACGGCCGCCTGCGTGGCGGACGTGTGCTGGGGGACGCTCTACGTCACCAACTACCTCTCCGGGAGCGTTACCGTAATCAACGCCTCGGACAACGCCGTGATCACGACCATCACGATACCTCTGCCGAGCGGCTGCGCGGCAGCCCTCCCTGAAGGGTTGGCGGTGAGCCCGACCGTACGGCAACTATACGTCGCCGACTCCGGCTGCAACACCGTCTCGGTGATCGACATCAACCCGAGCGACGCCAGCTATGACACCGTGACCGCTACCATCGCTGTCGGCGGCGGTCCTCAGTCGGTCTCGGTCGGTGCTTCACCGTATACGGTGTTCGTCGCGGACTACGGCTCGGACACGGTGTCGGTCATCACGCTCACGTTCAACCCCACCCTATCCTACAGCGTGACGACGGAGACCGTCGGGAACAACCCGTGGGGGATAGCGGTGGACCAGGCTATGGACCTGGTCTACGTCACGAACTCGGGCTCGGGGACGGTCTCGGTTCTGAACGGGACCAGCTTCGCTACCGAGGCGACAATCAGCCTGGGGAGCGGCGTGTCCCCCGAGGGGATATCCATCGACGCTTCAAAGGCCATCGCGTACGTCGCCGACGCGGCGGACAGCTCGGTCGTTGAGATCAATCTCGACACCAACGCGCTGATAACGTCCGCCTCTCCCGCAGTCCCGATCCCGACCGAGGCGAACCCGAGCGGCATCACGGTGCTCCTGAACCCGGACAATCCGACGTATCCTTCTCTCGCGTTCGTGACGGACGGAGGCTCGAACACCGTCACGGTGATCGACCTCGCGACGAACGAGGTCGTGGCCACCGTGATAGTCCCGTAGGGACGGCTGCAGCGACGGTATCCGTGCCAGGCTGAGGTGCTCGACTCGAGCCGGAGCGGTTCTCTACCGCTCTCATGCGCGGCTTCAAGACAAATATATCGGATTGGCGAGTTAGCCAAAGGAGAAGCGATGAAGGGTCCCGGGCGTCCCAGCACCGCGGCCATCGCGGTCGCCGTCCTACTCACCCTGGCTTTCCTCGCAAGCGTCTCGCCGCCTGCAGAGGGGGCGGCGGTCGCCTGCGGGGCGGTCCTCTCGAGAGGCACGACGCTTACGGCAAACATCGGGCCCTGCCCATCGACTGGCCTGACGCTGGGCGCCGGGCACATGGTGCTGAACTGCGCCGGGCACTCCATCTTGGGGGAAGGGGTCGGAGCCGGTATCAACGCAACAGGCAAGCCTGGCGAGCTGATAGAGAACTGCAAGGCGTCTGGGTTCGAGTACGGTTTCACTGTCTCCGGTCTTGGCGACACGATCGCAAGGAGCACAGCGGATAGCAACGAATACGGGTTCGTGCTGACGTCATCTCCTCGCGACTCCCTAGAGAGCGACGTCGCGGATGACAACAGCCTCGTCGGGTTCTCGCTGACCTCGGCTACCAACCACGTCTCCCTCGTAGGAGACACCGCGGCAGGCAACGGCTACGCCGGGTTCTCGGTGGCCCACTCTTCGGGGGAGGACGTGATCGCGACGTCCGCGGAGGGGAACGGGGACTACGGGTTCGCACTCTCGAACTCATCCGGCGACCTCTTCCGGTCTGACTCCTTCGCGTCGAGCGATTTCGCAGGGCTCTACCTCGGAGGCTCGGTCAGCGCGAGCACGATCGTCTCGAGTTCCGCCGATGGCAACAGCTACGTTGGATTCTATCTCTCCAACTCTTCAGGGGACACCCTCGGCTCCGACACGGCAGAGCGCGATGGATACTTCGGGTTCTACCTCACGGACTACGCCTCCGGCGACGTGCTCAACCGCGACACCGCCTCCTCAGACAACAGCAGCGGCGTCTTCATGTACGCGGCCGTGCAAGACACCATCACCTCGGTCACCGCGGAGCACGACCAGTACGGCTTCGCGGCCGTGAACTCGTCGAAAAACGTGATTAAGAGCGACGTGGCGGAGTACGACTACTACGGGTTCTACGTCAGCGCCTCTAGCGCGAACAGGTTCGCCTCGGACACAGCCAGTTTCAACACCGAGTCCGGGTTCTACCTAGGGGGATCCTCCAGCGGAAATGTCATCTCCTCGACCGTGGCGAACGGAGACGGGGTGGACGGATTCCAGCTCGACTACGCGACACTGGACACGCTCACGGGGGACAGGGCGAACGGGAACGGGAACGCAGGGTTCGTCCTCGAACTTACCAGCGCATCGGACACGCTCGGCGGGGACACGTCGGACTCGAACGCCAACGCCGGGTTCCTCATTTCGTCCTCGTCGGGGGACACCCTGTACAGCGACACCGCGCGCGGTGAGGTGTACGGCTTCTCGCTGCAGTCCGCGTCCTACCTCACCCTCAACAAAGACACCGGAGACAACGACACCTCTGCAGGGTTCTCGCTCGACTCGTCCTCGAGCAACAGGCTCACTGGGGACTTCGCGAGCTTCGACGTGATCGCCGGATTCTACCTATCTGCAGGATCTGGGAACAACACGCTGACAGGAGGAGACGCCCAGGGAGACGGCCTGGCTGGCTACGCGCTGTACGATTCGCAGTCGAACGCGATCTCCTCTGACAGGGCCAGCGGAGACTACTACGGCTTCTATCTGTCCTCGTCAGATGCGAACACGCTCTCATCTGACGTGGCGCGGGTCAACACGTACGCAGGGTATTACCTGATAGGCTCGGACCAGAACGAACTCTCGAAGGACACCGGGAACAGGAACGGGTATTCAGGTTTCTATCTGGTTCTCTCGTCGGAGAATGACGTCTCGCTAGGGACGGCCAACTACAACTCGAGGTACGGGTATTACGACAGCAGCAGCGGGTCCGGCACAATGGGGACGGCTAACACATACTACAAGGACTCGTGCAGTGGGGACGGGGTGGCAGGGTCCCTCCCAGGGGGGCTCGGGAAGCCGCAGGCCTGAGCATCGTGCGCGCGCCTCGCCGATAGCTATAAATCGCTCAGATGGCCGCCGTCGGCCGAAGAAAGTTCATTGAAGATAAGATACATCTCTCTGATAATCGCCTTCCTTCTAGCCCTGTCATCTACTGCAGCGATCGTGCCCGTTGCCCTCGCCGTCACGTCACTGACCGCCCCCACGATAACGCCATCGACGAGCGCGTTTGCGAGCGGCCAGACGGTCACACTTGACGTCGCGTGGTCGGGCGGTTCGACTCCCTTTGAGGTCTCTCTATACAGCAGCCCAACCAGCTTCTGCTATTCAGGGTCGACCCCCGTCGCGAGTCACACCCCGGCGACCTCACCGTACTCGTTTTCTGTCTCGCCCACGGCGACCACGTACTACTGCGCGACCGTCCAGTCTGGGTCAACGGTTACGACATCGGGGACGGCCGAGCTCTACGAAGTCTCTGCCGTCACCGCGACGATAACCCCCTCGGCTCCGACAGTCGACGCGCCGCAGGGGATCACCCTGACAGCTATCCCCAGTGGCGGACTCGCCCCATATACCTACCAATGGTTCAACCCCGGCCTTCCAACCCCCAACTGCGTGGTCAACCCGGTGACTAGTGCTCAAAGCACGCCGTCTTACGCGACAGGACCTGTCGCCGGGACGGCCTACTACGACGTCCTGGTGACGGACAGCACGCCGGGCACGCCGGCCAACTCATACTGCGCCGCCGTAACGATTGTCAGCGACGCTAGTCTCACCATCACGACCTACACCGTCTCCCCCACAGTCCTCGACCTCGGTCACTCGGCCACGGTCACGGCCTCGCTGGTATGGAACGGTGGTACGTCCCCCTTCTCAGTGACTCTGTACTCAGGCACGTCATCTACCTGCTCGGCTGACACCACGGTCGTCGCAGGCACCACGCCTGCTAACCCGCAGACTGGCCTGACCGGGACTTCGGCGTCATTCACGTTCTCGCCCCCGTCAAGCAACTCGTACTACTGTGCGAAGATAACGGACAGCGCCTACAGCCCAGTGACAGTGGAGTCCACGACCTCGTCCCTTACCGTGAACCCGGCGTTGACTGCACCCACGATGGTGCTAACTCCGGACGTCGCCGACTCCGGGAGCATCCCCACGCCTCTGAGTGCGACGGTATCGTGGCTCGGTGGGACATCTATGTACACGGTGACCATTACGAGCGGTTCCAACGCGGCTTGCACCGAGGACCCTGAGCCTGTGGCCCTACTCTCCGGAGGGAGCCCAGTGTCAGGGACGACCGACACCGTGACGTTCGCCGCGCCCTCGTCCTCGTCTTCCACGTACTATTGTGCCACGGTCACCGACAGCAGCATGCCTGCGTTCTCCGTCCAGCAGGTCACGGCGTCGCTGTTCTCTGTCGACTCTCCGCTGTCATTCACGGGGACGACGATCACCCCCGCGTTCATCGACGTCAGCACGCCCACCACCGTGACGTACACGGCGTCCTGGTCGGGCGGCACCGGTCCCTACACCGTCACGCTCTACAGCACGGTCTACCCGACGGCGTGCACCGCATCGGGGACTGAAGTCGCGGTCCTACCAGGCTTCAACCCGATAACGGACACGACCACGACGACCGCGAAGTTCATCTTCGCGTCGCCTTCAGGGTCGCCAGGGACGGTCGTCCAGTACTGCGCGGTGGTGACCGACAGCCTGGGCATCCAAATCACCTCACAGAGCGCGCCCTACCTCCAGTCCCTAGAGCTCAATGCCAACCTCGCCAGCCCGACGCTGTCCTTGTCTCCGTCTCCCGAGATCGACCAAGGGCAGACGACGACCGTGACTGCCACCATCGGGTGGGCGAGCGGCACGTCCACGTTCACCGTGAAGCTGACGAGCGGTCCCACATCAAACTGCCTCACTGACACGACCACCGTCGCGTCCACGACCCCGTCCAACCCGCAGTCAGGGCTGACAGGGTCTTCCGCGGCGTTCACGTTCACGTCGCCTTCGACCGACACCTGGTACTGCGCCACCATAACCGACAGCTCGTCCGAGAGCGTCACGAGCACAGCGATGGAGTTCATGGTGAACTCCCCGCTGACCCTCTCCATCACTCCGGCCCTATCGACCATAGACGCCGGCGCCTCGGAGACCCTCACCGCCGTCGCAGCTTCGGGCACCCCGTCATACACCTACCAGTGGTACGCAGGGTCGAGCACGTGCAGCGCGGCTGACGCCCTGAGCGGCCAGACTGCCTCCGCCTACGACACGGGAGTGCTCACGTCCACCACGGTCTACTCCGTGAAGGTCACGGACAGCAGCGTGGGTACTCCGGCCAGCCTCTCGAGCGCGTGCGCGAGCGCCACAGTAAACGTCCAGTACGGTCCTACGGGCATTGCCACGGACCCGTACAACGGGTACGTCTACGTCCTCACACTTGGTGACCCATACGACACACCAGGCAACGTCACCATCATCAGCGGCTCATCGAACACGCTCGTCAATCCGGGCATAACCGTGGGCATTCAGCCGTGGGGCATAGCGATCACGAACAGCTACTCGGGCTATCCCGACGGCCTCATCTACGTCACGAACTCCAATAGCACCAGCGACAGCGTTTCAGTGATAGACGCGGCAACCAGCTCGGTAATCACGACGATCGCGCTCCCTGCCGGGTCCGACCCGGAGGGAATCGCCGTCGACACATGCTTCAACCTCGCGTACGTCGCAGACCACGGCACGGACAGCGTTAGCGTCATCGACACCAACCCCGCTGACACCGGAACGTTCGACACCGTCGTCGCTAACATCGCGGTGGGCACTGGGCCGCAGAGCGTCGCTGTGATGAACACGGGCGTCTGCGCGACAGCGCCGAGCACGGTCTTCGTCACCAACTACGGATCGGACAGCGTCTCCGCGATTCAGGTCTCGAACTCGAATGCGGGCTCGCCATACTGGCAGTACGCGGTGACCATCATCCCCGTAGGCACCTCGCCGTGGGGAGTGGCGACCAACCCGTCAAGCGGCTTGGTCTACGTCACTAACTCCGGCTCCGACAGCATCAGCGTCATCGACGCGGCGACCCTAGGCGTCGTCAGCACAATCACCACCGCCGGCACCCCGGAGGGGATAGCCGTCGACACCGCGACAACGCCGTACGCCACAGTGTATGTCGCTCTGACCAACCTGAACGTCGCGTGGGCGATCACACTGTCTCCCTCACCCACCTTCAAGACGATACCGCTCCCTCTGGGGAGCAGCCCGGCAAGCGTCGAGCTCTTCGGTTCACCCTACAACTACGCCTACGTCTCCAACCCCGGCTCGAACGTCATCTCCGTCATAGACATCAACCCGTCGGACGCTACGTTCGACACAGTAGTAGCTACTGTCATAGTCTAAGTCCATAGTGTCTGCCTTCGGCAGACACGCCCCCTGATTTTAGAACAGAGACAGCGTGAGCCATCGCGGCCTGACAGCTCTCCGTCCTTCGGCCCCCACGTCTTCGAGGCTAGGATAGCATATTAATTCCTCGCACCGGGAGCCCGGACGTTTGTCCGGTCAGAGCCCTCCCGAGGTCAGGCACGCTGACGTGGGCGGGGTCGATGTAGCGTACCAGCTGTTCGGGAGCGGGAAGTCCAACTACGTCTTCGTGCCTTGGTCGGTGACCCACCTCGACTACATGTGGGCCGAGCCCGGCCTGAGGGCGCTGCTAGAGCGCCTGGGCGAGATGGGGAAGGTCGCTGTGTTCGACAAGAGGGGGACGGGGCTCTCGGGTCGCGAAGGGGGCGCTCCGAACTTCGACGAGCGCATGGAGGACATCGAGGGGGTGATGGATGCGGCCGGGTTCGACGAGGCGTTCGTCGTCGCCATCTCTGAGGGGGGTGCCTCAGGCGTGCTGTTCGCAGCGACGCACCCGAAGAGGGTCCGCGGGCTCGTGGTGATATCCGGTTCCGCGAAGGGGTCCCGCTCCAAGGACTACCCCTACGAGGCGACGGAAGAGCAGTACAGAGCGTCGTTCAAGTGGGCAAAGAAGCACTGGGGGGACGCCGAGTGGCGCCAGAAGTCCGTCGCGGCGATGGCGCCGTCGCGCGTGGGGGACTCCGCCTTCACGGGGTGGCTCTCGGACATGAGGCAGGCGGGGGCCACGCAGGAAGTGAGCCTCGGGCTTGGCTGGACGGAGATGATGACCGACGTCCGCGAGTTGCTGCCGTTCGTAAGGGCCCCGGCCCTGGTGATGAGCGTCGTCGGCGACAGGGCGACGGAAGTCGGTGAGGGGAGGCTCCTGGCCGAGCGCATCCCCGACGCCAGGTTCGTCGAGCTCCCGGGGGTCGACCACATGTTCTTCGCTGACCGCGACCTTGTTGGCCGCGTCGCCGACGAGGTCGGGAGGTTCGTCTCAGCAGTCGGTCGCCCCGCCCCGACACTCTGGGCGGTCGCCACGGTCATGTCGGCGTCGATCGTCGACTCCGATCGCTCAGAGGGGGGAGACCAGGCGTGGCAGGGGGTGCTCCAGAAGTACTACGAGGCCGCCCGGACGCATGTCGGCGACATGGGCGGGCGCGAAGCGCGGACATCGGGGGGGCTGTACATGGCCGTCTTCTCAGGAGCGGCCGCCGCGTCGAAGTGTGCCTGGGCCGTCGCGCGTTCGGGGAAGCAGCTCGGAGTGAAGATCCATGTGGGGGTCCATTCCAGCGACTGCTGGGAGGGCCCCGACGGGGCGAACGGTCCGGCTGCGGATGTCGCCTCAGCGATAATGGCATCAGCGGAGGGCGGGGAGGTCCTGGTGTCACAGGCGACGCGCAGCCTCGGTGCCGACCCCGGAATAAAGTTCAGAGATGTAGGCGAGCGCACGCTCGCCGGGAGCGCCAGGTTGCACCTGTTCTCCGTCGAGGGTGTGACGCAGGCCAGCCGTCTCCCGCGCCCCCCGCCCGGCGGAGCGGGGTCAGGCGCCAAGTGAACGCGGGTCGGCGCTGGCTGCGTCCCGCCGCCAATCTGCGATTCCCAATGCGTGTAAATAGTCGAGGCGAGTCCCCCGAAGCCAGATTCAGCGTGGACAAGCTGAGGGCGGGGGCTCTGTCGATCCTGTTCGTGACCGTCTTGCTCATCTCCGCGGGGGCCGAAGTGGCCGCGGCCCAGCCCCCTTCGTCTCCGCTGGGGGCGAGTTCTGTCGCCCAGGCCTCGCCCGCGTCCGGCGGGTCGGCTGACGCATGCGTTACCAACGGATACCTGGCCGCCCGCGTGGACGACCTGACGGGCATATACTCGTTCGACTCCGGGGACTGCCCCGCGATGACCGCGTCGCCCGACTACATCCTGTTCCCACTCGGGACGAGCTGGCTGACGGTCGCGGACTTCACGTCCGGGAACTACTACACTGAAGCCGGGCGCGCAGGGGCCGACTCCCTCGGGACCCCCACGAGCTCCGTCGTCGTCGGCGACTCGATCATCACGACCTTCCCCGAGACGCCCGAGGGGCTGGTCGTCACCCAGAACCTCACCGTGTTGGGGGGCAACTACTCAGCCTCGGTCATAACGATGAGCGTGTCCGTAGTCAACGACGGCCCCGAGCCGCAGCAGGTGGGGGTCCGATACCTCTGGAACCTTGACGTCGGCGGGTACGGCGGGACATGGCTACAGCAGTACGACAACCTGACCGCGGGCTCGATAACGGGGTACGAGACCTCCTACGCCTCTCCGCCTGACTCGTTCTCTTCATACGCCATCAGCGGGTGCGCTCAGGGAGCCGTCGTCCCGCCGCCGTACGTCTGCGACCCCTCGAACTTCGGGACCGGGACCTTCGTCGCCTACGGGTCCGTCTCGGCCGGACCGGGGGCGACGCAGCCCGCGCGGCTCGTCTACGGGTGGTGGGACGCCATCTCAGACACCGCGTACGGCTACACTGCCAACCCGTCAGACGAGCTCGGTAGCTACGTCCCGAACGTCTCCGGCCAACAGGACTCCGCGGTCCTCTATTACTTCGCGAACAGCACGATCCCGGCAGCGGGGGGCTCGCTGTCAGACCAGGCAGACGTGGGGACCTCGCCGTTCGTGTATCACTTCCAGCCTACCGTCACTCTTGACCCGAACAGCGGCCCCGCGGGGACGAAGGTCTCCGTAACGGGATACGGGCTCGCTCCCACTGGAACGGTCACGATGACCTCCTTCGGAGGCCTCGCGGCCGTCGCGCTCAGCGGGACGTGCACCGTGGACTCGGCGGGGAACCTGACCTCGTCGGGGGGGTGCGGATTCACAGTCCCGAACTCCATAGCTACTGGGACGTACACGCTGGCGTTCAGCGACGGGCGGCACACTCCGACGGCCGACTTTGCGGTCACTCCCGCCGCGGGGACGACCTCCAAGACGAAGGTCGGGTGCCGCTGGGGGAAGGGCTCGTCGGCGAGCGTCCTCACCTGCACGGCGAAGGTGTCGGGAGACACCCCGGTGGGGATGGTGAGCTGGGCGGCGACCGGAAACGGCGCGGTCGCGTTCAACTCTGACAGCTGCACCCTCGTTTCGGGGGGCTGCTCGGTCACCATGGACAGCGCCGCTTCCGGCGTAGTCCAGATTGCAGCGAGCTACGGAGGCGACTCGAGCAACGCCCCGAGCACGGGGGTCCGAGACGTGGTGATCGGGAAGGGGATCCCGGTCATAACTGTCACCTGTGACTCCTCAGAGATATCGGTCGGGGCTTCGATGAGCTGCACCGTGACCCTCACCGGGGGCTTCGACAGCCCTTCAGGGAAGGTCACCTGGACCAGGGACGAAGGGTGGTGGAGGACCTCGACGGGCTTCCACGAGTCGACCGGATACGCGTCGTTCTCCCCCAAGACGTGCACTCTGGCCGCAGGGTCCTGCACGATCACGCTCACAGCGACCCGCAGCGGCACCTTCAGGATCAAGGTGTTCTACAGCGGCGACGCCAACAACGCCCCCGAAGCCGGCTGGTCCGTGACGCTGATACTCACCTAGGGCGCCTTCCTTAGGAGGGGCCCGTTTCGGACAAGACCCCCGATAGGCTCACGCCGCATCGTAAAATCGGCACGAGGTCACCACCCGAGTCGAAGTGCACTGTAGGCAAGCGCCGTGCGTAAGGGCCTACGTCTTCTCGCTCTCGACCCACTCGGCGAAGGCGAAGTACGGGTAGCGCGACGCGTCCGGGAGCCCTGCGGGGCTCGATATCGCCGTGGTGTCACGCACGACCACCGCGTAGTAGGTTCCTACGTTCACTCCCGTGAGGACTGTCGTGAAGTTCTCGCTCACTTGTACAGGCGCGGCGCACATCGCGGTGTAGTTGTAAGCCCCGTTCGGCACCGTGAAGTTGCCCGTCGCGCTCCCTTCGCACCCCGTGTCGTTGGTCAGGACAGCCCCGCTGAACTTGTCGCCCGGCTTCATGTATCCCTCAAGTATCGTCTCCCAAGAGGAGTAGGGGAGAGAGTCGTTCAGGCCCACGGTCACGTTCAGGACCCCCGTCAGGTTGACCGGGACGATGGAGAGCGACGTCTGGTTGATTCCGAGGATCGCGGTAGGGTACGGCGCCCAGGTCGTGTTGTCCTTTGCGGATACAGGAACGGTCACGGTGGAGTTGTCGGAGAACTTGAACGCTATCTGGTAGTAGTACGTCGCGTTCGCTATGGGGATGTAGCGCTTGCAGCTCGGGATGGGCATGAAGCAGATGCCTGTGAGGTTGGCGAGGAATGCCTTCTTCGCCGGGAGGACGAAGGTCGTCTTGTAGTCCGAGCCGCCGACGCTGGAGTACGCGTAGCAGATCGCGAACTTCGGCGTGCAAATGCTGGTGATCGTCAGGAGCTCGGTAGCGTTGGGCCCCGAGTTACGGACGTCCAGCGTCAGGGTGTCGTTGTTTATCACCGCTGACTTCACGCTTATCTTGTCTGTCGGCTTGGCAGCCGTGGTCGTCGATGAAGCCGTCGCCGTGGCCGTGGTGGTGGTCGTCGACGTCGAGAAGGTCAGGGGGGTCGAAGGCCCGCCCGAGGCGCTCGTGTAGACGTAGGTGGCGACGAGGAGCTCCAGGAACAGTATCCAGGCGACCGCTATTAGCTTGGCGCTCACCCTCCTCTTCGGGGAACGGTCGATCGGCCACTTCGACATTGAGAGTCCGGCGTTGGTCTGTCGGGTGGTTAATATGCTCTACTAGGGCCCCGGATGGGCCTCCCCACCCCCTCCGTCCCAGGTCGGGGGCCGTCGGCGGCGCCTCACGTCCGGAGTCCAACTCGCACGGCAAAGTCACTCGCTCACCCTAGCTGCGAGCGGGCCCGCCGGCGGCACGCCAGGCCTCCGCCAGCATTCACGGACCTCTGACGCCCCTCCAGGGCTGGTAACGATTCGTATTAGGTGGGCAGCGGTTGCCGCTCCCATGCGCGCCCTGCTCCTTCGGTCCTCGGCTGTCGCCCTCCTGGCCGCTGCCGCCTTCTTCCTCGTGCCGGTTGTCTACACGCCTAGCTTCGTTGTCTCATGCGGTGGCCCGCCTTCGCCGGCAACCGGAAGCGCCCTTCCATGTCGCACTGCGGTTCTTGTTTCCTACGACTCACTGAGTTGCACCGTCATGAGCTTCGGCGTTTCAGTCGAGGCTTCTCTGCTCCAGTTCCCCGCAACGGGGTGTGCAAGGACGACCACTACGTTGCACGACCTCTACTGACGCGCTGCGAGGGTGGGGTGCCGGTGCCACATACCTCAGCTGGCCGGGCCGAGCGACCGAACTGGGCGGGCCGGGCTCCCCAAGCGTGACCGCGGCTGGAGCGCACGGTGGATCCTTGGCTCTGGGACCGTCCTCCCTCGTGACGTGTTCCTCCTGCGCCTCCCAAGGAGCCAGATGAGGATGCATGCGAGCGCCACGAGCACGATGAGGATGATCCACAGCCAAAGGGACGACGAGACCACGACGGGACCGGTCGAGCTCCCTGCGCTGTCGAAGTCGGCGTGCGTGCCCAGTATGGGCGGCCCAGTGATGTACTGGTATGTGCCGCTGGAGCTGATTGGGGCCGAGTTCGGGACAGAGAAGACTCCTGTGAAGGAGCCGTTGAGTGAGGTCTGCGCGGGGCCGAGGGTCACGTTGGCAAGCGAAACGGACACGTTCGAGTCAGACGGATACGACCTGCCTTCGACTATCACAGTGTCGCCCGGTGCGCCCGACTTCGGCGACGCCTCTATCCCTTCCAGGGTGGTGAACTCCGCCGTGGCTGTCGGGGGCGAGGTCGTGAATTGGTACTCCGTCCCGTTTGGTTCGGGCGGGAGGATGCTCGTCACGTTGAGCTGCCAGTCCCCGCCTGAGCCGACGGTGACGTTCCCTATGCCCGTCCCGTTCAGACGCACCTCGATCTGCTGTCCGGCCGTGAAGAAGCCCCCGGTGACCTCGACCGGAGTGAAACCTGCGGTCCCTTCGGGGGGGCAGGCGGCCATCGCCTGGTAGGTCGACCCTGACGCGAAGATTCCGAGGTCGATCCCGCCCTTCGTCGTGCTTCCGTTCAGGGCCGTGGTCACCTCGCTTACTACGTAGAGGCACGGTTCTGTGTAGACGTGCGTGACCTCGATGCCCGTCGCGTTCGCGCCGTCCCCGAACTGCCAGAAGTCTGTCGTGCCGGGGGAGGTGTCGTTCACTGCAAACGCAACTGAGACTGGGAAGGTGAGGCTTCGGATGGTGTAGCTGAGGTAGTTGCCCCCTTTGGTGGGGGCGAAGGTAAACGAGTACGTGGCTGATGCCGCCGGGAGTACGAGCAGCGCCGAGACTAGGACGATTTCGGCCACCGCAACCGCGGGGAGAAACCTCGAGGCCTTAGAGGTGAGCAACATTCGGAATCCTCAATGGAGTTCTTTTAACGATTTCCGAAAAAGAGGGACCAGCGTTGCCCCTCTGGGCAACGCTAGAAGACTACGTTGATGGTTGTGCCGTTGTACTCGAAGTCCGAGTTCAGTTGGACGGTGCTGTTTCCGCCAAGGTTCACGGAGTACAGGGTCGGTCCGCCGATGGAGCCGGCCGAGCTCTCGTTGACCAAGCTGTTGGCGCCGCCAGTGATGAGGAACGCCTGGGTGTTGTTGACGTTACCTTCAGTGATGAGGAAGGTCGAGTTCGCGCCGCTGATCATGCTGAACGTGCTTCCGGGCCCGTCCGAGCTGTTCAGGTCGAACGTGTTGTTCAGGAATCCGGTAGCTGTGTACAGGGTAGTGTCGTTACCGGCGAAGAGGACGAACGTGTCGTTTCCGCCAGTGCCGGCAAAGTTGACCTGGGTTGTCGAGTTGGTCAATCCGGTGATCCCTGAGAAGTTACCGTTGAACAGTGTGTTGGGAGTGTTGTTGTTAGCGTTGATTACCTGCCCGGACGAGCTCCCTGTGAAGGAGAACTCTGGCTGGGCCATTGCAACGACTGGGACTGCGACTAGGAGCGCTCCGAGGAACGCTGAAGCGAGGTAGATACTTTTTCTTGTTTCTTGAAGATACTTCAAGACCCTTCCGATGGGGCCGAGAGACTACTTATCCTTTTTGATTATAGTAACGCCGTTATATTCGCCCCAAATCCAAGTCAGGTAGGCATGAAAGGAAAGGCCCCTCCGGGGGGTTTCAAGCCAAGGCTTCTGCCGGACCAGGAGTCAACCGGGCACCTGGCCCCAGGGCTTCGGGGCCCCGGATACCCGCGCGCTCCGCAGGCGGTGGCGCGGTCTGCTTAGCAAAGCAGATTGGTAGGAATGCTTAATACCGTTTGGAGAGGAGGATGAGACAATGAAGCTCTTCGCCGAAGAGACGAGGGCGAAACGGGCGGGGCAGCTTGTCGCGGCCTCTATTCTGTTCTTGATGCTTGCGTTCGTTGCGACCAATGGCGTCCGGGCTTCCGCTAGTTACACCCTCGGCATCACGATCACCACAGGTGACTCGCCCGCGGGTATCGCGATCAACACGGCCAACGGCAAGATCTACGTGGCGGACTTGGAAGACAACAACGTGACGGTCATTGATGGCGCCACCAACGTCCCTAGTGTAAACGTGACGATCGGATACAACGCCGAGCCGGCCGCGGTCGCCGTCGACCCGACGACAGGGACCTACTACGTGGCGGACTCCTCGAGCGACAACGTCACCGTGATGAGCTCGAGCAACGCCATTCTCGAGAACCTTAGCGTCGGCTTGGACCCGATCGCGGTCGCGTACGACCCCGTGACCAACGACGTGTACGTGGCGAACTACCTCAGCAGCAACATCACCGTGATCAGTGCTTCCACCAACCAGATCGTCGGCAACCTGACGTGCGGCGACACCCCGCAAGCAATCGCGGTCAACACCGTTACGGGCACAATCTACGTCGCCGACGCCGCAGACGACAACGTGACGGTCATCAACACGGCAGGGCAGCAAGTCGCCAACGTGACGGTGGGCACTGAACCTTACTCCATAGCGGTGGACTCGCTCACAGGGAACGTCTACGTCGCGAACGTCTACGGCGGCCCTGACATCTCTGTGATAAGCAACGCCACAAACACAGTGACGGGCTCGCTCGGTTCGGGCTACGGTCCGGATGGCGTCGCCGTCCTCTCGTCTCCCACGTCGCCGACGCTGTATGTCGCCGACAGCCTTGACGACAACGTGACCGTCGTCAACCTGTCGACCGGGGCAGAAGTGGTCAACCTGACCGTCGGTCAGGACCCGGTCGCAGTCGCCGTGAATCCCTCGACTGGAGAGGCGTACGTCGTGAACGAGTACAGCAGCACCCTTTCGGTGATCCAGGGTCCAGCGGTCACTTCGCAGACCACGACCACCTCCAGCGGTCAACCGACGTCTACGACAACCTCGTCATCCACCCCCACGACGACTACGACAACCTCGTCGTCGTCTTCCGGAATTCCCGAGTTCCCGCTGCAGCTAGGACTGGCGTTCGGGGTCACCGCCGCAATCGTCGTCTCGTACGTGGCGGCGAGACGCGTCTCCAACGCGCGGTCGTAGGCTTTGAGACGCCCCGGTAAAGGCGTCGAGAGATTCGCCGGCTGGCTCCTACTGTCGTCGGCCGCCGTCCTCATCCTGTATCTGCCTGAGGTCTATGCGTTCTTTGACCTGCTCAACTCGCAGTTGAACGAGAACTTCGGCACGGCCTTCCCCGCGATTCCGTTCGCCGCCCTCCTTGCGGCTCTCTTCGCCCTGCGATGGGGGGACCTGTCAGCCGTTCTGTCGCAGGAGGGAGCGATGCGCACTCACATGAGAACACGTGCAGTCGGGCTCGTTCTCGTCCTTTCTCCCCTGGCAATCACCCCGTACTCGGTCGGGTCTCTCGAGCTCTCGGCAGCGACCCTCGTGCTCGTCTTCTACGGCGTCGCTTTGGCCCTGAACCCGTTGACATCTAGGATACTTCTCCCTTACGCCGCGCTATGCGCCGCGGGGGTCACGGTGCCTTCGGCGATCGAATACCTCTTCGGAGAGCCCCTGGCTGGGCTTTCGTCCTCGCTGTCAGCCGCCATGGTAGCGCTCAGCGGCATCCCGGTGACCTGGCAAGGGACACAGTTCGAGTTCGTGTCGAAGGTAGGGGGGGTCGTCAGCGCGACCGTCACGCCCGGATGCTCCAGCGTCCTTTCAGTCACCACATTCCTCGGCCTGCTCGGCCTGATGTACTTCGACATGCGGAGGGAACTGTCGGCGACGGTGAAACTGGCGGTGGTCGGGGTCGTCTGCCTCGTGTTCCTCAACTCTGCCCGCATCCTAATACTCATCTGGGCCGGGTACATGGACGGCGCCGCAGCCCTATGGGGCCTCCACAACTGGATCGGGTACGCGATATTCATCGGGTTCTACCTAGTCGTCCTAGTCGTCTACTCTAGGATGAAGCCCGCGGGTGGTGCGGGCGGGGCCGCGGGAACGGCTCTCCGGCCTGGGACGGGATCAGGCCGCCCGGACCTCTGATGACAGGCTAGGCCCTCTTGACGCTGCGTCTCCTGAGCAGCGCAAGGGCGAGCGAAGTCGCGGCGATGTCGCAAACGAGGATGACCAGCAGCACTTCGTTTGTGACCCAAGCGAGCGGGGTGCCCGCGAGGAACTCGGCGAAGTGCTCGCCGAATGACGAGTTGTCGTAGAAATAGACCTCGACCGGGAGGGGGACGAGCGCCACGCCCAAAATCAGCGCTGACTTCAGCGCCGCCCTCTCTCTCCCCCTGCCTAAACTGCCGGCGAGCAAAAGGACCGCGCTAAGAGCGAGCAGCTCCAGCACTCTAAAGTCAATCACAAACAGAGACGAAAATCCTACGAAGGCCCCGACCACTGGGACCGTCTGACCAAGCGCTGCGATCACCTCAGGGGGGAGGAACCCTGTGTAGAGGGAGAGCAGGCACTCCATGACCGCCAAGGGCACGAGTGCCAGGAGCCTCAGACTGCGCCTGTAAGAATGCGGCACGAGGCCCACCGCGGCCCAAAGTATCAGCGCGCTTCCCGCGATGAATCCCCCTCCCGCTTCCAAGTCAGCGACCAGCAGAAGGTGGTAGGGCCCCGGAAGCCTTTCCATCAGAATCTGGGGATTCCCCGTCGCGGCGCTCACACATGCCGCCGCACCGCGGATGGGAGAATCGGTGTAGACGAGAGTCCCGTTCTGAAGCGCGCAGAGGTTGAACTGGTGCTGGGCGATTCCGGATGCCCTTGCATCGAGCACGAGGGCCGCGCACAGGAAGACCCCCCCAAGAAGAGCGAGCGTTGCCGCTCGCCGACGTCCCCGCAGTCTATCACGGGAGTCTGTCCCCAGAGACCGCAACTCCTCCCGAGCGGCGTCTGCTAATGACGATGCTTTCTCTACCAAACCTTCAACCCCTTTGCGTAGGCCAACGCGAGCGCTGGAGGCCGCTCTAGAGTGGACCAGCCTGCGCGAGGGCGCAGTGACGCTCTTCATTGGTTTCACGTCTCTCCTCCAGGAGCCTCGGCCGGGAGAGTCGCGTCAGATATGCTTATGGGCGCAGGCCTTCCCGTTCAATGACCGAAGTTGAAGATCCTTGGAGCGTGGAGGCGGAGGACTCCGTGCTCTCAGGCGTGGTCGCTGCATTGTGCGGGAGGCGGCGACCTGTCGCGCCGCAGGGGTCAGCGGATTGTGTCGCGTGGCCGACACG
>JASHOZ010000046.1 GCA_030038395.1 Nitrososphaerales archaeon
CAGAAGCCCTGGCAGCAGAGGCCAGTCTACCAGGACATAGGGAAGAGTCTCGGTCTTCACCTTCACACCCTCATTGCCCGTTACCACGCTTTCGACATGGACGTAGGTTCCCGTAAAGACGGGGTGACTGAACTGCCACACGACAGCGGCTGCCAGACTCAGTGCTCCGCATAGTGCCAGCACAGCTACGACGAAGCGTGTATCAGGCTTCAATCTGAGCTCAGCCTCCCTGCCCTGATCTCGGCGACCGCGCTGCCTGCTGGCCCGTACGGGACGCTTGCCTCAAGGCTAGACGCCTCCCACTTGGGTGCAGGGCTTCCTTTTAGCCCTAACCATGCTGGCCCCGACCCTACTACGTTCACTGTGCAATTCGCTCCGCTGCGTCCGTTACATCAGTCGTGCGTGCATCGGCCGCCTTGGTCAAGTGCGTCCAACGGTCTCCTTAGGTTCAGCCCATCTCTCCCGCTTCTGCCGCGGTCTGCCCGCCAGGCGCCCTGCATCGCCTCACCAAGTTGCCATGGGCGCGGTTCTGTTCGAGACTCGAGTTCGTGAGGGACATCCACCTCGCTTGCGTGCTTGGCTCAGCGACCTCTGCTCTACCGACTGCGCCGTTTGTCGCGTGCGCCTTGTCTGGTCCCACACATTCGATGTACTCGGGTTCTATCGCGAACGGGAGAAGTGTGCCTCTCCGGAGTAGCGTTCAGACCATCCGCAGGCGTCCTTCCATGTTCGCTTTCGTGTGCCATGCCTGTGACCGTTCGAGAGCCCCGCGTCTGCCGCCGATGAGACGGAATGGAACCCGAAACGAGGCGCAAATACGTAAATACGACAAACCGGCGCCGTTTCAACAGATGGGCGCAGGAGACCCGATTCAGTGGATTATCATCGGGGTGATAGTGGTGGTGATATTCCTCTGGGGGCCGCAGAAGATACCCGACATTGCCCGGGCGCTCGGGAGGGCGAAGCGCGAATTTGACGACGCCTCCAAGGAGGTGGGGACGAGCGTGACAGGCGCCGCGCCTAGGATGACGCCTGACATGACGGCAGACCAGGCTCTAGTCGAGACGGCACGGAGTCTGGGGATATCCACCGAAGGCAAGACGCGCGCGCAAATATCCCAAGAGATCGTTCAGCGGGCAAGACCCCAGGCGTGAGCCGGGCCGCTCCGGCAGACTGATGACCTTCGATGGGGCTAGATGGCTTCAAATTCACAGAGCACATAGCGGAACTCAGGGCCAGGCTCAAGGTCATCTTCATCGCCTTCGTGATAGTTCTCATCGTCGTGGTCCTATTTCCTGCGAACCCCGTTCAGCAGGCGGAGCACCTGGGGCAGTACGTCAACCTCCAGTTCCTGCAGAACACTGTGATGGCGGCGTTCATCCACCAGGTGAAGTCGTATCTCGTCCCTAAGAACTGGCAGCTAATCGCCGCGACGGGCATCGGGGAGCCCATGGAGGTCTACTTCGTCGCCTCCATCCTCATCTCGCTCGTGCTGTGTATGCCTGTCATCGCATACGAGGCGTACAGGTTCATCGACCCGGCGCTCAGCGAACAGGAGAGGCGTCTTGTCTATCCTTTCGTCGCTTCCACTACGGCCCTCTTCGCCGTCGGGGTCGCTTTCGGGTACTTCGTGATCGCGAAGTTCTTGGTGATTGCGCTGCAGCCGTTCTTCGTCGCCACCGGGACGAGCCCGCTGGTCGACGTCTCTGCGTTCTACTATGTCGTCTTCCTCATCATAGGGGCAACAGGCGCCTCGTTCACCGCACCTGTGTTCGTCTACACGCTGATCCGCTTGAGGGTTCTCGACCCTGAGTTCTTTTCGAGGAACCGGGTGGTCATATGGTTCATAATCTGGGTCGTGACTGGGCTCTTCCTGACGCCAGACGGAGGACCGCTTCTAGACATCGTAATCTTCATACCCATAGTCGCGCTCGTAGAGGGCGCGGTCGTGTTGGCCAAGCACAACCTTCCGCCCGCCTCGCCAGGGGGAGGCGGTCCAGGCGGGCCGAGGTGCGCGTATTGCAACTCGAAGCTGAGCCAGAGGAACCTGTTCTGCCCTTCGTGCGGCAAGGGTGTGGCCTGAACCCGCCTCGCAGGGGGAACGTGGAAGCGACGTCAGGCGGCCGTGCGCCTGCCCGCCCCGGCCCTCTCATCGCGCTCGGCTCTCCTTACCGTTATCTCGCCTTCCGTGACAATAAGGACGATCTGGTCCTTCTCCTTCCACCCGAATCCTTCTACAACCGGGGTCGGGATGGTGATCCTCAGGCTGTTCCCTGTCTTCCCCAAGGTGACCCGGAAGATTACGGGCACGGTATTACCGCGATTCTAACGTGGATTTAACCTTAGTTTTGTCAACGCCGAGTGAAGCGCGGGTCAAGTTCTGTCACCCACAGCCGATATGAAGGCACGTTATTACGCAGATTCTAACATGGCTCAAGTGGCCGAAGTGCAGCGCATCTCGTACCGCAGGTTCCGGTGGGAGGAGCTCGGATTCGAGCTAGACAATCTCGAGAAGGGGATGGATGACGACCGGTCAGAGTGATGACGAGGAATTCGCGCGGTCGCTTGATGGTCTTGTCGACGAGGCGGTTGCGAACATCGACGGACGCGGGAAGACCCAGGGCGAAAAGCGCGACGAGGGCGAGCTCATAGAATACGCGGCGCATCTCACCTACCTTCTGCATGCGCCCGGTTACAGGGCGAACGAACTGAGCGTCTCTCTCTTGGGTGGCGAGCTTGTCGTCGCGGGGCCCGACTTTACGCTGCGCAAGCCTGTCTCATTCGAGGGCGCCTGCACGGTCACGGCGACGTACATCAACGGCGTCCTCTGTGCGAGAGTCGAAAAGGCATCGTAGCGGGCCGTCAGCGCGATTTATCTAGATGTGCTCCCCATAAGGGAGTGTGAACGCAGACAAAAACGGCAGAGCCCTTGCCGAAGCTGAAGGGTTCGACGAGATCTTCCTGATGGTGAAGGCCGCCACTGAGGAGGCTCTCGGGATGCATAGAGCCGGGCTCTCGCTTGTTCTCGGCGACATCCCGAACAACGTGGGGGCATATCACGAGATGGGCTCTAACGCTATCGTGATGAATCGGAACCTCCTCAAGATAGTGCGACGCCTCTCGAAGACGAGGAGCGGTGCGAACTCATACGTGTTCATGATCCTTCTTCACGAGTATCTGCACACGCTCGGGTACGGCAGCGACGCCAAGGTAAGAGAGCTCAGCCGTCAAATCTCGAGGGGCTTCCTCGGCACGAGGCACATGGCCAGCGAAATGGCCATCAAGCCCCTCGATCGGTTCTTTCCTGAACTGGGGAAGTTCGCCGCATTCAGAGACAAGGGAGAATATGAGACGGTGAGGAGATTCGACTCCTCGAGCACTTCCTACATAGCCTGAGTGCCATGACCGTTCCGTCAGGCTCCCTCTCAGGGGCGACCTTCGTCCGGAGTGCCCCCCTGACTCGACGGGCGTTCTGTCCGGGTGCGTCGAGAGCTGAGATCGGTTGCCCTGTTCCTTGGTCAGCGAGCTTGTGAGCGGCGCTGGGATGGGTTCGCCGAAGTCACTGGGCGTCTGTCCTACGTAGGCGTGTCCTCAACTCGGCGCTCTGGTGACCCGGCGGCATCCGGCTGAGCTACGAGGACCGAGCCGAGCCGGGAATGTGTAAATAGAGTATGGGTCGGGCACGGCCGAGGCCTACGGTAGCCCTACAATTCGGCCTTGTCGCCTTAGACATCCTCGCCTCTTGGACGAGGATGATAATCGCGCTCGTACTCAGCGTCCTCTTCGCGCTCGCCGTCGGTATCTGGGCGGCACGGAGCAAGAGGGCCGAGGGCGTCATCCTCCCCCTCCTGGACATATTCCAGTCAATCCCCATACTGGGCTTCTTCCCGTTCGTGATAGGGGGGATATACGGGGCGATCCCGAACTGGGTCGGGGCGAACCTTGCGGTCATCGTGCTGATCTTCACTAGCATGTCCTGGAACATCGCCTTCGGAGTGTACGAGTCGGTGAAGGCCATCCCCCAGGAGTACACCGACCTGCTCAACGTCACGAGGGCGAGCACCTGGCAGAGGGTAAGGACGCTGTACATTCCCGCCTCCATGAGCAGGATAGCGTACAACACGCAAATCTCGTGGGCGGTCGGACTCTTTTTCCTCGTGGCGAGCGAGATCATAAGCTACGGGCCTGCGAACGTCCCCATCCCGTACGGCATCGGCGTCGCGGTCGCGACGTTCGGGAACCCGGCGGCCCCCGACTACCCCAACTACGTCCTCCTCATAGTCGGGATCATCGCCGCCGTGGTCGTCTGGAGGTTCCTCTTCCTGCGCGAGTTCGCGCTGTGGTCGGAGAGGTTCAAGATGATGGAGGAGCCGAGAGAGGCGCACCGCGACCCGATAATGCGCTTCTACTCGTGGGTCAACCACAGGAGCATCTCCAAGCTGTTCCTCATGGCCCACGACAGGGGGGTCACGAAGTTCACGTCGTCGATATCCCGCTTCAGGCGAGGGATCAAGTACGCGCTCCTGATATTCCTAGGTCTCTTCCTGGTTCTGGTAGCCGAGACGCTGATGGCTTCAGGTGCGCTGCATCTGAGCAGCGTCCCCTCGCTCTCGAACCTGGCGACCAACGAGCTCGGGATCCTCTACGCCCTGGGCGTCTCCTTCATCAGGGTCTGGTACGTCGTCGGCATCTGCATCGCTATAGGCCTCCCGCTTGGCATCGCCATCTCGCTCAACTTCAAGCTCTACGACACGATATCGCCGTTGCTAGAGGTCATCTCCTCGATACCGGCACCAATCCTCCTCCCTGCGATTGTCCTGATCCCGATCATCGGAGGCGTGCCTGAGGCGGTGGCCGCGATCGTGATCTTCCTCTCCGTCTTCTGGTACATCGTCTTCAATGTGATGGCCGGGGTGAGGACGCTCCCCGCCGACATCAAGGACCTGCCCCACGTCTATAAGGTCGGGAGGAGGGCCGCATGGAGAGACGTCTACATACCCAGCGCCCTGACTGCGCTTGTCACGGGAGCGATCACGGCCGTGGGCGGGGCGTGGAACGCGCTCATCATCGCAGAGTACTTCCAGTTGAGCCCGAAGTCGCCACCGCTGACCCAGGTGGCGTCCGGGATTGGCAAGACGATAACCATCGCAACCAACGCCGGGAACAACACGACAATCTTCCTGGCGGTGGTCTCCATGACGGTGTTGATCGTCGTCTTCAACCTGACCGTCTGGAGACGTGTGTACCACAGGGTGACGAAGCGGTACACGTACAATCGGTAGGTCCAGCGTGCAGGGCCCCTCGGGCGTGCTCTAGGCTTCATGAGCTTCGACGGCTCCCTGCCGATACGAGAGCCTCACTTGTCCCATGGAAGCCTGGCTCTGAATACCTCGTGCGTTTCGGGGATGTTTTTGAGTTCTCGACTTCCTATCGACTCGAACGAAAGGTCGAGCTTGTTCTTGACGTTGTCGAAGACTTCTCTTGTGACGCATATCCCTCCCGGGGGAGCCAGGGAGAGAACCCTCGAAGCTACGTTCACCGTGTCCCCGAACACGTCATGCTCCTTGTGGAGCACTTCTCCTAGATGAATCCCTATCCTCAGGCGCATCCTGGCTCCCTCCGGCCTTGAGCCTTCAAGGTCGTGTACGGAGAGTTGTATGCCAAGTGCGCACTTCACAGCCTCCACCGCGCTCGGGAATTCCGCGAGAAACGAGTCGCCTATCGTCTTCACTTCCCTCCCCCCATGCTTCTCGATCTGTGGCCTGACGATGTCTTCTTGTTCCTTCACCAAGCCCATGGCTTCGTCCTCCCTGCGGTGCGTGACGGTGGAATACCCAACGATGTCCGTGAACATGATCGCGGAGAGGGTTCGTTCCCTCTCCTCGGGAGCCGTCAAGACCGATGATGCAGCCTGGACCTTCCGCCTAACATACACGGAAGTCCCGAGTACTCCCACGGCTGAGAGAATGACTGTAAGCGGCGCGTTTGAAGAGAGAAGAGACAACAGACCATTCCCCGACGCCGGCGACGTGCCAATGGCAGAGAACCCCTGAAGCGCTACAGGGGAGCCTATCGATGAGCTCAGCAACGTCTCCATCGTATCCTCTGGCGGCATTCCAGACGGCCAGCTCGAAAGGGCTTGGAAGTACACGCTCATCGTGTAGTTCCCTGACACCGTCTCGAGCACGAAGCCCGACGAGCTTGAAGCGTAAAAGGCCGAGCTGCCATTCACAGTGAAGCGCGAAACCTTGGGACTGTAGGTATTGATGCTCGCATCGAGGGCAGAAACCGCCCGCGCGTTGCTCCCCATATTCTGCCAGCTGAAGGTGACGACTTCAGTGGCACTGTCGCACTCGTATTCGAGAGACTCGTTTGCTCCCTGGACGGGCCAGCCAACTGAGGAGTTGCTGCCGAGGGTCGTGCACCGGAGGGCGAAGGCGTCGCCTACCTGCGCGGGTGACGGGACGTAGAAGGCCGCAGGCGATGGCGTGATGGTGACAGGCGAGCCAATCGACGCGCTCAGCAACGTCTCTATGGTGTCCGCTGGGGGCATCCCAGACAGCCAGCTCGACAGGGCGAAGAAATACACGCTCATCGTGTAGTTCCCTGACACCGTCTCGAGCACGAAGAAGCCAGGGGAGTTTGCACCGTAGAAGGCCGGGTTTCCGTTAACGGTGAAGTTCGAGACCTCTGGGGCGTCGGCACTGATGCCCACGTTGAGGACAGAATCCGCGCCCGCGTAGCTGCCTATGTCTTGCCAGATGAAGGTGACGAGCTCGGCGGACTCGTCGCAAGAGTACGCGAACTGCTCGTTTGTCCCGACCGCTGAGCCGACCAGCGAAGTGCTGTTCAAGGCCGTGCACTGGAGGGAGAAGGCTTCGCCTATTTGCGAAGGCGACGGGACGTAGAAGGCGGCCGTCGACGATGTGTTGGATGATTGGGCCGCCAAGCCACTTGATGTGGCTGTCGAGGAACTCGGTATAGTAGCTGCGGAGACACCAGCCGCCAGAGGGCCGGGCAAGGAGTATGCGTAGCCGGCGTACGAGTTCCCGCCTGCTGACCCAGAGGTACCGCCTAGGGCGACTGTGCTCCGGGCTCGCGCCAAGAGAGATGCGGGCCCGCCATCGGGTTGGACGACGGGACCGATTGCAGCGGTAAGGGCAACGCCCCTTGGTGCAAGCACAAGAAGAGTGGATGCCACGAGCAAGGCAGTCGCCAGCCCCAGGCCCTCGGACCTTCCCCTTCGCCGTCGTGGCATTGGCTTTGGACGCACTGAACCAGTCATGATGTTATTTATTGGTTAGACTTGGGCTTGGGCATGCCCCCACCGCTCCCGACATACCAGCGAGCTCTGCTTGACATTTGACACCGAGGACCTCACTCCGCCGGCATTAGGCGAGCCCGACCGCAGGGAAGGACGCTCTCGTGATCTCGTCCGAGCCCTTCCTCGTCGAGCCGGTCAGGTAGGTGTCCCGCCTCATCTTCGGTATTCCTCAGTCGATAGGAGTAGAAGAAGGCTCTCAGCCACCCAGGGCGCAGATGGGCTGCACGCTGTCCCGCCCTTCTAGAGTTGCACGGGCCCTATGCTAGAGGCTCCTCGATACATGTATAACCGCTGACGGGGTGGGACCGAGAGGTTGGCCGAAGCATCGAGCCAGATAGCCGCCGGCGCCCCTATCGTCACGGTGAACCATGTCAGCCTTGACTACCGGGGCGACAAGGAGCCCCTCCCCGTCCTCG
>JASHOZ010000047.1 GCA_030038395.1 Nitrososphaerales archaeon
GGCCCTGGCGGTTGCGCAACATGTCGCGAACCAGGGATGGGCCAGGTTCGCTCCCGGCGGCCTGACATGCTGTATGCCAGATTCTCAAGACGCTATTAACGGCCACCCCCGATCGGCCTGAGGGAAGCCAGGGGGCGCCTCCGGAGCTCCCCGGCGTAGGAAGTACGCCTCGCCTCCATCGACGTCGATATCGACGTGGATACTCGTTCAGGTCGCCCGCTCTCCCCCGCCCGCCCCATGCGCGTCGGCGGCAACAACTTGACCGCTCAAGTAGCGAGGTAGTTACGGCCCTAAGTGAACGATAACCCAGTCGTGTTGTACCGTAACAACTCGAATAGGATAGGGGTGAAGTGGTGCGCCCCGCTTGTCGCGTCCGCCGTTAGGTTGACGTCCGCCAGGAGGGTGACACCCGTAGACGAGTTGGCCCCTGGGGACCCCTGCGCAGCGGCGACCTGACCCGGGCCGACCGAGGATGCGCCCGACGCGGGAGCGGTTATCACGTAAGCTTCTATCACCGCGGAGCAATCGGGAGAGAAGAATGTCACTATGGTCTCTGATGGGACGCCAAGCCCCGATGAGTACCCGTATAGCAAGGCAGAGTACGCTGTGCCGTTCTCGAGGTACAGGGACCCGTGCGTCTGCTGTATCCCCTCGACGAGAGGGTTGTCTGCGGGATTCAGGACCGCGGTACCCGTGCCGCACCCGGTGGCAGCCTGTAGTGACGCATGCCCGATAGGAGGCTGGCGGGGAGAAGCGAAGGTTGCGAAAGCGACCATCGCGACGGAGAGTGCGACGACAAGGAGGAACTGCGCGCCTCTTTCCATGTTCGCATAGACATCCCCCCTGAGGATAAACGTGCCGCGGGGGTCCGATGCCCCGTGTGCGACTTCTCTACCGACGACGCCGGCTGCTGCCGAGCTGCTCGTCTCCCCCAGCGTGAGGGACCTCAACGGTGGCGCGGTTGGGTTCCCCGGGTCCGGCTGCTCAGGGCTAAATACTGAACCCGCCGAGGCAGAGTCCCGTGAAGATAGGGATCGGGATAGGGGCCACGGGCCTCGGCATCCTCGCAATCATCGTCGGGGGCGCGATGTACGCAGCGAAGTACCACCACACCATCGGGGAGACCGGGGTCGCGCTGGGGATCGTCCTCGTCATCATCGGACTCGCTTACTGGATGATGAAGGAGAAGCCGAAGCCCGCGGCGCAGGCGCCTCAGCCGGCGCAGACGACCACGCCCTAGCGACCGACGACGAGCGCGAGAGGAGCATTCCGGCACGCTCTTTTCCCCCCTTCCTGGCCCGCCAGTCAGGGGCTCAAGAGGAGGTCGAAGGGTTAAGAATTGACGCGCCAACGGCCCTGAGCTACGCCAAAGATCGTCCTGGTTCCAGCAGGGCTAGGGACGCTGGACAAGTCATTCCATGTCGAAGGCATCGACTGGAGCTCTGCACCGAACGGATACATCAAGACCACGTGGAAAGGGAAGGAGCTGGTCATCCCTCTGACTTCGATTCTGTATGTGGAGTCGGATTGACTCCTCTCAGCCCGTGCGACGAAGCTAGTGGAGTCGGATCGGGTTCAGTCGCGCAGCAGGATGGCTTCCCTGATGCCCTTGAAGTCCGGGTCGCCAGTGAGCACCTTCGCATTCCTCTTCCTTGCCAGCTGAAGGACGAATGCGTCGGCGAGACTGAAGTTGGAAGAACTCTTTCTTACGTCTGCGTGGAGGAGGCCCGCCTTGTGTGCGTCATCCCTGTCAGGGGCGTGGACAGTGGACAGGGAAGCTATACGCCTGACTGCCCCTTCGTGATCGCCGCCTGACCTCCGGGCCTTGGACGCGACCTCGGCGACGGAGAAGACGTGCGTGAGCAACTGTGCGCCCTCGTCGACGTAGCGCTCGACGCGCCTGCCTCCGTCGGAGCCTCTGAGGTACTCGACCCAGGCCCACGAGTCGACCACATACCTATTCGTGGATGTCAAGCTCGTCCGCCCTGGTCATGCTAGGAAGGTCGGGCATGCTCCCCAGCCAGCTCGTCCTCGCCTTCCTGAAGGTGAGTTCGACTTCGTCCCCCTCTTCTATCCCTTCAGCCTTCGCCAGAGCTGCGGGGAGCCGCACCATCAGTGAGCCCCCGACTTTGGTCGCTTGCACCCTCGATTCCCTCAATCTGAACCCTCGCACGTGATAAGAGTTATACGTCGTATTTAACACCTCGCAAGCATCCTCTCCAGCCGCGCGTCACATCGAAGGTTCCGCTCAGTCGCTCGGCGTCGACTCTCGGCCAGCCCGAGTGCAGTAGACCGTCAGGAGCGCCCCCGCAGCCAAGATGACGGTCGGCCAGAGGCCGCAGGTCGCGCCCTGGATCGCCGTGCCCGCTTGGCCCGGATATGGCCCGCACGAGAACGGGACGGAGCAGTCGGAGCCGCCCGTCTCGACCAAGAGGACGGCTCCGACGGCCAGAGTCAGGATGCTTACGACGAAGTAGGGCTCCCTCAGCCGAGACCTCCGTGTGGTTCTGCGTCGTAGCGCCTACCTTGGCGCGGCGGGAGGGCGCTTCTCCACGAAGCGTGTGATGGCACCCTCCGTGCGCGAGAGCTCCTCCATCCCCCCTGTAGTCAGCGCGGACATGACCAGACGCGCCCGCGCCTGCCTGAAGATGAGGTCAACCACCCAGTCGAAGAGGAAGACATCCTTCAGAGTGGAGCGGAGGGCGTCCGGCGCGGTTGTGAGCGCCTGCATCTTGGTGCAACCCAACCTCCTTTCGACTTCGAACTCCATCACGCGCGCGAACCCGGCGCCGAAGCAGGCGTCGAGGGCGTCGTCGAGGAGCACCCCATCAGTACTCTGGGCGGTGGGCCCGACAGCGAAGCTCGCCTGTCCCGTTTCCTCCACGGCAACAAGTGCGGCCGCGCATTTAACGGCCGTGGCAGCGCGTCACTGGTTCCCCAGCAGGAGCTTCCCGATCCTGCCTATCAGCGAGGGCGGAGACGCGGGGTGGAAGTACAGGTCCAGGTTCGCCATGCACTTCGGGGCCCTGTCTCCCGAGCCGAGGCGCACCGCCGGCCTGTTGGCGCACTGAGAACCCACCGACGCGAGGAACCTCGCCGCGTCCTCCGCCGTCGGTCCCGGCGAGGCGTTGAAGGCCATTATCTCGCCCGTCTGCCCGTCCCGCGCCAACCAGAGGTGGATGGTCCCACTGCCTCCCGCGAAGTCCTCCCCGTCGACGACGACCTCCCTCCTGGACCTCTTGGCAGCCTGCGGCATGCTCGTGACGAGTGCGAGATACGCGTCCCGCGCGGCTATGTATGACATACCCCCGATCATCGCGGCCACCCCGCGGTACGAGTACCCGGAGTTGCAGAGGGCGGCGGCCACGACCTTCTTCTCCGCGGGAACCTTGTTGCGCCTGAACGCGCCCATCGAGGACGCCCAGTCGGAGAGGATGCTCATCGGACCCTTGCCGAGGCTCATATCCTGTTAAGATAGTCCCCGTTGTATGCATAGCACAGGGTGCGAAATTAGCTTAACAGAATGGTCTGGCCACGTTGACGCTGCCTGTGACCACCGGTCTGCGCGAGGATGCCTAGATGATGCCGATCCAGAGGGCGAAGACGACTAGCAGGGGGACGAAGACCGCTGCCCACCTGAGCTTGCTCCAGCGCCAGACCTTCGCGCCGTCGAGGGGCATCACGGGGAGCATGTTGAACAGAGCGAGGAAGATGTTGATCTGCGTCCCGATGATCCCCAGCTCGCCGAACGCCGACGAGGATGGGAAGGCCAGCGCGAACGGGAAGAAGGCGATGGCCACGCCGACGTTCGTCAGAGGGCCGGCGAGGGATATCTTGCCGTTCTCGGCGGGTGTTATGTTCGTGCCGGAGATGTACGTCGCCCCCGGGGCGGCGAAGATGAAGCCGATGAACGACGTCGCCAGAGCCAGGACGAGCCCGAACGGCCACATCCTGAACTCCGCCCAGTACCCGTAGCTCTGCGCGGTGAACTTGTGACTAAGCTCGTGAAGGACGAACCCCGAGCCGACGGTCACGAGGGCTATCCCGAACACGAGGGGCGCGGAGCCCAAGTCGGCGTTGCTCCCGAGCCCGAATACTCCGCCGAACAGGGCGATGGTGAACGCGGTCCCGAGCCCGACCCACGCTATCGCTATGTCTCTGATCTCCACGCCCGAGAACGGCTTCCCCATCTCGTGGGGGGGCTCCTGAGCGAGGGACGAGTCGGACCAGCTGAACGTCGTCTGTGGGGGAGGGGTGATCATCCTCCGCTGCGAGAGGTCCCCCTTGCATGCGTGCGCCTCGGGGAGCCTGTGGTCGGGGCAGAAGGCCCCGCCGCAGTAGTTGCAGACGAAGGGGAGGGACTCGTCTCTCCCGCAATACTCACACTTCATCCTAGCGGAGCCCCAAAGAATTCGTTCAAGACCGTTCCACCCAAGTTCTTTAACGTTGCTGGGCTCGGGGCGTCCTCAGGCCGGGGGCCAACTCTCAGAGTTCGACCGGAGTCACGCTGCCTCGTGGAGCGTGGTCAGGGCCGAGAAGGACTCTGTCTGTGCCGGCAGTCCCGGCGGCGCACTCTAGGCCCGAGGGGGCAGTCTGTTGCGGTCAGACAGGTTCAGGTAGGGGCGGGCGGGGTGGTGGAGAGAGGGGTCGGCCAGCGAGTGAGCACCGGCGGACCGGTCAGGTCTTCGACGCAAGCAGTCAGCATAGCGCGGAACACTGCGATGTCACCGGGCGTTCTCTTCTCGGTAGCGACGTATGCAGAAAAGAAGGGGTCGACGTGGGTCGTCCAGCTCGAGTCCTTCGGCAACATGTATGAAGCCCAGATCGCGGCGACCTCAGGAGCGGTGACCTCTTGGAAGAGAGTCTAGAGACAGTGGAGAGGCTGGAAGGGCTCAGGAACAGAGCCGCGCAGTACTTCAGGAACAGCCAAGAGGCCGCTGGGAAGGAAGAGTATGAGAAGGCGGGGGAACTGCTGTGGGGAGCAGTGGCGAACTACATCCATGCGATAATCCTGCTCAGAGAGAACAAGGTCTACCACAGTCACGGGTCAGTTGTGGGCTGTGGAAGAGAGATCGCGAAGCAAAAGCGCGACGCGCGCCTGCTCAAGGCAGTCGAGGAAGCCGACGAGATGCATGAGCATTACCATAGGGGGTCGCGCGTCCCGAGCACATTCCCTGACAGGTTCAGGGACGTCGAATACGCGCTTGAAGCGCTCGATAGGACGCTAGGCGAGGAGGCAGAGCGCTGGGCGGAGGTCCATCGACCGGGTGTTCGCGGCGTGAAGTACGGTGCTTCGGACTAGCGGAGCTGTTCGGGACCAGCCGTAACACACGCCTTCCTGCAGAAGCGGCCTAGGGCCGGTCCTTCGGGCGGTCCATCACGAACTCGCACGCTTCGTCCCCGTTGAACCTGCACTTCACCTCGGTCGACTTCACTTCCCTCCCGAGCATGACCTTCCCCCAGCCGTCGAGGTACCCGCGCATGAAGCTGCACGCCTTCTTGACCCCCTCGTCGGCCGAGCAC